>CAZIME010000045.1:0-9701 GCA_964540395.1 uncultured Bifidobacterium sp.
AACGTCTCCACACCCGAATCGACTGGCTCGATTCGTGGCACTCGTTCTCCTTCGGCAGCCACTACCACCCCGACCACGTCAACCACGGTCTGCTGCTCGTGAACAACGACGATCGCGTCGCACCGTCGGGGGGTTTCGGCACCCACTCGCACCGCGACATGGAGATCGTCACGTGGGTGCTCGAGGGTCGTCTCGAACACCGCGACTCGCAGGGCAATCACGGCATTCTCTACCCCGGTCTCGCCCAGCGCATGTCGGCCGGAACGGGGATCGCGCACTCCGAGTACAACGCGAGCGACACCGAACCGGTCCACTTCATCCAAATGTGGGTGCGACCCGACACCGCAGGCATCGCTCCCGGATACGAGCAACGCGATCTCAACGATTCGCTCGCCGAGGGCGGCTTGTGCGTCATTGCCTCGGGAAAGAACCATCCCGGCGCCATCCACATCAACCAACGCGATGCCGAATTCAGCGTCGCCCGACTCGCCGCCGGAGAATCGGTGACGATTCCTGCCGATGCTCACGTACACGTGTTCATCGCCCGTGGCGTCGGTCGCTTCGATCCCCTCTCATCGGACGCACGCGATGTCGCCGCAGGAGGCGGAAGCCGCCTCCTTAATGTCGCCGCAGGAGATGGAATCCGTCTCACGAAGCACGGCGAGTCTCGATTCACCGCAACGACGTCGGCAGAGATCCTCGTCTGGGCAACTGCGTAACGACACGTCGCCGAATCAATACGTCGTATCAATACGTCGTATCAATTCGTCGTATCAAGTACGTCGGGTCAATACGTCGGGGTAACGATGCAGCGCTGTGGCGCCGGAGCGTCTAGCGGCGGCGGAACGACTCGGCGAGTTCGATGAGCAGTCGGGTGCCGTACGCGGTACCGCCGCGCTGCAACCAACCGGCATCGGAATCGGCCCACATCGGACCGGCGATGTCGATGTGCGCCCACGGAACTCCGCCGGTGAACTCGTCGAGGAACAGCGCCGCCGTGATCGCACCCGCGTCTCCGCCACCGACGTTCTTCATGTCGGCGATGTACGAGTCGAGCATCTTGCGGTAGCTGCGCTCGAGGGGCAACTGCCACACCTTCTCATCCGTCGCCTTGCCGGCATCGAGCACCTGACCGACGAACCGGTCGTCGTTGCCCATGACGCCCGACATTGCGGCACCGAGTGCGCGTTGGCACGCACCCGTGAGCGTCGCAATATCCACGATTGCATCGGGCTTCAGTTCGGCGGCGAGCGACAAACCGTCGGCGAGGATGAGACGACCCTCGGCATCGGTGTTGTGAATTTCGACGGTCTTGCCGTTGCGCATCGTAAGGACGTCGCCCATCGCGAGCGCACTCCCGGACGGCAGGTTGTCGGTACACATGAGGTACGCCGTGACGTCGGACCGGCAACCGAGCGCCTTCAGCGTGCTCATCGTCGCGAGAACTGCGGCAGCGCCGCTCATGTCGGCCTTCATCATCGCGTGCGACGGATCCGACGGCTTCAGGCTGATTCCACCCGAGTCGTACATGACGCCCTTGCCGACCATGACGAGATGCGGACGCGACGACTTCTTGCCGGCCGGTGACTTCGATGCGCCCTTCGCCCGCGTGCGGGGTGCGCGGTACACGAGTTTCACCATGCGCGGCGGCTGCGTACTGCCGCGATTAACACCGACGATTCCGCCGCAGCCCATGGCCAGCAGCTTGTCCTTGTCGTACACCTCGACGCGCAGACCGGTGTCCGCGGCGATACGTTGCGCGTGGTCGGCGAACGCCTTGGCGGTGAGGTGCGCCGGCGGCATGTTGATGAAGTCACGGGCCATGGCGACGGCAGACCCGACGATCATTCCGCGCTTGCAGCCGTTCGACGTCGCCGCGAACGACTTCGGGTCGGCAACGAGCTCGACAGCAGTCAGCTTCGAACCGAAGTTGCGGTCCGACTTCAACGCGCCGTACCGGTTCGTCGCAAGGATGAGACCCTCGGTGACGGCCTGTGCGGCACTCGCCTTGTCGGCGCGGCCCGCTGCGGCAAGGGTGGTCGACAACGACTTCACCTTGCCCGCGGCGCGGGCGAGCGCGGCGGCGGCGTTACGCAGATCGTCGACCGTTGCCGAGGTTCCGGCGCCGACGCCGACGGCGATCATCACCTTGTTGCCCGACGACGGCACGACCTGCGCCTGTCCGACGGAGCCGTCGAAACCGAGGGCGCCGAGCTGCGCGCGGGAGATTCCGAGCTCGGCGGGAACCGCCTTGTCCGTCGTGACGGGGATGCCGACGGCTTCGGTGGCGGTCGTTGCACGGACGACGGTGACTGCAAGTTGATTGTGGGTCATGACGCGCAAGCCTAGTAAGACCGAATCTGCGCGGAAATTCGACGCTGTGGCGATCGTCGAACCGACCGACCCGTTCGTGGGAATCGGTGATCGCACGTCGTTCGGTGAGCGACCGTTGACGCGCGGGTCAGTCGGTGACGCTGCGCACGGGGAGGGACTCACCCTCCTGCCATCGCGCCAAGGTCCACAACAAGTCGCTCAGCCGGTTGAGGTACGGACCGGTGTGCGACGGTGGCGGTGCCGCGGACAAAGCGTGACGCTCGGCGCGTCGCACGACCGTGCGCGCCACGTCGAGCAGGGCCGACACGGTGTTCTGTCCGGGTACGACGAACTCGGTCGGCGGCGTGAACCGCTCGTCGAGGGAGTCGATCATGTTCTCCAACTTCGTCACCATCGCCTCGGTGACACGCGACTTTCCGTCGACGAGCTTGTTGCGGTTCTCCGGCAGTGTCGCAAGCTCGGCCATGAGCACCCAGAGGTCGCGCATGATGTGCACGAGTGCATCATCGAGCTCGGAGCCTTTCCCCGATTCCGCACGCACCAAACCGAGTACGGCCTGCGCCTCGTCGACCGCACCGTAGGCGCGTGGCAGGGCGGAGTCCTTCGGTACGCGACCGCCGTACAGCAATCCCGTCGTGCCATCATCGCCGGCTCGCGTGTACACCTTGTCCCGAGCCATCTCCGACGATGCTACGTGTCTTAGCCTGACGGGCACGATGCGCAGCACCGAAGTCTCCGCCTACGTTCGGGCAGTCAACGAGCGGGTCGTCGTGTTCGACGGTGCATTCGGCACGTACGTACAGGGCAAGGACCTCACGGCCGACGATTTCGGGGGTCAGCACCTCGAGGGTTGCAACGAGTTGCTCGCCGTCACGCGACCCGACGTCATCGCCGAGATGCACGACGAGTTCCTGCGAGTCGGCGTCGACGCCATCGAAACGGCGACGTTCGGCTCGTTCTCCACCGTTCTCGCCGAATACGGCATCGCCGAGCGCGCCTACGAGATCACCCGTGCCGCGGCACGCATCGCACGCGAGGTCGCCGACTCGCATGCAACCGACGGTCGACCCCGCTTCGTCGCCGGCAGCGTCGGACCGGGCACCAAGTTGCCGAGTCTCGGTCACATCGGTTTCGTCGAACTGCGCGACACCTACGAGGAGCACGGTCGTGCGCTGCTCGACGGCGGGATCGACCTTTTCCTCATCGAGACGTGCATGGACCTGCTGCAGATCAAGGCGGCGATGCAGGGTGCGCGCCGAGCGATGCGTCTGGTCGGACGCGAGGTGCCGATCCAGGTGCAGGTGACGATGGAGACGACGGGGCGCATGCTCGTCGGCACCGAAATCGGTGCCGCCCTCGCCGCACTGCTGCCGATGTCGCCCGACGTCATCGGCATCAACTGTGCGACCGGCCCCGCCGAAATGCAGGAGCATCTGCGCCATCTCTCCCGCCACTGCCCGGTTCCGGTCAGCGTGCTGCCGAACGCCGGTCTGCCGAGCGTCGTCGACGGGCGTACGCACTACGACCTCACGCCGGCGCAACTGGCCGAGTTCCACCGCCACCACGTCGCCGATCTCGGCATCAACGTCGTCGGGGGATGCTGCGGCACGACTCCCGAGCACCTGCGTCTGGTCGTCGAAGCGGTGCGCAACGTCACGCCGGCCAGACGTACCCCCCACCACGAACCGAGCGTTACTTCGTTGTACTCCCCCGTCACGCTCCGTCAGGACAACAGCGTCTTGTACATCGGCGAGCGTACGAATGCCAACGGTTCGCGGGCCTTCCGCGACGCATTGCTCGCCGCCGACTGGGACACGTGCACTGCGATGGCCAACGAGCAGATTCGCGAGGGTGCACACGTTCTCGACGTGTGCGTCGACTACGTCGGTCGCGACGGCACGCACGACATGCACGACGTCACGAGCCGCTTCGCGGGTCAAGCGAGCGTGCCGCTCGTCATCGACTCGACCGAGCCCGAGGTGATGGAGACTGCACTCCAGCTCGCCGGTGGCCGCTGCATCCTCAACAGTGCGAATCTCGAGGACGGCGAGGAGCCCGGCCGGCGCATGGACCGGGTCTTTTCACTCGCGCGCGACTACGGCGCCGCCGTCATCTGTCTACTGATCGACGAGCAGGGCCAGGCTCGCGACGTCGAGTGGAAGATGCGCATCGCGCACCGTTTGCACGACATCGCCACCGGTCGATACGGACTGAAGGCGGAGGACCTCATCTTCGATCCGCTCACGTTCCCGCTCACCACGGGTGATCCGACGCTGCGCCGCGACGGCATGGAGAGCATCGAGGCAATTCGACGCATCAAAGAGGAGATCCCCGGCGCGCTCACCGTCATGGGCCTGTCGAACGTCAGCTTCGGCATCAACGCGGCGGCACGACAGGTGTTGAACAGCGTGTTCCTCGACGAGTGCGTGAAGGCCGGGCTCGATGCGGCGATCGTCCATGCGAGCAAGATCCTCCCCTTGTCACGCATTGCACCCGAGCACGTCAACCTGTGCCGCGACCTCATCTTCGACCGAGGCACCGACGACTACGATCCGCTGCAGTCGCTGCTGACGGCGTTCGAAGGTGTCACCCTCGCCAAACCCGAGAAGCCGGACCGCAGTGGTTGGCCCGTGCGCGATCGGCTGCGCCAGCGGATCATCGACGGTGACCGCGACGGCCTCACGACCGATCTCGACGAGGCGCTTGCATCGGGTCTGAAGGCGCTCGACATCGTCAACGACGTGCTCCTCGACGGGATGCGCGAAGTGGGTGAACTCTTCGGCTCGGGGCGCATGCAGCTGCCGTTCGTCCTGCAGAGTGCCGAGACGATGAAAACCGCCGTCGGCCACCTCGAGCCGCACATGGACCGCATCGCCGGTTCGACGAGCAAGGGGAAACTCGTCCTCGCCACCGTGAAGGGCGACGTCCACGACATCGGCAAGAACCTCGTCGACATCATCTGCACGAACAACGGGTACGAGGTGCACAACATCGGCATCAAGATTCCGATCAGCGAGATGATCGCCAAGGTGCAGGAAGTCGATGCCGATGCACTCGGAATGAGCGGCCTGCTCGTGAAGAGCACGCTCATCATGCGGGACAATCTCGAAGAGCTCAACGCGCAGGGGCTCGCGCACGTTCCGGTTCTCCTCGGTGGTGCCGCTCTCACGCGCAGTTACGTCGAGCGCGACCTGCGCGAGGTGTACCGGGGGCGCGTGTTTTACGGCAAGGACGCGTTCGAGGGCCTGCGCACGCTCGACCGTCTCATGGACATGAAGCGCACGGGCACCGACGACCCCGAATTCGGCCGCGTACCCACGGGTCGATCGCTCGCCGAACGACGTTCCCCTTCCGCACCTGCGGCCGATCTTCCGCGCCGTTCACCCGAAGTCGTCGCCGACAACGAAGTATTCGTGCCGCCGTTCGTCGGATCGCGGGTGATGAAGGGCATCGCCATCGACGAAATCGCCGAGTACGTGAACGAGACGGCGCTCTTCCGCAACCAGTGGCAATACCGCCCGATCGACGGCGAGACCGACGACGACTTCAAGAACCGCATCCGTCCCGAACTGCGCGCGCTGCTCGCCGAGGCCAAGGCATCGGGCATGCTCGTGCCGCAGGTCGTCTACGGCTACTACCCCGCCAACGGCGACGGTAACGATCTCGTCATCTGGACCGACGAGTCGCGCACCACCGAGCGGACGCGATTCACGTATCCCCGTCAGGGTGAAGCACCGTTCCTGTGTATCGCCGACTTCGTCCGCCCGATCGAATCCGGTGAGGTCGACTACGTCGCCTTCCACATTGTCACGATGGGCGCGAAGGTGAGCGAGATCGCCGCCGACCTCTTTGCGCGCAACGAGTACCAGCGGTACCTCGCCATCCACGGTCTCGGTGTCGAGATGGCCGAGGCTCTCGCCGAGTACTGGCACCACCGCATCCGCTCCGAATGGGGATTCGTGTCCGAGGACGGCCCGAACCTGCAGGGCTTGTTCCGACAGCAATACCGCGGCGGTCGCTACTCGTGGGGCTACCCGGCGTGTCCCGATCTCGAGGACAACGCGAAGGTTGCCGATCTGCTCGAGGCAGGGCGCATCGGCATCGTCGTCAACGAGGACACGGGTTGGCAGTACCAGCCCGAGCAGACGACCTCAGCGATCATCCTCCATCATCCGCGCGCGAAGTACTTCGTCGCGCGCTGAAGCACCGCCCAGAACTCGAGGGTGTTGCGCATCGTCGGATAGACGCGAACGACCTCCCAGTCGATGAGACCGCTCGTTCGCAGGTCGTCGATCACTGCGGCGAACGACTCCGGTGTGAAATGCCAGGCATGGCAGTCGACGTACCCCGTCGCCAGCGCGCCGCCCGGCTCGCTCTGCACGAGAGTGAGTTCGATCCGCTCGCGCCGCGACAGAGCCGCGAGATGCGGATCGGGACAACTGCCGGCCTCTCCGTGGTCGTCCTCCCAGTGACGTTGCGCGTCGTTGTGCGTCATGAGCAGCCGCGCGCGCAGGATCGAGTTCATGTCGTGGCGCGTGCGTCGTTCGATGTGCGCCGCGACGACGTCTGCAAGCTGCGTCACGGGCATGAAGTGATCGAAGCAATAGCGATGGTCGGGAACCATGAGCATGTATGCGCCGTGCGGTTCGAGCACCGACGCGACCTGGCGCAGGTGTTCGACGAGGTCGGGCTGATGCTCGATGACGTGACTCGACAAAGCCACGTCGAACTTCTCGTCGATCATGCTCAACGATGACGGGTCCGTGACGTAATGAATCGTCGGCACCCCCGCCGGATCGACGTTCGGGTCGGTCGTCGCCCGACGGACGAGATCCTCGCTCGACCACACGTCGGCGTACCGCACGTTCGGACCGCGCAGCACGGGTTTCGTGTACGGACCGATCTCGAGGGCACGTGCGGACGCCGGAACGAGCCGGGCAAAGTCGTCCCGGCTCTCGAGCACCGTTGCGTTGCGGCCCTCGGCTCGGCCGTGATCGCGCCAATGGCGGCGCAACTTCTCGTCGGACATCGTCGCGAGATCCGCGTATCGGCCGCGGTACGCCGCCGGGTCGAACTCGAGAGGCCAACTACTCCACATCGTCACGTTTCCGTATCGTCACGCTTTCCAGAGTCGCGCGATGGTGCTCTGACTCGCCGTCGCCATGAGCGTGCCGTCGGTGGCGAACATCTGGATCGATCCGTGGCCGAAACCGCGCTGCACGGCATCGATGCGGATGTCGAGCAGGACCCACTCGGTGGGGACGAGGCGCACGATGCGCAGCGTGTTGTCGAGACTGTTGCCGGCGGCGCGCAAGCCGAGAGCCTGGCCGATGCCCATCGGCACGAAGTCACCGAGAATCGCCAAGGTCGACGCATCGACACCCTCGATGACCGCCGGAATGCGCGACCACAGGATCGTGCGGCCGTCGTTCGGAGTCCCGTCGAGATCGGCGATGTCGCGCCCCTTCGCGACGCGCTGCTCGAGCGACTCCATGATCGAGTTCGCATGCTCGCTGCGCGGAATGCGGGGACGGCACTCCTCGGGTGGTGCAACGTCGGGCATCGTGAGGAACTGCCCCGTCGCCTCGAACTCCCGGTCACCGAGTGCGGCGTTGACGGTGAGGATTTCCTGGTCGCCGACGCGACACACCGCACGACCCTGGGTGATCTGGTGTCCGTGCACGGCGAGGGTGACGTCGATTGTCACGCGGCTGCCCGTCATCGCGTACGACAGGTACTGTGCCGTCGCCCACACGACGCGCCGCTGCGACACTGCCTCGAGGGCCGCGATTCCCGCACCGAGCCCGGCGCCACCGAAGAGGAAGCCCCCACCGGTCGCCACCCGAGCAGCAACGTCGAGTGCGAACTTGCCCTCATCGATGCGTTCAAGGCCGAGGAATCCGGCGCTGTTCACTCACACGACACTAACGACGGCGCACCGACCGTCGTACCGGTCACACCATGAGAAGTGCGCGGGCGATGACGTCCGTGGCGAAGCCCATGAGGATCGCGAGGTAACTGAGTCCCGTCGCCGCCATGACGGCCGAGTACCGCCGCTCCTTCAGCGCCGCGCGGGTGAGCCAAGCGAGAACACCGGTGAGCGACGCGGACGCGAGCCAGAACCAACCGAGGACACCGTTCCATCCGTCGTCGATGCGACCCGTGAGCACGTCGATCATTCCCGTCGGAACGAGCAGGACGAGAACCTCTATCGGCCACACGACGAGAAGAACGTTCGTGAGACGGTTGAGGAGCCGGCGCGGCATTCCGGGCTGCACGAGATACCAGTGACCGAGCAGCATCGCGTCACTCACTGCACCGAGGAACACTGCACCGACGACGAGGCGGGCGATCCACAGCGCCGGCTGTGTCGTGTCGTCGACGAGGACGTCGGCTACGAGACCGACGACGGCGACGGCGAATGCGGGGACTTCGAGGCGGCTGCGCGCCCCCGACCACGTAGCGAACGCGCACACCGCGACGATCGCCGACGACACATCGCGCACGAGCACGGGTGAGAACGCAAGGCCGAGCGCGAACGACCCGACCGCAATGACGCCGTACGTTGCGCGCAACAACTTGGCATAGCCAACGGAGATCTCTCCGTCGCGCAGGGTGAACCACAGAAAGAGCAGACCGCCGGCGGCCCACTGGAGCATGACGGTGGCGGCGTCGAGATGCATCGTCGGGCAACCCTAGGTGGGCGGGCTCAGAGAACGACGAGTTCGCGCGGCGCGTCGTTCATCCGTCGCGGACCCGACTCCGTCGCCACGACGATGTCCTCGAGCCGCATGCCCCACTTACCGGCGACATAGATGCCGGGTTCGACGCTGAATGCGTGTCCGGCGGCGAGCAGTGCACCGTTTCCCTCGACCATGTACGGGTCCTCGTGCGCGTCCATGCCGATGCCGTGTCCCGTGCGGTGAATGAACTCGTCGCCGTATCCGGCGTCGGCAATTACCCGCCGCGCCGCGCGGTCGACGTCTTCGCAACGTGCACCGACGCGTGCCGCATCGACGGCGGCTTGCTGCGCGCGACGTAGCACGTCCCATGCGTCGCGCACCTCCGCCGACGGCTCGCCGATGTGGACGCAGCGCGTGATGTCACTGCAGTACCCGTCCATCGTTCCGCCGAAATCGCACAGCACGATGTCGCCGCGACGGATGACCCGCGATCCCGGATGATGGTGCGGGCTAGCGGCGTTCTCCCCCGCGGCGACGATGGCGAAGTTGACGACGTCGTGGCCGCGGTCGAGCAGACGCGCCGAGATATCCGCCGACACCTGAGCTTCGGTCCGCCCGAGGAGCGGGATCTCGCCGGCGAGCAACTCGGCGGCGACGGCGTCTGCGGCCGCACCGGCTCGCGCG
>CAZIME010000046.1:0-9653 GCA_964540395.1 uncultured Bifidobacterium sp.
GCGAGCGCGCGCTGATCGGCGACCCGAACGATGCGCGGCGCGGTGTCACCTTCGCGCACCGCCGTGGGCACGATGGCCGTCGGCAACGCCGCCTTCACGACACCCGAGGCGAGTTCCATGATCTGGCGCGGGATGCGGTACCCCACCGTGAGATCGACGACTTTCGCATCCTTTTTCGGACTGAGGACGCGTACGAGTTCCGACCAGTCGTTGGGCGCAAAGGGTCCGGTTGCCTGGGCAAGATCACCGACGACCGTCATTGCACCATTCAACGAACGTCGCGCGACCATCCGCAGTTGCATCGGGGTGAGGTCCTGCGCCTCGTCGACGATGATGTGTCCGAACGTGGCGATGTCGTCGGCCTCGTCGAGCACGCCGCCGCGGCGCGGACGCGGACCGAGCAGATCGCGCGCCTCGTCGAGGAGGGCAACGTCGGCGTCGGAGAACGTGGCTGCGGCGAGTGACTCGGCACGGGAACGGTGCAGCGATAGCGCATCCGTTTCTTCGAGGATTCCCTCGGCCGCGGAGCGCAGGAGCGCCTTCGAACCGAACAGGTCGTGCAGCAACTCGGCAGGTGCGAGTGACGGCCATACACGAAACATCAATGCCCGGAACTCGGGAATCTGACGCAAGCCATCACGCGCTTCGGCGAGGTCGAACGTGCCGTCACCGACCTTGCCCATCATCGTCGCAATGACCTCACCTTCGACTGCGCGACACAACGAGTTGTGCCGACCGCCGCGACGTCGCGCCTGACGAATGATTCGTGCCGATTCCTGCGGAGTGAGTCGCAGGCGCATCGCACCGAACGGAATGATCACCTCTTCACGAATCGGACGCTGCCGGTCGGCGATGGCACGCTCGAGCACCTTCACCATGCGTGCATCGGCCTTCACGCGCCGCGTGCGTTCGTCATCGTGTGCACCGAACGAGATACCGGGAACGAGATCGGCGAGCACCACCTGCTCGATCCCCGACTCACCGAGTGACGGCAGCACGCGCTCGATGTAGCGCAGGAACACCCGGTTCGGCCCGACGACGAGCACACCCTGGTCCTCGAGCGGGAACCGGTGGGTATAGAGAAGGTACGCGGCTCGGTGCAACGCAACGACCGTCTTGCCGGTGCCGGGCCCTCCCTGCACGACGAGCACTCCGCGGTGCGGAGCACGAATGATCTCATCCTGCTCCGCCTGGATGGTGGCGACGATGTCACCCAGTTGTCCGCTGCGACCCTTGCCGAGGGCGGCGAGCAACGTGCCGTATCCGCGCAACGTCGGTGCATCGGACACCGCATCGTCACCGGCGAGGCCGAGCCGACCGTCGCCGAAGGATTCGTCCTCGATCGCGAGCAGGCGCGGACCGTCGACCATGAAGTGACGTCGACGCACGAGTCCCATCGGCTCGCGACCCGTCGCCCGGTAGAAGGGCTCGGCGATCGGTGCGCGCCAGTCGACGACGACGGGATTGGCATCGCGATCGGCCACGGCGAGGCGGCCGATGTGGAATGCCTCGGGGTGACGGTCCCCGTCCTGGATACCGGCCGTATCGGTGTCGGCCCCGAGATCGGGATGGCGGTCGATGCGTCCGAATACGAGAGCGGCGTCACCGATGTCGAGATGGTTGAGTCGGGCGACGACCTTTTCGTCGAAGTAATTGCGTTCGTACCGCTCCTGGAACGTTCCCCCCATCTGGGCCTCGGTGAGATCGCGTATGCGCAGGGTGCTGGCACGCGCGTCCTCAAGGCATGCGTAGGCCCGCTCAATGTGCGCCTGTTCGGCGGCGAATTCGGGATGTTCGGTCATGCCAATGGTCGATTCGGGGTCATTTCGGGGTCTTGCAAGGCTACCGACGGACGGCACCACGGCGACGGCGCGAGTGACGTACGTACTTCGTCGCAGGAATGGCACTGCAGGCACGACGTCGTGCACCATGTGCCTTGGTTCCGAGACCTGCGGCTGCGGCCGCGCGTTCGACAGTCATCACCGACGTCCACCGGAGGTACGGATGTTCCCGGAACCAGAGTCACTGCGTCCGCCCACGAGCGAGACGTGCACACAGCACCGTTGCACGATGCCTCTGCGACTGCACGCCACTGCGCCGACGTGGCACACATTCGTCGTCCGTGCCGTGCTGGCCGGTCTCGTGCTCGGTGCGTGCGCAGCACCGACCGATCGCAACGGTCTCACGATCATGACGGCAACGTCCGCGTCGGTTGTGCGCTCACCCGCCGAAGCATCCGCAACGTCACATGTCCCGGCACGGCAAAGCACCGCCGTGCCAGGAGCTGACGCTGAGTCTCCCGCTGACGCTGTGTCCCCTACTGACGCTGTGTCCCCTACTGACGCGTTCGCCGTTCTCGTGCGTCGGCGGGTGGCGTGCCTCACGAACCCGCAGCGATGCGATGTTGCCGACTTCACGGCACCGGGATCGAGCGAGGCACGGCGGATGGGCGACACCGTCGCACGATTCCGCAGGGACGGACTGCGGCTGTCGCCGCAGCGCGGCCGTCTCGACCTCACGATCAACACCGTCACGCTCGATCCCGTCTCCGGGGACGTCGTCGTCGATTCGTGCGAGCGCGATTCCCACGTGCTCGTTGACGCACGCTTCACCGCACTGGGCGAAATCATCGTCGATGAATCCGTCGTCACGACCCGTGCACGCTGGCATCTCGTCGACACCGCGAAAGTGGCGGTCGCAACGGGCAACGTTCGGAATCGAACGCCGCGGTGGCGGGTCAGTCACGTCGACATCGTTACCCGTCGCCACGGAGGTGTGCCGTGCTCGCAGCTGTGATCCTCGCATCCGTCGTCACCGTAGGCGGCGGCATGCAGCCCGGCGGTGCCGCATTCGGTGACGTGAGCGGCGATGCAATCGTCGCCGGTGTCTACGTCGACGACACCGCCGCCGTCACGACGTGTGAGTGGTCACCCGCGTTCCCCCGTGATTCGCACGGAACGAGCGCCGACGAAGTCATCCGACGGATCGGGTCGCGCACGTACGTGCTCTACGAATGCGACTGCGACGGTGACGTCACTTTGCACTGGATTCCGGACGTCGACGAGAACGAGCTTGCCAACCATGCTGCGCAGACATTGTCGCAAAGGGTGCCGTCGCCGATCACGTCCATGGCACCACCGCCCCACGCCGGAGTCGTGAATACAACATCGTGGTTCTGGGTGTCGCCCGGCTGGTGGACTCCGGTATCGGTCACCGCGATGATTCCGACGCCCCGGGGCCCACTCGGTGTCACCACCACGGCAACTCCGACCACCTTGGAGTTCGATCCCGGAGACGGTTCACCGGAGGTGTCGTGTCGCGGTCCCGGGGTTCCATACGTCGAACTCCTGCGCGACGTTCTCCCGAGACAGTGCACGCACACGTGGTTGCGACCGTCGGTCGTCGCCGGTGGACGCTTCGCATCGCGGATGTCGGTCGTGTGGAAGGTGACCTGGCGGGCGACGACCGGCGCATCGGGACACTTGCCCGACATCACCACGTCAATCGGAGTACCGACCGTTGTCGATGAACTCCATGCCGTTGCCCGACGCGTCGGGGGCTAATCCGCGACGATGTCGGCGACGAGGGCGTCGGTGACGGCGACGAGCGCATCCGGGGCGAGCTCGACGTCCCAGCCGCGACGTCCCGCGCTGACGAAGACCGTCGCATGCGCCCGTACCGACTCGTCGATGACGGTCGTCAGTCGCCGCTTCTGACCGAACGGGCTGATCCCACCGACCACGTAACCCGTCATCCGCTGGGCGTCGGGCGCCGCGGCCATGGCCGCCGCCCGCACCCCCACGACCCGGGCGACCTTGCGCAACGAGAGGTTGCCCGATGACGGAACGAGGGCGACGACGAACCGCTCGTCGGCTTTCACGACAAGGGTTTTGAAGACCCTGACCTCGTCCACCCCGAGCGCGTGCGCCGCCGCTTTCGCATATCCGATGTCGGCCGCGTCGGGCGGTACGTCGTCGTCGAAGTGGTGCACCCGGTGCTCGATGCCCGCATCATGCAACGCCCGGATTGCGGGGGTCGAGCCGGCCACGGCGAAAACTCTGCCAGATTTTGATACTTCGGCGAAATGTCGTTGTAGCATCATTGGTGCGCTTCGGCGCCTTTCAATAACGCAATTCAGAAACGAGCAAGCAATGGCTACCGGTACCGTCAAGTTCTTCAACGATGAGAAGGGCTACGGATTCATTTCTCGCCCCGATGGAGCGGACGTGTTCGTCCACTTCTCGAACATCGAGGGCACGGGTCGTCGCACCCTCCTTGCAGGCCAGAACGTCGAGTTCGAACTCGGCCAGGGTCGCAAGGGCGTCGAAGCGCACAACGTTCGCGTCGTCGCCTAGTCGACAAGCGGGCAACGTCCCGCCGTACACGAACTTCTCTCACAAGGGATACTCACCGTGCCGATGAACCTCGCCCGCGATCAGATTCTCGTCGAACGTCGCTACGTCGCCGTCTTCGAAACGATTGCCGACGACGTCGTCGCGTCACTTGCCGTCACCCTGCCGGAGAATCTGCGCGACGCCCTCGCGCGAACCGTCGCACTTCCGCGCGGTGCGTTCGACGACGTGCCGACGCTGGCACAGCGCATCCGTCAGGGAATGGTCGCCCGCAAGGCGATCATCGATACCGGTGTTCTGCTCAGCGAACCGTGCACCGAGTGGTTCGTCGAGATCCTCGGCGATCGTGCCGACGATCCGTCGTACGACGACCTGCAGGGCCTCATCCCCGAGGCGATCGACAAGTTCGGCCTCGACGCAGTGCGCCTGATGTCCGTGCAGTATTCGGTGGCACTCGGCGGATTTCGCCGGCTCGTCGCCGAGGACGAGCGATTCGTCATCCCGGCACGCGAAACGCTCCCGCCCCCGGTTCGCGTATCGGCTGCCGACCAGGAGGCCAAGCGGGCCGCGCGACGCGAACGTCGGGAGCGGGAGCGCAACAAGCGCGGTCGTTAGATCGCGTCGCGTCCTTCCTCGCCCGTGCGGATCCGCACGACGCGTGACGCTTCGGTGACCCACACCTTGCCGTCACCGATCTTTCCGGTGGCTGCCGACTTCACGATGGTGTCGACGACATCGTCGGCGATCGCGTCGTCGACGAGGACGTCGAGTCTCACCTTCGGGATGAGGTCGACTTTGTATTCCGCGCCACGGTAGGTCTCGACGTGTCCGCCCTGACGGCCGAACCCGCGCACCTCCGACACCGTGACTCCGCTGATGTTGGCCGCCTTCAGGGCGTCCTTAACGTCATCGAGCTTGAACGGCTTGATGATTGCTGTTATGAGTTTCATCACTTTTCTCCTTGGATCTTTGTCGTTCAGTCGTGGTACGCGGTTTCGGCGTGGAGCGCGAGGTCCAGACCGGTGAGTTCTGCCTGATCATCGGCGCGCACGCCGATCGTTGCCTTGAGGATCAGCATGATGACGAGGGTCAGCACGAATGACCACACGATTGCAACTCCGTTCGCCAGCGCCTGCTCGACGAGCAAATCGACCGATCCGCCGTAGAAAAGACCGGCTGCATAGCTGCCCTCGAAAAAGTCGGGGTTGGAGAAGAACCCGATGAGCAGCGAGCCGACGAGACCTCCAACGAAGTGCACCCCGACGACGTCGAGAGCGTCGTCGTAGCCGAGCTTGTTCTTCAGTCGTACCGCGTAGCAGCACACCGCGCCCGCAACGAGACCGATGACGATAGGGGCGATGCCCGATACGTAGCCCGCCGCCGGCGTGACGGCAACGAGGCCCGCGACGATGCCCGAAGCCGCACCGAGATTCGTCGGACGACCGTCGCGCATCCACTCCACCAGCACCCAGGCGAGACCCGCGGCTGCTCCGGCAAGGAACGTATTCATGAACGCTTGCGCAGCCGTCCCGTTGGCGGCGAGTGCAGATCCGGCATTGAAGCCAAACCATCCGAACCAGAGGATTCCGGTACCGATCATGACGAGTGGCATCGAATGCGGCGGCGCCGGGTCGACGCGCCGACGCCCGAGGACGAGCACCGCCGCGAGAGCAGCGATTCCGGCGTTCACATGGATTGCCGTACCGCCGGCGAAGTCGAGTGAACCTCGCTGGCCGAGCCAGCCGCCGTACACCCACTTGAAGACGGGCACGTATACGACGAACAGCCACACAGGAACGAAGATCGCCCATGCGGAGAACTTCATTCGACCGGCCACCGCACCCGAGATGAGCGCAGGTGTGATTGCGGCGAACATTCCGAGGAAAGCGATCGTGGCGAGGGTGCCGCCATCACCGGCCTTCGTGATGTCCTGCAGGATGAACGAATCGAAGCCACCGATGAAGTCGGCCTCGAATGGCACCTGGGCCAGCGAGTAGCCGAGAACCATCCACAGCACCGGCACCGCCAGCACGCAGTAGAAGTTCATCATCAGCATGTTCAGCACGTTGCGTCGCCGATCCATGCCTCCGTAGAAGAACGCCAGACCCGGCGTCATGAACAACACGAGTGCCGATGAAATCAGCACCCATGTGAGACTTGCACTTTCCATGTCAATCTCCTTGTGGTGAGGGTTGAGATGACGAACGGAGGCGCCGTTGCTTCCCACGTCGATACGGAAAGGTAGATCGCGCAGATTTCCGGTCGGTACGGAGAGTGTTTCGGGCGTGTTCTGATTTGTTTCGGGAGTGTGTACGGGTTTCTCCGATCGGGCGGAAGTCCCCGAAAATTCCCGCCTATCGCCCTCACTAGGCTCGGCGCATGAGCGAAAAGACCAAGGCCTACCTCGACGACCGCAAGCACGTCTTTCATTCCTGGTCGGCTCAGGGCCTCATCGATCCCGTCGACATCGTCCGCGCCGAGGGCTCTCGCATGTGGGACGCCTCGGGCAAGGAATACCTCGACTTCTCGAGCCAGCTCGTCAACGTGAACATCGGACACCAGCACCCCAAGCTCGTCGCCGCAATCCGCGACTACGCGGCGAAGATGTGCACGATCGCCCCGTTCCATGCCAACGACATGCGCTCCGAGGCGGCACGGTTGATCGCCGAGGTGGCTCCCGGCGACCTGAACATGGTGTTCTTCACCAACGGCGGCGCCGAGGCAGCCGAGAACGCGGTGCGCCTCGCGCGTCTGTACACCGGTCGTCACAAGGTGCTCACGACGTACCGCTCGTACCACGGTGCGACGTCAGGAGCCATCGCTCTCACGGGCGACCCGCGCCGCTGGCCGAACGAAACCGGCGCGTCGGGCGCGGTGAAGTTCTGGGGACCGTATGCGTACCGCTCGGCATTTCACTCGGCGAACGACAAGGAGGAGTGCGAGCGCGCTTTGCAACACCTCGAGGACGTCATCATGGTCGAGGGTCCGAGCACGATCGCGATGATCGGCCTCGAAACGGTCGTCGGCACCAACGGCATCCTCGTTCCGCCCGAGGGCTACCTTCAGGGCGTGCGCGACCTGTGCACGAAGTTCGGCATCGTGATGATGTGCGACGAGGTGATGGCCGGTTTCGGCCGTTGCGGCGAGTGGTTCGCCGTGAACAAATGGCACGTTGCACCCGACCTCATCTGTTTCGCCAAGGGTGTGAACTCGGGGTACGTGCCGCTCGGCGGCGTCGTCATCAGCCAGAAGATCGCCGACGCCTTCAAGGAGCGCGTCTTCCCGGGCGGTCTCACGTACAGCGGTCACCCGCTTGCGTGCGCCGCGGCCGTGGCGTCGATGAACATCTTCCGCGAGGAGAAGGTGCTCGAGCACGCACGGATGCTCGGAAACGACGTCATCGGTCCGGAGCTCGATCGGTTGAAGGATCGCCATCCGAGCGTCGGTGACGTGCGCGGACTCGGAGTGTTCTGGGCGATCGAACTCGTGCGCAACCGCGACACGCGCCAACCGTACGTGCCGTTCAATGCCACCGGTGCTGATGCCAAGCCGATGGCCGAAATAGTTGCCTTCTGCAAGCAGAACGGCCTGTGGCCGTTCACCCACTTCAATCGCATCCACGTCGTGCCGCCGTGCACGACGAGTGCCGACGATGTGCGCGTGGGACTCGAGATCATCGATCGGGCCCTCGACATCGCCGACCGCCATTACACGGGCTGAACACCCGCCGCCGCGACGAGGGGGTGCTGCGTTGAGAGTCGTCTCGCTCTTGCCGAGCGCCACCGAGATCATCTGCGACCTCGGGTTGCGCGATTCTCTCGTTGGTCGCTCCGAGGAGTGCAACTGGCCGCCCAACGTTGCCTCGCTGCCCATCGTGTCGGTCGCCCGCGTCGATTCGCTCCGTCTCGACGGTCGCTCGATCGACGAGGCGGTGCGCAACGCCGTCGGCTCGGGTGAACAGCTCTACGCCATCGACGAGGAGATACTGCGGGCTCTGAAGCCCGACGTCATCGTCACCCAGGACCTGTGTCGTGTGTGTGCGGTGTCGAGCAACGACGTGTGCGACGTCGGCGCACGGGTGGTGTCGCTCGATCCGCGCACCATCGTCGAGGTCGCCGAGTCGGTGCGGACCCTGGCCCGGGCGCTCGACGTCACCGAGCGCGGCGATGGCGTCGCGACTCGCATGCTCGAGCGTGTGGCTGCCGTGCGCAATGCCACTCGCAATCTCCCCCGCGTGCGCACATTCTTTGCCGAATGGCTCGATCCGCCCTTCGCCAGCGGTCACTGGATACCGGAAATGGTTGCGGCAGCCGGCGGAGATGACGTGCTCGGTCGGCCGGGCGAGCCGTCCCGCAGCGTGACCTGGGATCAGGTGCGCGACGCCCGGCCCAATGTCGTCGTTCTCGGACCGTGCGGTTTCGACGTGCCGCGCACAGAACGCGAGGCCGAGGCGGTACGACACGACTTCGATCCCGCCTGGCGCACGGTTGCGGTCAATGCCGACCGATTCTTCGCCCGACCCGCCCCGTCGATTGCCGACGGAGTCGAGCAGCTCGGTTTCATCCTCCACGGCGTGAAGGTGTCAAGATCGTGACTCCTCATGCGCCAGCAGCAGCCGCTCGCCGACCGACCGCTTGACCGGCCGCATCCGTCGCGGCTGTCACCCGACGAGCCGCACTACGACGTCATCATGCGCGCCCACCGCGCCGCACTCGCCGCGGGAACGCCGGGCTACTTCGATCCGCTCACGCGTCTGTACGTCATGACGGCCAAGCACCATGCCGAGCGAGGTTCGTGCTGCAACAGCGGCTGCCGCCACTGTCCGTACGTCTGACACCTCTCCGACCCCACAAACGCAACGTGGCTGCGGACCGCGTGAAGCGATCCGCAGCCACGTGCTGCGTCAGAACGACGGCGCGGCTCAGTTGCCGCCCGCGTTGAGCGTCACCTCGATCGGTGCGTAGCTCTCACCCTTGACGTCGACGCCGAGTCCCTCGAGCAATGCGAGTGCCTCGGTGACGATGTCATTCGTGTACGCCTCTGCATCGGGAGCCTTCGACAGCACCGTGGTGCCTTCGAGGTTCTTCGTCTCCTGCGAAAGCGCAGCCGTGCGGTTCCATGCTGCTTCGTCGATGAAGCCTGCGCCGCTGGCGGCCGGCCAGATCAACTTGTTCACCTCGTTCATCTGCCAGAGCTGGTGACTGTTGCCGAGCTTCGAACCCTTGGCGACGACGATGTCGCGGCAAGCCTCGACGTTGTCACGGCAGTAGGCCCAACCCTGGAGCGACGCGGCGACGAAGC
>CAZIME010000047.1:0-9391 GCA_964540395.1 uncultured Bifidobacterium sp.
GGAGCTTGAGGAGTGAAGCGAATGAGGAAGTTGTTGATACGGCGCGGCTCGAGTAACTCGACGCGCATCGCATTCGTTCCCACGGTGAGGGGCGTGAGCGAGAGGATCACCGTGAAGCGATCGTTTGACAGTTCTTCGCGGAAAACGTACGACGCCGTCGGCGCAGTACGTTCGGCGACCGCTTTCGGTGCACGCATTGTCACGGCCCATGACGTGAGGGCGAGCACCACGATGCCAACGACCAATTCGACCGAAATGGCGCGTCGCAAACGCCACGCCATTTTCGCACTGAGGTTACGTTCGCGCGACAGTCGTCCGGTGACGAAGGCGCGAATGAGCATCATGATCCAGATCATTGCTGCGGTGACGATAAGTTGCAGAACGTTGAGGCGCCCGTGCCCGGTGGTGAAGATCGCCGACCCGTCCATGAGGTAGATCTGCAGTGCTCCGGTGACGCACGTGACGACGATGATCGAGCCCGAGAACTTGGCGAAGTAGCGCACGGCGTCCACGAGATCGGCCTCACCGGGACCGGCAAGTACTGCACGTGACAGAAGTGCGAGCGCACCGATCCATAGTCCCATCGACCATGCGTGGATCATTCCGACGATGAACGTGAAGAAGGGAAGGTTCTGGCCGACCCGCGTGAGTCCGTATGTTGCCGTCATGGCGAGCAGATAGAGAATCGCGGGCACCTGTGTGGCGGGGTCGAGCGTCTTGTGCGGTCGGAAGACGAGCCACGCTGAGCCGGCGACGAGCGCGAACCGGATGAGCAACACGATTCCCGATCCGCTGTCGAGATTCCCCGGCCAGGCAAAGAGGTTGAGCGATGCAGCGAAGCTCTCGCCACTCGCGCGCATCGATGAGAGCGCAAGTACGAAATACATGGACACGACGGCACCCACCCATGACAGACGCAGGAAGCGCAGCGACGTGTCGTATAGGACGCCTTCGGGCCAGCCGATGACGATGAACAGCAATCCACCGAACACGGCAGCAACGAAGAGGTACTCGGCGATGCGGATGAGACCGAGCAGGCTGCCGAAGCGCGGTTCGACACGAGCCGTACCCGTGGGAACGACTTCGCCGACGATCGTCGTCTCGGTGGGCGAGTCGAGTGACGGAGTCGCCGAATTCGGCAGCAACAGGGTGAAGCTGAATACACCGAGGTTGTTCGACCGCGGGTTGATCACCCACGTGACGTCGCACAGCCCCGACGGTGGGATCGAGGTGAGAACCGCGACCGCATCGGTCATATTCGCCGACACCGTGGGTTTGCCCACCGAGACGGGCGAGCCGGCGCATCGCAGCGTGACGACGAGCGCAGCAACGTCGTCAGCATCGAGCGGGTTGCGGAAAGTGATCTGAATCTGGGTCGGAACGACCGTCACGGTCGCGCCTTTGGCCGGGTTGCTGGCAATCACCTCGTTGGGAATCTCGGACAGAGCCGCGGCGAAATTCGCCGGAGCACAAATGGCGAGCATTGCTAGTGCGGCAACGACGATGCGAAAGCGTGTCATCATTCGTAATTGACAGTAATGGAGGTCACCTCGTGAGTCAGGGCATGATCGATCAATTGCTAGAGACGGTGAACTGCACATGCCGCCGTACTCATGATCATCGGTGAGTACGACGCCAGGCGTGAGCTGTGAGGTCGCCGCATGTCAACAATCAAATATGCAGCACCTGTCGCTCGCAGGGCGTAAAGGCGCGAAACAGTCGGCGTTCCGACAAAGTCATCAACGACGTTCTTCAGATCCTCCAGCTCGGATTCGTCGGCATATGCGCCGACGTTTCGCACGTAATCAGGTCCGTCGACGATGACTCGACGCTTCGTTTTCTGGGAAACGAGAAAGTACTTCTCCTCCTCCCCGTTCGGAATCCGCCACATGTTTGATGCGACGGTCGTCTCGGGCGGCGTATTTCGTCGCATCCAATTGAGGCATTCGTTGACGTCTCTGTCACCGTTCACCGAAGAGAGAGGTGGTAAGGATCGACTCGCGATCGCGAGACTACGTTCCGCCGACTCGCGGAAAAACCCCAGTATGGTTCCAGCAAGCAACCCACTGATGACGGTCGAAGCCAGAAAGGCCGCTCCGCTACTTTTCTGGATAACTAACAGCATCAGCGTGACGGCAATGACTGTGAGGTGAACCCAGATGTATGTAGTCGGGCTCCTCTCATCTTGCCAATAGCGGCCAGTGCCGACGGCGACCGCGACGACCAAAGTTAGGACGAATACTCGACGAAGCGGTGTCGGCGATCCGCTCATCAGGGATAAGAATCCCCCGACACCAAAGAGCGAGGCGACGACGAGACCCTCACGAACGAACCGCTCCTCATGCCCACCGATCCGGATGAGATTGATGGCGAGCCATGCTGCAAACACGTATGACCCTGCGAACAAAATCGCTTTGCCTCGCTCGTGTGAACGAATGAGAACACACCCGACCGCAACTGAGATGAGGAACATCGGGACAAGGAGTGACTGCGAATATGGCTCAACCCAAGGCGAAAACGCTTCCTTGAAGGAGTTGGGCAGACCGATGATGCCGTGGTAAAGAAATGGTATGCGTGTGACCTGAAAGGGTGTTTCTCGCGGGCTTCGCAGCAGAGTCTGACTCACGACACCAAGTGCCGTCGCCAGGACAGCACCGAGAGCGAGCACACCGAGCAGGGTCGCACGGCCGCGGATGACGAGTACGAGGTGTGCGACGGCAACCACAAACGTCACGGTGACTCCGACGGAACTTTGTGATATCAAGACAAGGACACATATGGCGGTGATTGCAGCAATGTGATTTATTGACAATCGGATGGCCTCTTTGCCGACGACGAGTGTGGCGAGAATTGTCAAGACGCCAAAACCGAGGAATGCTCCCCACAGTGTCCCGATCGAAAAAACTGAAAACGGATTCTGTAGCCCGACTGTCAATGCGGCGGCAGCCCACGCCGGGAGCGGCGCAACCCCGAGTTTCTGAAGCAGAGTGGCTCCGAGCAGCAGTGCCCCGACAATTCCGATGATCGGAATGAGTCGTACGACGGAATCAAACTCGTCAATACCAGTGAGGCGTGAAAACAACCCCGCAGTCGCTTCACTCAGCCAGTGGTACCGCACGGGGTGTCCGGCTGCGGCGTTCCAATCCGTCCACCCCCACCTAGTGAGCCCCGTTGCCAACGACGCGCGGAAGTTCTGATCAAAGGAGAGAAAAACGCGAATATCATCCCGTGCAAGCCATTGGCGCGAAATCAAGGCACCGGCAACGTTGAGTGTGATGAGCAGGATCTTGACGGGGAATCGGATTACTCGATGTCGCAGTATGGCAAGAACCAGCGTCGTGACGACGGAGCTGATCACAAGAGGAACGAAGTGCGTCCAGCCTTGAACTGTGAGAACGGTCGGGACAGCCACGTAGAGCGCACCGAAGTCAAGGCCGGAGTCGATGCGAATTGTTGATCGGTTCGTGAGATCAACGTGAAAATGACGCAGAGCAAGCATCACGAGCATCCACGCGATAATGACGAGAAATTTCCACCACAGCTTGTCGGTCGACACCGTGAGAACCCAGGCGAGAGCCGTGAGTGACAGTCCGAGGGATACGAAGAGGAATCTCATTCCGGAGGATTGCCACTTCGTGTCGATTTTGAAGTACGCGCCGATGACCAGAAAGAGCAGTGCTATGCGAAAAAGAGGGGAATACGACACGCCGCCGGTGATTGCAGCAAGGACGATGATCGCGGTGATTACGAACCACGGGTTTCGCACGGCCGCATGGGACGTGTATTGAGCGTCTATTGGCGACATTACGTTCATTTCTTGTTAGCTCACCCGTACGAAAGCCTACGAGCCTTCGATGATCGTATTTCCATCCCGTAGGCTCGCTCACGATGGCTACACAATCCCTATACAGGCGCTATCGGCCACGGCGATTTTCCGAACTGAAGGGGCAAGAGCACGTCGTACGAGCCCTGCGCAACGCGGTCATCAACGAGCGTGAGGGGCAGGCATATCTCTTCAGCGGCCCGCGCGGTACGGGGAAAACGAGCACTGCGCGCATCCTTGCGAAGGTGCTCAATTGCACTCAACCGGTCGACGGTGAGCCGTGCTGTGAATGCGAGTCGTGTCTGGCGATCGAGCGAGGGTCGAGCTTCGATGTACTCGAGCTCGATGCGGCGAGCAACAACGGCGTCGACAACGTGCGCGAGCTCATCGAACGTGCCGTCATGGGCAACCCGGGCCGGCATCGGGTCTTCATCCTCGACGAAGTTCACATGCTCTCGGCAGGTGCCGAAGCAGCTCTTCTCAAGACGCTCGAGGAACCGCCGCCCCACGTCGTCTTCGTGCTCGCGACCACCGACCCGCAGAAGGTGAACGAAACGATTCGCAGCCGCACGCAGCACCTGCAGTTCCGACTCCTGCCGAGTCGCGAACTCGAGGAACACGTGCAATGGGTGATCAAGGACGCGGGGCTCACTGTCACTCCCGAGGCGGTGCGTCAAGTCCTTGAACAGGGTGGTGGCTCGGCACGCGATACGTTGTCGGCGCTCGAACTCATTGCTGCCGGCGGTGGCGAAGCCCTCGATCGCATTCGCCCCGAGGACATCGTCGATGCGCTCATCGAACACGATCCAGGCTCTGCACTTGCCGCGGTCGCCCGCTCGGTGCAGCTTGGTCATGATCCGCGCGGCATCGGCGAAGGTGTCGTGCGGTACTTACGTGAGATGTTCCTGGCGATCATGGCGCCCGACCTCGTGCAACTCGGTGAAGAACAAGCCCGCGAGGCCGCCGACCGCGCCGCGCGTTACGGCGCGGCATCTGTCGTGCGCGCCATCGAGGTACTCGGTGAGGCGCTCATCGAACTGCGCCGGGCTTCCGACGCACGGCTCGTGCTCGACGTCGTACTCGTGAAGTTGGCCAGCGCCGAGGCGAGCACCGACATGAGTGCACTGCTCGCCCGCATCGAGCGGCTCGAGGTCGGCACACCTGTGCGCGCCAAAGACTCGACCGGTGGCATACCCCGTCCCGCCGTAGCGTCCGCACCGGCGTCTACTCCCAAGGCATCGACAACATCGACAGCACCGAAGTCTTCATCTTCGACAGCCGTACCAGCTCGGGCTATGACATCCGTGCGGCAAACACCCGCGGACGTCACTGCGCCGACTCCGACGACTCCGCGTGCGACCCCTGCGACCGATGCAGAAATGGCGGGATTGTGGCCACGCGTTCTCGGTACGTTGCGCTCGACGACACGAGCCCTGTACAGCGCCATCGACTTTTCATCGGCCGAAGACGGAACGATCACCTTCGATGTTCCGAGCGACATGCACATGAAGAAATGCGAGGAGAACCTCCCGCAGGTGCACCAACAACTCCAGGCGGTGACGGGCCGTGACTGGACGGTGAAGTTCCGCGTTGGTTCATCGCGTCGTGCTCAAGCATCGGCTCCTGGTCCGCGACGACCTGCGCGTGCCGCAATGCCCGAACCGGTGATCGAATCCGACGAAGATGTCGAGATCGACGAGTCGCGCGGTTCGGGAGTCGACGCCGTCCTCGATGCGATCACTCGCGAGTTTCCGGGTGCACAAGTCGTCGACCCGACCGAGTCGTAGACAACCCCGCAATGGCTTCGGCATATTCGCGACCGATTCAGGCGCTCATTGACGCATTGTCCCGCCTGCCCGGAATCGGGCCGAAGTCGGCGCAGCGCATCGCGTTTCACCTGTTGAAGTCCGAGGTACAGGACGTCACGAAACTGGCAGCGGTGATCACCGAGGCCCGACAAACGGTGCGATTTTGCGGACGCTGCTTCAACTTCTCCGAGTCGGAGTTGTGTCATATCTGCGACGACGACCGTCGTGATGCGACCACCGTGTGCGTGGTGGAGGAGTCACGCGATGTCGTCGCCATCGAGCGCACCGGCGAATACAAGGGCCGATACCACGTACTTCTCGGTTCGATCAATCCCCTCGAGGGGGTCGGCCCCGAGCAGTTGAAGGTACGCGAGTTGTTGTTGCGCCTCGACCCCGAAGGAATTACCGAGGTGATTCTCTGTCTCAATCCGAACACGGAGGGCGAAGTGACGGCGATGTACCTCGCCCGTTTGTTGCGGCCGCTCGGCGTGAAGGTGACGCAGCTCGCCATGGGTCTCCCCGTCGGCGGTGATCTGGAATTTGCGGATGAGGTAACGCTTGGTCGTGCGCTCGTCGGTCGCCGCGAAATGAGCGGCGACTAGTCGCAGGGAACGTTACGAAACGGTGCGCACGATGAGTGCGTCACCTTGACCGCCGCCGCCGCACAGCGCGGCGGCTCCGGTGCCACCGCCGCGGCGGTGCAACTCGTGCAACAACGTGAGTGCAAGACGATTGCCGCTCATTCCGATCGGATGGCCTAGGGCGATGGCACCCCCGTTGACGTTGACGATGTCGTCGGTGATGCCGAGGTCGCGCATCGATGCGATTCCGACTGCTGCGAATGCCTCGTTGATCTCGAACAGGGAGAGATTTGACAACTTCAACTTCGCCCGGTCGAGCGCGCGCATGATCGCCCGACTCGGTTGGGTGAGCAGTGACGCCGAATCGGGTCCGGCGACCATGCCGTACGAAACGAACTCACCGAGCGGGGTGACACCGAGTTTCTCGACGGCCTTCTTCGAAGCAACGACGACCGCACTGGCACCGTCGCTGATCTGGCTTGCGTTACCGGCGGTGATGGTTCCTGCTTTGTCGAACGCCGGCTTTAGCGCACCGAGTGACTCCATCGTCGTCGCAGCGCGCACACCCTCGTCACTCGACACGACGACGGGGTCGCCCTTGCGCTGCGGAATGGTGACCGGAGCGATTTCATCGGCGAACTTCGCCGCGGCCGCTGCAGCACGCTGATGGCTGAGCATCGCGGCACGATCCTGTTCCTCGCGGGAGATGCCGCCGGCGACGTAACGCTCGGTACCCAGACCCATGAGGCATGCATCAAATGCGCACCACAGGCCGTCCTTGATGATTGCGTCAGCGAGCTCGGTGTTCCCGTAGCGGAAACCACCGCGAGCACCGTTGGCGATGTACGGCGCATTCGTCATTGATTCCATTCCCGCGGCGACGACGATGTCAGCCTCGCCGCTCGCCACCATCTGGTGGGCAATGAAGATGGAGTTGAGACCGGATAGACACACCTTGTTTATGTTCACGCTGGGAACGCTCATCGGGATCCCCGCCTTGACGGCGGCTTGGCGGGCGGGCACCTGCCCCTGCCCAGCCATGAGCACCTGGCCGACGACGACGTGGTCGACGGCATCGGGTGCAACCCCGGCTCGCCTCAGCGCCTCGGCGATAGCGACGCCACCTAGATCTGCCGCCGAGAACCCGGACAACGCGCCACTCAGCTTGCCGATCGGGGTTCGTGCACCCGCGACGATGTAGGAGCCTGACATCTCACACCTCCAAGACGTTCATTCGGAGCGTAACCTTTCAGTTGCGAACCGGCTCAATCCGGCAGCGTTCCGTTCGGGAGTTGCGCCGGATGAAACACCTGAATCGCATAGTCATCAAATACAAGGAGTCGCAGATGATCCTCACCGAGATCGACCACGTGGCCATCGCCGTCAAGGACTTGGAAGCGGCCATCGATTACTACAAGCGGGCCTTTGGTGCGACGGTCGATCATCGAGAGATCATCGAGCGTGACGGTGTCGAAGAGGCTCTGCTGAAGGTTGCCGAAAGTTACGTTCAGCTGCTTACACCCACCCGTCCCGACTCACCGGTGGCGAAGGCGCTCGAGAAGCGCGGTGAAGGACTCCACCACATCGGCTACCGGGTCGATGACTGCCGGGCTGCACTCGACGCGATGATCGCCGCCGGTGCAACGGCGATCGACTCCGCGCCGCGGCCCGGTTCGCGCGGCACGACGGTGGCCTTCATCCACCCGAAGGGGTCATTCGGCACCCTCATTGAACTCGTGCAGGAGTAGCTGCACACATTTCGTTATGCGGCGGTCAGTCTGGGCCGTTTCGTCAGCAACGGTCATCGCGTTCGGTGTCACCTGGTTCCGTTTTCCCGACCCGAATGAGCGTCTCATGGTGTTGACGATGATTGTCGGTGGCGCGTACCAATCCGTCAGCGACTTCCGGACGCGTCATGTTCCCCGGGTTGTCACGTACGCGATGGGAAGCGTCGCGATTCTCGGACTCTTCTTGGCCGATCGGATGTGGTCGCTCGTCCCGATAGCCGCAGTTGCGGTTGGTGTCGTTTTCCTTCTCCTTCACCAATGGCGCGAGAAGTCTCTCGGGTTCGGCGATGTACTTCTGGCACCGGTGCTCGCATTGTTCGTCGGATGGTTCGACGTGTTCGGCGTGCCGTTGTGGTTATTGGGGGCGTCTCTCGGGGCGGCGCTCACCGCAATCTTGTGTCGGCAACGGCACGTTGCGTTCGTGCCGTGGCTCACGGTGTCGGCTGTGCTGACGATCTTGTACGTCGGATCACCGACGTACAGTGGTTGAGGTGATCGTTCATCTCGTCGACGGAACGTACGAGTTATACCGCCAGTACTACGGACAAGCCCGGCACTCATCGAAGAAATATGCCGCTGTCGATGGAGTGATTGCATCGACACGAAAACTCATTGATGAAGGCACCGGACCGGTTGGCGTGGCCACCGACCACGTCATCGAAAGCTTCCGTAATGATCTCTACGACGGCTACAAGACGAGTGAGGGGATGGAGCCGGAGATACTCGAACAAATTCCGGTCCTCGAAGAGAAACTTCGCGAATTGGGCGTCACCGTCTGGCCGATGGTTGAGTTGGAGGCGGATGATGCACTCGCCTCGGCCGCCCGAATAGCGACCAAGCATCCGACAGTTCATCAAGTTCGCATCTACAGTCCGGATAAGGACCTCGGTCAATGCGTCTCAGGCCGTCGCGTCGTGCAGGTGGACCGACGCTCCGGATCAGTCATCGATGAGAAGGCCGTCGTTGAGAAGATCGGACTTGCACCGAAGTCGCTACCCGATTACCTCGCTCTCGTGGGTGATCAAGCCGACGGGTTTCCCGGCGTTCCCGGTTGGGGTCAGAAGAGTGCACAAGTGGTGCTGGCGCGATACGGCAGCATCGATGAAATTCCGCTTAGCGTTGAACGGTGGCAGTCGGACGGTGTGTCGATTCGTGGAGCCGAGAGACTCGTTCGCTCACTGCGGGACGCGGCGCATGATGCTCGCGTGTTTCTCGCGTTGTCGACCTTGATCAGTTCACTCGACCTCGGCACGATTGAACGATGGTCCGTCGACTGAAGTGGCGGCCAGGTGATCTGCGGCACCCGGACATCTCCGATGAAGGCTGCTGCCTTCCGGCCCTGACCTGATTCTCGGGCGTCCGTTGCACAGGACCCGACCGCCACCTCACTCG
>CAZIME010000048.1:0-8813 GCA_964540395.1 uncultured Bifidobacterium sp.
TTCCGATGTCGTTGGCGCCGAGCGCAGTTCGCGCCGTGGTGCAAGCCTCGGAGGCGTTCACCGATCCGATACGCGCGGCATCCCGAGCGGCGGCTTGCAATCGCAACTGGTCAAAGTAGACGGAGCTGAGAGTGATCATCGTGAAGATGAGCAACAAGAGAACGGGAACGACGATCGCAAACTCGGCTGCGGCCGAACCGCGATCGTCCGGCTCCCGACGGAGTGCATCGGGAGCCGGACGACGGTTGTTCACGGCAGGACTGCGTCGAAGATGCCCGTGATTCGGCCACCGAGTGCAGTAGCGGCAATCGCCACGACGGCCACGACCCCGGCGAGCAGTACGCCGTATTCGGCGCTCACTGCTCCCTCGTCGTCGACATGCCGTCTGCTTTGCACTGCAGTGACCAGTTTGATGGCCATTGTCTTCATGGTGTTTCCTCCGTGTAAGGCGATCGGTTGATCGCAGCGGAGTGTCTACGAGTGTGATTGCCGCGGCATGCGCGAGATTCGCGCATTCGGTACGTGGATACGTCGTTCGGGTACGTTGCTCATGCACCGATGTTTCGTGATTTTTCCTGCGCTTCAACCGTGGCGGGTGTCATTGGCGCGGTCACCGAGGGCACGGTACGCATCACACGACGCTTCTCCGTTCGTGTCGACCGAGCCCAAGGTACGGGCATCCCACACGCTGTGCCGAAGATCGGGTAGGCCTGATGTATGAAACCAACGCAAATCCTCCAACTCACGACCCTTCTCGCTGCGGCGGCGAGTTTGGTACTCAGCGTGTGGTTGTTCTTCGCCAATGGCGGCGCAGTCGACGACAAGTTGAACGGCATCTTCGTCGGCACGTGGGTGCCGTCGATCCTCGCCCTCGGCGCATTCCTCGTTACCGCACGACGAAAGGTCGGCTGACATGAGTCAGGGGGCGCTGTTTGCCTTCGGATGCGTCATCTTCTTCATCGTTGCGACGGGTGGATTCCTCTTCGCAATGATGTCCGTGCGGGAAGCCGCCGACCAGGCCCGCTGAAGCACCGGACAATGCCCCGAATTTCGGGCGAATGGAGCGGGTGACGGGAATCGAACCCGCATAGCCAGCTTGGAAGGCTGGAACTCTAGCCATTGAGCTACACCCGCGAAGGCCCTCATGCTAGCGATCGATCAGGTTTGCAGGCTCTTCACCTGCAGGAACTCCTCGAAACCGTACGGTCCCATTTCGCGTCCGACGCCCGACTGCTTGTAGCCGCCGAAAGGCGCGTTCGGATTGAATCCACCGCCGTTGATTTCGATCTGTCCTGCGCGGATGCGTGACGCGATCGACCTTGCGCGCTCGTGGGTCGCCGCCCACACGCCACCGGCGAGGCCGTAGATCGTGTCGTTGGCGATGCGAACCGCATCCTCTTCGTCGTCGTACGGCATGAGGCACAGCACCGGGCCGAAAATTTCCTCGCGAGCGATCGTCATCGCGGAAGTCACGTTGCTGAACACCGTGGGTTGCACGTAGTAGCCGTTGGTCATGCCGGCGGGAACGTCGGGTCCGCCGACGAGCAGCTTTGCGCCCTCGGCGATGCCCGTACGGATGAACCCCCGCACGCGCTCCTGTTGCGCAGCCGAAGCGAGTGGGCCGAGCTGCGTATCGGCTGCGAACGGATCACCGACGGTCATCTTCGCTGCGGTTGCCGCGGCGATCGTTTCGGCTTCGGCGAGCCGTGAGCGGGGGATGAGCATGCGGGTGAGCGCTGAACACGTCTGCCCGCTGTTGAGAAACGCCTTGCCGACGCCCGAACTCACCGCCTTGGCGAACGTGTCGGCATCGAGATCGTCGCAGATGACGTTCGGTGACTTGCCGCCGAGTTCGAGCGCCACCTTCTTCATCGTCTCGGCGGCAATCGCGGCGACACGCTTGCCGGCGCGGGTCGAGCCGGTGAACGAAACCATATCGACGAGCGGATGTGCCGCGAGTGCCTCCCCGACGACGGGTCCGGTTCCCGTCACGAGGTTGAACACACCCTTCGGCAGGCCGGCGGCGTCGACGACTTCGGCGAGGATGAACGCATCGAGAGGTGCGACCTCGCTCGGCTTCAGTACGACGCAGCATCCGGCGGCGAGAGCGAACGCCACCTTGCCGGCAATCTGGTGGAGCGGGTAGTTCCACGGCGTGATGCACGCGACGACACCCATCGGTTCGCGCACGACGACGGAGTTGCCGATGGTCCGCTCGTACTCGAACGACGTCGCAATGCTCGCCGCTTGGCGGAACGAGTTGACGGGCAGACCGACCTGAATGAGTTGGCTGAGGATGCGGCTCATTCCCGTCTCGCGAGACATGACGTCGGCAAGTTCGTCGGTCCGTGCGGCGAGCCCGTCGGCGATCTTCGTCAACCATTCGGTGCGCTGCACCGGAGCGAGGGCGGACCACGCGGGGAATGCGGCGGCCGCTGCCCGCACCGCAGCGTCAACGTCCTCGGCGTCGCACGCGGGGATGCGGGCCATGACACTGCCGTCCACGGAATCGAACACGTCGAGCGCGGCACTTCCGTGCGGAGCGGTCCACGTGCCGTTGAGATAGACGGTGTCGCGAGTGATCATGGCGTCACCCTAATTCGGCGTGACATGCGCCAAATCGGGGCACGGCAGCGATTCGACGCCTAGCGTGGGATGCATGAGTGACGCCATTTTGGACGTCGACCTACTGGCCTTCGAACGCGGCGATGCGGCCCGCAAACGGGCAATCGTCGACGGTGTCATGTGCAGCCTGGCGACGGGATTCGTCTATTCGTCCCACGATCTTTCCGAGGACATGCTCGACACGACGTACGGGATGTTGCAGGAGTTCTTCAACAAAACGACGGACGAGAAGCGACGGTTCATCGCCGCCGGCGCCAACGGCCAAACCGGCTACACCGGTGTACTCGTCGAGACGGCCGAGTCGAGCGACAAGCCGGACTGGAAGGAGATGCTCAATTGGGGTCGCGAACTACCCGCCGGACATCCGATGAAGCGCAAGTACCCGCAGGCGTACCCCGACCAGTTGCTGCCCGAGGCGGCGGTACCCGGCATTACGAAGGTGCTCGACGAATTCCATGATGCGATGTACGACCTGCAGAAGCGGTTCCTGCGGATCATCGCGGTGGGTCTCGGATGTCACGAGAGCTTCTTCGACGCGATGGTGCAGGACGGCTGCACGCTCAACCGGGCGATTCGCTACCCGAGCATGAAGCACGCACCCGAGGGCGGACATGTGTGGGCCGCGGCACACGGTGACATCAACCTCATCACTGCGTTGCCCCGGGCGACCGCGAAGGGTCTCCAGGTCGAGCACGAGGGACGCTGGATCGATGCCGTTCCGCCGGCGGGTCACGTCATCCTGAATACGGGCATCATGCTCGAGCGCCTGACGAACGGCGTCATTCCCGTCGGCTGGCACAGGGTCGTCGCCGACCCTGATTTTGCGGGCGAGCGTTACAGCATCGTGCAGTTCCTGCACCCGACACCGGCGACGATTCTCACGCCGCTTCCGACCTGTGTGACGGAGAAGAATCCGCTGCGGTTCACGACGATGTCGGCTGCCGACGCGCTCGACGAGGTGATCTATCGGATCAATCTCGTCGAAGACGGTCGTCGGGTGTAGCGCCGCGTGCGCATCGGCATCCTCACCGGTGGAGGTGATTGCCCCGGCCTGAATGCCGTCGTTCGCGCGGTCGTACGCAAGGCGCATGGTGTCCTCGGCCACGAGGTGATCGGGTTCTACGACGCTTGGGACGGACTGCTCGAGCGGCGCTACGAACTGCTCGACGTTGCATCGGTACGGGGCATCCTTCCGCGCGGCGGAACGATCCTCGGCACGCGTCGGGGTAGTCCCCTCGATCATCCCGACGGTGTCGATCGGACGCGCGCGTCGATCGATGCGCTCAATCTCGATGCTCTCATCGTCGTCGGCGGAAACGGTTCCCTGACCGTCGGGTCGATTTTGGCGGACGATCACGGACTGCCGATCATCGGCGTGCCGAAGACGATCGACAACGACGTCGTCGGCACCGACGTCACCTTCGGATTCCACACCGCAGTGCAGATAGCCACCGATGCCATCGACCGGTTGCACACCACGGCCGAGAGTCACGACCGCGTGATGATCGTCGAGGTGATGGGTCGTGATGCCGGGTGGATCGCCTTGCACGCGGGGATCGCCGGTGGCGCAACGGCGATCGTCGTGCCCGAGGTTCCGTTCGACGTCGCCGACGTCGCAGCGACGGTCGCACAACGACATCATCGCGGTCGGTATGCGTCGGTGCTCGTCGTTGCCGAAGGGGCCAAGCCGCGACCGGGAACCATGGCGATGCCCGAAGTGCCGCGCGATTCGCTCGGCAGGGAGGTGTACGGAAACGTGTTGCATTCCGTCGCGTACGCGATGGCACCGGAGATCGCGCGTCTCACCGGCTACGAGGCGCGCGTCGTGCAGTTGGGTCACGTGCAACGAGGCGGAACACCCACGGCATACGACCGCATCCTCTCGACACGTTTCGGTTTGGCGGCGGTCGATGCAGTGCTCGATAGGGCGTGGGGAGACATGGTCGTATTGCGATCGGGTCGCATCGAGCGTGCGCGTATGGTGCTGACGCGAGGTCAATCGCGCACGATCGATCTCGAGTTGTTCAGCGACGTTGCGTCAACCTTCTTCGGCTGACGCGAACTGATGAGCTGACTCGTCAGTTCGGTGGCCCGAACTGAATTGTTGAACTCGTCAGTTCGGTGGCCCGAACTGAGTTGTTGAACTCGTCAGTTCGGTGGCCCGAACTGACGGTCTCCCGCGTCGCCGAGACCGGGAACGATGAAGGCGTTTTCGTTGAGGTGGCTGTCAACGGACGCCGTGACGATGTGGAGGTTGAGCCCGGTCGACTCGAGATGACGGATGCCCTCGGGCGCGGCGAGCACGCACGCGACGATGATCGTGCCGGCGGCACCGCGTGACGCGAGCAACGAGCAACCATGGGCGAGCGATCCGCCCGTCGCGAGCATCGGGTCGAGCACGATGCACGTGCGACCGCCGAGGTTCGACGGCAACTTCGCGACGTACTCGCTCGGTTCGTGGGTGTGTTCGTCGCGCTGCACGCCGACGACGGCGATGTCGGCATCTGGCAGCAATTCCATCGCCGCCGGCAGCATTCCGAGGCCTGCGCGCAGGATCGGCACGAGCACCGGACGACTCGACAGGACGGCGCCCTTGGTGGTGGCGAGAGGTGTGGTCACCTCGCAGTCGCGCACGGGCACGTGCTTCGTCGCTTCGGCGACGACGACGAGCGACAGTCGACGCATCTCGGCGCGGAACATCTGGTTCGAGGTTCCCTGGTCGCGCAAGTGTGTGAGCGCCTCCTGGGCGACGGGATGCGAAACGACGGTGACGGTGACGGGCATGTCTCCATGATGGCCGATGGTTGCGACGACCCCCGAACTAGCCTCGGCGCGTGTCGGGTGACGCCTCCATCGAAACGGTGCGCGATCGGCTGGGTGCCGAACTCGTCGCCATGCTCTTCGACGACGTGTGGGGCGTGAAGAACATGGTGCCGGCTGAGCTCATCATCGCCGTCACCCACACCGGCGGCTATGCGTCGCTGGCGCGGGTTGACGGAGTGGTCGTCGGTGCCGCGTTCGGCTTCTTCGCCCACGTTCACGACGGGCGAGCGTCCCTTCACTCGCACGCCACCGGCGTGCTGTCGCGCTCGGCGAACGGTGGCGTGGGCGAGGCCCTGAAGATCCACCAATGGGAGTGGGCCCGCGACCACGGCCTCGACGCCGTGACATGGACGTTCGATCCGCTCGTGCGGCGCAACGCGTACTTCAACCTCGTGAAGCTCGGGGCGGTCGTCGTCGGTTACCACGAGGACTTCTACGGCACGATTCACGACGGCATCAATGCCGGTGAACGCACCGACCGCCTGATGGTGTCGTGGATGGTCGGTGACGAAATGCCGCGAGGCAGTTACACGGAGGGTTCGGGTGCGCAGTGCATCGACACTCCGCTCGACATCGAGTTGATGCGTCTCACCGACCGGCGCGGTGCGCAGGTCTGGAGGGAGAAACAGCGGATGCAGTTGCGCAGCTGCTTCGCCGCCGGGCGTGCGATCGTCGGATTCGATCGTGAAGGTCGTTACGTCACGGGGGAGAAGTCATGACATCGTCACGCATCGAAGCAGTCGAGATTCGCCGGGCACGAATCGAGCTCGTGTCCCCGTTCCGTACATCGTTCGGCACGCAGACGCACCGTGACCTGCTCTACGTGCGGGTGATCGGCGACGCGGAGGAAGGTTGGGGCGAGTGCGTGGCGATGAGCGAGCCCCACTACTCGAGTGAATGGGTCGACGGTTGCGAAGAAGTCATTCGCCGCTTCCTGCTTCCCATGCTCGCGCCCGACGCAACGGCGGAATCCTTCGTCGCAAGTGCGCGCAGCATCCGCGGCAACGCGATGGCCAAGGCCACCCTCGAAGCGGCCTTGCTCGATCACCAACTCCGTGCCGCGGGAATCTCGCTGGGCGCGTATCTCGGTGCCTCGCAGTCGCGCGTGTTGAGCGGCGTTGCGGTGGGGATCCAGTCGTCGATCGATGCGTTGCTCGGTGTTGTGCGCGGCTATCTCGACGACGGCTACGTGCGTATCAAGCTGAAGATCGAACCCGGACACGACATCGAACCCGTGCGAGCGGTGCGGCGGCAGTTCGGCGACGACCTCATGCTCCAAGTCGACGCCAACGCCGCGTACTCGGTGGACGATGCCGCACACCTCGCGCGACTCGACGAATTCAATCTGTTGCTCATCGAACAGCCGCTGCCGGAAGAAGACGTCGTTGGACACGTCGAGCTGTCCCGGGCGATGCGTACACCCGTGTGTCTCGACGAATCGATCACGTCGCTCGAAGTGGCCCGGGGCGCCCTCGACATCGGTGCATGCAGCATCATCAACATCAAGCCGGGACGTGTCGGCGGTTATCTCGAGGCGCGAAGGATCCACGATCTGTGCGTAGACCGCGGTGTTCCCGTGTGGTGCGGCGGAATGCTCGAGACCGGCATCGGTCGTGCCGCCAATCTTGCCCTCGCCGCACTTCCGGGCTTCACGTTGCCGGGCGACACGTCGGCGTCGGCGCGCTACTTCCACCGCGACGTGACGGAACCGTTCGAATTGCGCGACGGTCGTCTCGACGTTCCGACCGGCCCGGGCATCGGCGTTCGGCCGATCATGGAGATTCTCGACGCCATGACGACGAGAAAAGACACGCTGCCTCTGCGCTAAACGTCGGTCCGCGATGGTCGGGAAGGGGGGACTTGAACCCCCGGCCTCCTGGTCCCAAACCAGGCGCGCTGCCAACTGCGCCACTTCCCGTCAGTGTGAGTGTACGACGAGCGGTCGTGACATCGACCGCGAGAACTGCAGTGATTGGCTGCAAACGTTCATACGTCGCAACGGTCATACGTGGTGACGGGTCGTATTGTCGCGATGTCCCGTCGCGATGTTGCGCGACGGAAACGACGTGAACGTCAGGCGCCGCGAGCGGCGCGCCGGGCTTCTTTGTCGAGGCGCTTCTTCGTGCGCCCGACGGGAGCGAGGTTGCGGTGGTCCAGGTCACCGAGTTCGACACCGTTGTCGAACAGCACGCGGTAGCGCTGCCACTGGAATCCATTCGCAAGTAGCACCCGACCCTCGGTGCCTGCCGGCACGTCGGTGAGATCGACGGACGCTGCGACGCGGTCGCCGATTCGCAGGTTGATCTGTCCTTGATGCGGGTTGGCGAGCGCGTGCGGCTTCCAGGTCGGCATGGGCTCATTCTGTCATACAGATAGCCTTCGTCTCCCCATGCAGAGCACCGTCGAAGCCCTCGAGGGCAACAAGATCCGCATCAACGTCAACATCGACGACGTCGAGTTCGAGCGCAACGTCGAGGAGGCGTTTCGCAAGCTGGCCCGCCAGGTGCGCGTGCCGGGTTTCCGACCGGGCAAGGCACCCCGTCGAGTACTCGAGGCTCAACTCGGTGACGAAGGTCGCCGCGCCGCGCGCGCCCAGGCGATCGAGGACGCCGTACCGATGTACCTCACGCAGGCGGTGCGCGAACATCGCATCGACCTCATCGCCACGCCGAAGGTCGACCACGTGCACGGAGAAGAAGAGGGATCGGTGTCCTTCCACGCCGAGTGCGAGGTGCGCCCCACCGTTACGGTGCCCGGTTACGCGGGTTTGCAGGTCGAACTTCCGTCCCTGACGGTGAGTGATACCGAAATCGACGAAGCGGTGACGACCGAGCGCAAGCGACACGGAACGCTCGTCGACGTCGATCGCGCGATCGCCGCTGGCGACCAGGTCACGCTCGATCTCGCCGGTGTGCGTGAAGGCGTTCCGGTTCCGGGACTCAACGTCGAAGGCTGGCTGTACGAAGTGGGTCGCGGATGGGTGTCGAAGGAGTTCGACGCGAAAATCACCGGCGCGAAGCTCGACGAGACGCTCACGTTCTCCGACGTTCCGAACGGCGAGGAGAAGGCGGCCGACTTCACGGTGACGGTGCGCAAGGTGCAGGAGTTGAAACTCGCCGACCTCACCGACCAGTGGGTGTCGGACACGTTCGGTGAGTTCGACACCGTCGACCAGTGGCGTGCGTCGCTCGCAGAGCGCTTCACGTCGATGAAGTTGAATCAGGTGCGTTCCGTCGTCATCGATCGTGTCACCGACGAACTGGCGAAACTCGTCGACATCGAGTTGCCCGAGGCGATGGTCGAGGGTGACCTCAACAGTCGCGCCCGCGGCACGATCGAGCAGTTCCAGCGTCAGGGCATCGCGC
>CAZIME010000049.1:0-8670 GCA_964540395.1 uncultured Bifidobacterium sp.
TCGATCATCTGGTTCATGCGCGGCATGGCCAGTGTCGTCACGTTCATCACCTGCGTCTCGCCGCGGCGGAACAAACCCGTTCCGTGCACCGTCGAGAACAGACCGACTTCGGCGGTCACTTCGCGCAGGTCGCTCGGCTTGCGGCCGTCGATGCGGATGCCGTCCTTCACGATGCGCTGGCGAACCAGCTTCTTCGTCAGCGAACGCACCGCTTCCTTGATCTGCTTTTCGTGTCCGGCGAACTTGCCCGGGGCAGCGGCCGTGCCGGCGAGTTCGGCGAGCACTGCAGCCGTTGCCTCGTCGATCGCAGCGTTGCGATCCTTCTTCAATGAGATGCGGATGGCCGGTGCGAGCTTGTCGGTACCGACGCGCTCGACTTCGGCGAACAACTCGTCGGTGTAGTCAACGACCGACGGGTACGTCAGCGGCTCGATGAGCCCCTTCGACGCGATGACGCTGGCGACGAGCTGACGCTGCAGCTTGATCGACTCCTTGATCCACTGCTTCGACGCCTCGAGTCCGGCGGCAATGACCGTCTCGGACACCTTCGGCGCACCTGCTGCGTAGAACTCGAACGACTTCTCGGTGCCGCCCGCCTCGACCATCATGATCGCGACGTCACCGTTGTCGAGTTCGCGACCTGCGACGACGAGTTCGAACGTGCCGGCATCACCCTCTTCGAAGGTGGGGTGCGGAACCCAGGTGCCGTCCTGCGAGTACGCCACGCGCACCGCACCGATCGGACCGTCGAACGGAATGCCGCTGATCATCAGCGCAGCCGAAGCGGCGTTGATGGCGAGCACGTCGTGCGGATTTTCCTGGTCGGCACCGATGACGGTGATGACGATCTGCGTCTCGTTGCGGTAGTCGTCCGGGAAGGCCGGGCGCAACGGTCGGTCGATGAGACGGCAGGTGAGAATCGCCTGCTGGCTCGGACGCCCCTCGCGACGGAAGAACGATCCGGGGATCTTTCCTGCCGCGTAGGCGCGCTCTTCGACGTCGACGGTGAGCGGGAAGAAATCGATCCCGTCACGCACGCTCTTTGCGGCATTCGCCGTGGCAAGCACGGTGGTCTTGCCCACGGATGCAACGACGGCACCCTGTGATTGCAAAGCAAGTTTGCCCGTTTCGAAACGGATGGTCTTGTCGGTGCCGCTCACGGCTCCCGACACGGAAATGGCCTCAGCCATGTGTATGTCTCCTATGTGTGTGTTCGCATGCCGGCGGATCGCGGTCCCCCTCGGGACGGCGACGTTGTCCGCCGCGGCTTAACGACGAAGCTGAAGCTCGTCGAGGAGTTTGCGATACTTCTCGATGTCACGGTCACGGACGTAATCCAGCATTCGACGCCGGCGCCCGACCATCATCAGCAGACCACGACGACTGTGGTGGTCCTTCTGATGCTTCTTCAGGTGCTCGGTCAGGCTGTTGATCCGTTCCGTCAGGAGTGCGATCTGCACTTCCGGCGAACCGGTATCGGTCCCGTGTTGACCGTGTTTTGCAATGACGTCTTTTTTCCCGTTGTTCGAGGGAGTCGCCATGTTCGTTCGTTGCCTCTTTCTGCCTCGGCAGCGATTCAGGATCCGGTTGATCCATCTCGCCCGTTCCGGGTCGCTCCGGGACCATCCCGCAGCATCTCATTCGCGCCGAAGCCCGAATGGACTCCACCACTCTACGGTGGGCTCGGGGCATCTCCACCCCGCGTATTCCTGCGTGCGCGCGCAAGCCTCATCGAAGCCGGGGAACCGCCCACGGTTAGCGTTGTGCGCGTGTTCACGGGGATCGTCGAAGAGCTCGGAACGGTCGTCGAGCGCAACGGATCCCGCTTGCGCATCGGTGCGCGAACCGTCCTCGAGGGCAGCGATCTGGGCGCATCCATTGCGGTGAACGGCTGTTGCCTCACCGTCGTTGCCCGCGGCGACTCGTGGTGGGATGCCGACGTCAGCGATGAGACGTACTCCCGCACGAACCTCGGCGCGTTGCGCACGGGAGACCGCGTCAACCTCGAGCGACCCGTCGCCCTCGGCGCACGCCTCGGTGGTCATCTCGTGCTCGGCCACGTCGATGCCGTCGGTGAGGTTGTATCCCCCGCCCCCGATCTTTGCGTGCGTATTCCGCGCGACCTCATGCATCTCGTCGTCGAAAAGGGATCGATCACCCTCGACGGGGTCAGCCTCACGGCATTCGGTCTGGGCGACGACACGCTGCGCGTCGCGGTCATCCCGCACACCGCCGACAACACGACACTCGGTGCGATGACACCGGGGACGAAGATCAACGTCGAGATGGACGTGCTCGCCAAGCACATCGCGCGACTCGCCGAAGCCGGACGATCGTCGTGAGCGATCTTGGCGGACTGCGTTCGCGGATTGACGAGATCGATGCACGCATCGTCGAGTTGCTCGCCGAGCGCATGAACGTGTGCCGCGAGGTCGCGGCGATCAAGGCGACGACCGGCGCAACGGTCATTCAGCCCGAGCGCGTACGTCAGGTGCTCACGACGCGCCGGCAGTGGGCCATCGACGCCGGCGTCGACCCCGACTTCACCGAGCAGCTGTTTCGCATCCTGCTCTCCGAGACGCACCGCATCGAGGTTGCCCACGACCGCGGCACCGAGTCGCCGAGCAAGGTTGCCGACGTTCTCCACTCGGCCCTTGATGCCGTGGGCTGCCGGATCGACCACGTCGTCATCGCCGTCGGTGATCTCACCGCAGCGACCCGGTTCCTCCGCTCGCTCGGCTTCGAGATCACCCCGACGGACGATGCCGCGATCGTCGTCGCTGACGGCGGCGGCGTCACCGTCGTCATCGTCGGCCCCGGTGACCCGGCCGTTGATGCGCACCTCGCCGAACACGGCACCGGTGTGCAGCACATCGCCATCGAGGTCCTCAACGCCGGGTACGTGCAGGGTCTTCTCGCCGCGGCCGACGTACCGCTGCTCACGGACGTCATCGTCGACGATGACGGCCACGAACAGGTCTTCACCGTGCTCGACCCCGCGACCGGGGTGCAGCTGGGCTTCATTTCCCGCTCGGGGCACCGCGTTCCCGTGAACGGACGCAACGTCCGCGCGCTCTTCCGTGCGCTCGGATCCTCCGCGCCGCGCGACTGACCGCTACGGTAGGAGACGTTCGGCACCAACGCCGCGACGCACTCCTCTCACAATCGTGCGTCGTGTCGGTCGAACGCTGGCACAACACAACGCGTCGTTTCACCCGCTGAGTCGGCGCGTCCACGTACGACGAACTCCGGGAGGGAGAACCGTGTCCCGCCAGCACCTGCTGTCAGCACCGCTCGACGAACTCATGCGCGATGCGCGCAAGATCCGTGACGCCCGATTCGGCACACGCGTCACATATTCACCGAAGGTGTTCATCCCGCTCACGATGCTGTGCCGCGATGCGTGCGGTTACTGCACGTTCGCCCAGCCGCCGGCGCGCCTCGAGTCTCCGTATCTCAGCGCCGAGCAGGTGCTCGAGATCGCCCGCAACGGTGCGCGCCGCGGCTGTCACGAGGCCCTGTTCACGCTCGGCGAGCGACCCGAACTGCGCTACGACGTCGCCGCCGAATGGCTGCGTACGAACGGCTACGACTCGACCGTGCACTACCTGCACGACATGGCCGAACTCGTCGTGCGCGAGACGGGACTGCTCCCCCATGCGAACGCCGGCGCGCTGTACCGCGACGAGCTGGCGATGCTGCGCGCGGTCGCACCGTCGCAGGGAATGATGCTCGAGACGCTGCGCGACGACCTTGAATGCCATCGCAACGCACCCGACAAGGAACCGCAGCGTCGCCTCGACACTCTCGAGTGGGCAGGCGAACTGCGCATCCCGTTCACCACGGGCATCCTCGTCGGCATCGGCGAGTCACGCGAAGATCGCATCGTCGCGCTCGAGGCGATCGCCGCGTCGCACGAACGTCACGGACACGTGCAGGAAGTCATCGTGCAGAACTTTCTGCCGAAGCCCGGCACGATCATGCGCCACCATGCCGCGTGCCCGCCCGACGACTACCTCTGGTCGATCGCCATTGCGCGGCTCATCCTGCCGAGCGACATCCATCTGCAGGCACCACCGAACTTGAGTGACGACTTCGGCGTGCTGCTCGATGCTGGTATCGACGACTGGGGTGGCGTCAGCCCCGTCACCGCCGATCACGTCAACCCCGAGCGTCCGTGGCCGGCACTCGACTCGTTGCGCGACGTCACCGAGGCACGCGGTCGTTCCCTCGCCCCGCGACTCACCGTGTATCCCGAACACCTCGGTGACCTCGGACTTGATGCCTCACCGCGGTGGATCGATGCGTCGTTGCGCTTCGCGGTGCTCGATCGCGCCGATGCCGAAATGCTCGGCCGCGACGATCCGGGCGCGGTGTGGCCGGAGAAGGTATCACCCGCCGACGTCGTGAAAGACGGCGCCGAAGTCGTGCTCGTCGGACACCGATCGACGCAGTGGTACTCCGGGGCGAACAATCCCCCGCCGGCGCTGCTGTCGTACGCGCTCGGCAGCGACGCATCGGACGGAGGTGCGATCGGCGGCGCGATCGCCGAGGTTCTGCGCGGGGTCGACATGGGACAGGAACTCAGTGAACGAGAACTGCTCACACTGTTCGCCGCTCGCGGCCCGGAGGTACGTGCGGTCGCGGCAGCTGCCGACCGCGTGCGCCGCGAGATCGTCGGCGACACGGTGACGTGGGTACACAACCGCAACATCAACTACACGAACGTGTGCACCTTCAAGTGCAAGTTCTGCGGCTTTTCGAAGGGACCGCTCAGCCTCAACCTGCGCGGCACACCGTACCTGCTCACCCTCGACGACATCGCGAACCGCGCCCGCGAGGCGTGGGATCTCGGTGCCACCGAAGTGACGCTGCAGGGTGGCATTCACCCCGACTTCGACGGCGACTACTACGTCGACGTCACCCGCGCGGTGAAGGAGGCTGCACCGGGTATCCACATCCACGGATTCACCGCGCTGGAGGTGACCGAAGGTGCGCGCCGTCTCGGTGAGCCGCTCGCCGCGTACCTCACGCGGCTCCGCGAGGCGGGTCTCGCGTCACTGCCCGGCACCGCCGCCGAGATCCTCGACGACGAGGTGCGCGCGGTGCTGTGCTCCGACAAGGTGAACACCGAGGAGTGGCTCGAGGCGCATCGCGTCGCACACTCGGTCGGTCTTCGCTCGAACGTCACCATGATGTTCGGTTCGATCGAATCACCCCGCGCCTGGGTGCGTCACCTGCTCGTCACGCGCAACCTGCAGAAAGAAACGGGCGGCTTCACCGAGTTCGTCGGACTGCCGTTCGTGCACATGGCGTCACCGATCTACCTGCAGCGCAAGTCGCGTCGCGGCCCCACGTTCCGCGAGACCCTGCTCGTGCATGCCGTTGCACGGCTCGCGTACCGCGGCCTCATCGACAACGTTCAGGCCTCGTGGGTGAAGATCGGCGTTGCGGGAACGCGCCAGCTTCTGCAGGCCGGGTGCAACGACCTCGGCGGCACGCTCATGGACGAGAACATCTCCCGCGCCGCCGGCGCGAGCCACGGTCAGGCGATGGACGAGTCGCGCTTCACCGATCTCGTCGCACCGCTCGGACGACCGCTGCAGCGTCGCAGCACCCTCTACTCACTCGTGTAACGCGTTGCGGCCGTCGGGTCGCAACGGATGTGTTCTCGTGTCGCCGTGTCAGGCGGTTGCGTTGCGTGCCGCGACGAGGTCGGCCTGCAGCTGCGCCTTCAGCTCGTCGATGCCGGCGAAGGCCCGCTCACCGCGCAGCCGTTCGCGGAACGACACCGCAATGCGCTGCCCGTAGAGATCGCCGTCGAAGTCGAGCAGGTGTGCCTCGAGCAGGGCGTGTTCGGCCTCGGCGTAGAAGGTGGGTCGGCGGCCGAGGTTGATGGCACAGGCATGACGTGATCCGTCGGCGAGCACGGCGAATCCGGCGTACACGCCCTCGGCCGGCAGGCACATGTTCGTCGGCACGGCGACGTTCGCCGTGGGTACGCCGATCGTACGACCGCGTTGATCGCCCCGCACGACGACCCCGCGCAACTCGTGATCGCGTCCGAGCATGACCGCCACGGAGTGCACGTCACCGTGCTTCAATGCGGCACGAATCGCGGTCGAGCTCGTCGGGGCGTCACCGTCGACGGCGTGCGTAACGAGCACGAGGGGCTCGACGACGAAATCGTGCTCGGCACCCATCGTGCGCAGTAATGCCACATCACCGCTGCGGCGATGTCCGAAATGGAAGTCCTCACCAACGACGATGTCGCGCACCTGTAGTGCGTCGACGAAGACGCGTTCGGCGAAGCTTCGTGCCGTCTCCTGCGCCTCACGTTCGCCGAACGGCACGACGACCGTGGCGTCGACCCCCGTGGCGGCTAGCAGCTCGAGCTTTTGCTGGGTGTCGGTGAGCAACAGCGGGGCCGACTCGGGACGCACGACCGATGCGGGGTGTCGCTCGAAGGTGACGACGACGGATGCCGAGTCGCTCAGCCGGGCGCGGCGAATGACCTCGCCGATGACCGCGAGGTGACCGCGGTGCACCCCGTCGAATGCGCCAATCGTGACGACGCTGCGCCGGTCACCGATTGCGGCACGCACTGCTTCGCGGGTCGGCGAAGAGACGACGTGCACGTCGTGTCACGCTAACGGTGCGGGAAGTACGACCTCGGGTCGGCACGTGTCACCGATGCGGTACACAGCGAGCACGTGATCTCGTTCGTCCGCGACAACGCACACCGCAGCGTCCCCGGCGGCGTTCGCCGTCAGATCGACACCCAGTTGAGCCGCGGCGAGCGGCCTGCCGGTGAGCACCCACCGCGCCACCTCGTCGTTGACGACGACTCGCGGCAGGTGCGCGAGCCCGGCCGACACCGTGCGCAGTTCGGCTGCGTCGATCGAATCGGCGTCACGGGGCGATTCTCCGACGCGGAAATCGCCAATGGCGCGGCGGCGCAGGTTGCCGAGGTGCGCACAGCCACCGAGTGCCGTGCCGAAATCGTCGGCGAGCGTGCGCACGTACGTGCCCGACGAACACGTCACCGTCACGTCGAACACGGGATTGCCGTCGCGCACCTCCACGGGGCCGTCGACGTCGAAGGAGTACACCTCGATCTCGCGCGCCTCGCGCTCGACGGTGATTCCTTCGCGGGCGAGTTCGTGGAGCCGTTTGCCGTCGACTTTGATCGCCGACACCATCGGCGGCACCTGCATGATGCGACCGGTGAGCGACGCGGCAACCCGACGCGCATCGGCAAGCGTCACCCCGGACATGTCGGCTACACGGGTGACGACCCCCGAGTCGTCGAGCGTGTCGGTGGCAGCACCGGTGATGAACCGTGCCGTATACGTCTTCGGCAGGTCGGAGAAGAATCGCAACAGGCGCGTCGCGTTGCCGACGGCGACGATGAGCACACCCGTCGCATCGGGATCGAGGGTTCCCGAGTGGCCGATGCGCCGCTCGTTGAAACGTCGACGCAGACGGCCGACGACGTCGTGACTCGTCATGCCCACCGGCTTGTCGACGAGACAGAACCCGTGCACCTGCGCCGGACGTCGTGCCATGACGACCGGACTATTCGTTCGTGCTGGTGCGGTGACGCTCGGCGTCGCGGCGCAGCAACTCGTCGATGCGCGCGGCGGCACGGATGGTTTCGTCGGGGGCGAACTGCAGCACGGGCGTGCGGCGCGACTGCACCTGGCGGGCGATCTCGGACTGCAGACGCTTGCGGTGCTCGCCGAGGGCTTCGACGATCTCGGCGTCGCCCTCCTCGCCGGCCATCGAGTCGAAGTACACGATGCCGCGGTTCATTTCGGAGTCGACGTCGACGGTCGTGATCGACACCAGCGACAAACGATCGTCGTCGATTTTGGCGAGCTCGTCGGCGATGACCTCGCGGAGAGTTTCGCTCAGTCGCGCGGTGCGTTCGCTGCGACGACGTGTATCGGGCCGGAATGACGGGGAGCGACGTCGTGCACGAGCCATGCATCCACGATACGGAAGTAACGTAAAGGCGCGATGAGCGGCACCGACAAGACCCCCGCGCTGCGCTACAACGCCCGTCTCGCCAACGAGATCGAGACGAAGTGGCAGCAGTTGTGGGAGGACCGCGGCACCTACGACGCCCCGAACCCTGCCGGCCCGCTTGCCGACCCCGCCCGCATCGCCGGGCGCCGCAAATTGTTCGTTCTCGACATGTTCCCGTATCCGTCGGGTGCCGGACTCCACGTCGGCCATCCCCTCGGGTACATCGGCACCGATGTGTACGCCCGCTTCAAGCGAATGACCGGGCACAACGTTCTTCACGCCCTCGGCTACGACTCGTTCGGCCTCCCCGCCGAGCAGCATGCAATCGCCACGGGGATCCATCCGCGGATCAACACCGAGGCGAACATCGCCACGATGCGACGTCAGCTGCGCCGTCTCGGCCTCGGCCACGACGCGCGGCGCAGCATCAGCACCACCGACGAGGACTACTACCGCTGGACGCAGTGGATCTTCCTGCAGATCTTCAACTCGTGGTACGACGAGCGCGCGGGTCGCGCCCGTCCGATCGCCGAGCTCGTCGCGGAATTCGCGTCTGGCGCACGCGACACGGGTTCAACACCGTGGAATGCGATGTCATCGCGGGAGCGCAAGGAATTGCTCAACGACCACCGACTCGTG
>CAZIME010000050.1:0-8579 GCA_964540395.1 uncultured Bifidobacterium sp.
GTGAACGCCTCCGAGGCTTGCACCACGGCGCGATCTGCGCTCGGCGCCAACGACATCGGAACGCTGTCATGCGCCATTGCCTCGAGTTGTACGACGGGCACCGTTCGCGTGGAACTCACGTCGACCCAGAACCTCGCGGTTCCGTTCATCGGAGATCGAAGCGTCACCCTGCAGGCATCGTCGTCGTTCGTCTGCCCGCAATGACCCCCGTTCCCTTGTTTCGATATTGGCGCAGCAACGCAGCACCCCCCGAACCCGATCGCACCTACCGCGTCGATGAAGGCTCGATCGTTGTCCTCACGGCCGTTTGCCTCATCCCACTCGTATTCAGCCTCGCGATTGTCGTCGACTCGGGACGTGTCTGGGCCGAGCGCGCAACCCTGCAAAATGGTGTCGAAGCTGCCGCTGCAGCGGGTGCATCGGCATGGATACGTACCGGATCCGTCTGCCCGACGAGCGTTCGCTCTCTGCTCACCGTTGACGGAGCATCACCCGACCAAGTCACGTGCACGACGACGGGTACGTCGCGCGGAGGTTCGCTCACATTGAGTGCTCGAGATGCCGCTCCCCTGGCCTTTGCACAGGTGCTGGGGCGTTCGAGCGCAACAATCTCGGCTGCAACCACCGTACGCATCGGTAGTGCCGGATCGCTTGTCGGCATTTGGCCCGTGGCGCTATGTGAGCAGCACCCGTCACTTCTCGAGTGGAAAAACTCAGGATTCACGCTGACGTCGAGTTACACCATCACCGTCGCGGCGGGCCCTGTGCACTGCAGCGGCGGGAACGGCGGAAATTGGGGTCTGCTCGACTTCAACGGAGGAAGCAACCCGACGTCCGAGGCCAGCGACTGGGTGCAGAACGGATACCAGAGCCCGCTAAAGGTGGGTGATCTCATTCCCGGAAACCCGGGCGGAGTCTCCGGCTCGATTGGAATCGAGACGATGCGCGGCAAGCGGGTACTCATCGCGCTGTACGACCAAGTGCAGGGGTCCGGCAGCAGCGCAACATTTCGTATATCGGGCTTCGCCCGTGCGACTGTGCTCGATGCGAAACTCACCGGCGCGGCGGCATCCCGTTCACTCACCGTTCGATTCGAAACGGGAATCATCGACCGACCTTCCTCGTCCGTAGGAAACGGGACCGACTACGGAGTTACCACCTGGGCCATCTGTGCCTACGACAACAAGGGAGTATGTCCATGAGAATTCGCCGAAACATCCGTAAGTTCCTGCCCGTCGTCGCTGCCTTCGGCTTCGTCGGCGTGGGTAGCTGGACGCTGCTACCCGACAATTCGCCCGCCGATGCACAAGCAACTCGGGATGTTGTCGTACTCACCCGTGCACTACCCGAGGGAACGAAGGTAGACGAGGTGTTGCGCTGGGTGACGACCCGCGCGCTGCCTGCATCGGCCGTCGTCGACGGTGCATACTTTTCGATCGCCGACCTGGGTGACGGGGTGCTCGCGGCTGATCACGCCGGCGGTCAGCAGCTCACGAATATCTCGATAGCCGATAATCGCGCTGCCGCGGTGGGTCCCGACTATCTCGTCACGTCCGTGCAACTCCCGGCGCAGAATTGGACCGGTGCGGTCCGGATCGTCGGTGCGGACGTCGACGTGTACCGACTCACCGAGACCGGCGCACAAGTCGTGTCGCGAGGCGCCGTCATTCTCGACGCCCCGGTTCCCGACGAGGTGCAGCCGTCGAGTGAGTCAATCCTCACGATCGCCGTTCGTCGCGATTCGCTCGCCGACGTGCTGCTTGCCGCCCGTGACGGCTCCTTGTGGCTGGTGGGACAGTGAGTTCCGCACGACTCCGCACTCCGACAATCGTCAGCGTGGCGTCGTCGAAGGGTGGTGTCGGCAAGACCGCCATCGCAACGAGTCTCGCTCGGGCGATCTCACACGCGACGCCGACGGTGCTTGCCGACTTCAACACCCACTCCCCCGACGTCGAATGGGCGCTCGGCTTACGACCCACCTACCGATTGCACGACGTCGCCCGCCGACTGCACGAGGATCCCTCCGGCGACGTCGACGCAATGCTCACGACCGTTGACTCCCGCTTTTCGGTGTTGTGCGGACCGGACTCGCACATCGCCGCCGATGGCGTGAGCGCCGCGGATATCTCCGTCATCCACGCGCGGCTCGTTTCGCTCGGGCGTACCGTCGTCGTCGACTGCGGCCCGGGAATGACCGACCACACGATCGATGCTCTCGAGGCCTCGTCGCACATCGTCATCCCCACGACGACGGACGTCGCCTCCGTCCAGGCAGCCCGCAAATTACTCGACTCCATAAGTCTCCTCGGCATCGATCCCCAGAGGATCCACCTCGTCGTCAACCGAGCGACGTCGCGGATCGGTTTGCGGGTGGCCGACGTCGAGAGTCGGCTGGGTCGCGATGCCACCGTCCTCATTCCCGACAGCGAGCGCATTACCGAATCGATGAACGCGGGACAATCCATCGTCGACAGCCAGCCACGGTCGCGAATCTCCGACCGCATCCGCACGCTCGCAGACGTCATTCTCCGACCCGCCGATGTACCGCGAGGCATCGAACGATGAGCCTTCGTGCCCGGGTGCTGCGCAACGAAGGTCATCCGCTCGTTGCGGACGTGTCACCCGATGAGTCGGACGACACGTGGTCGCGGCTGTACGACGTCTTCCAGGTTCTCGTCACGGATGTTCGCTCCTACCTGTCATCGCTGCCCGATCGCACGAGCATGTCGGACGAGCGACTGCGAACGATGGCCGAATCAGAGATGATCCGACTGTTCCGCGATCGCGACGACGTCGCTTCGCAGTCGGACCAACAGTTCCTGCGCGAAGCGGTCATCGACGACATTCTCGGCTTTGGACCGATCCAGGATCTCATCGACGACCCGTCGGTGTCGGAGGTCATGGTGAACGGATCCGATTCCGTGTACGTGGAGCGGCAGGGAACGATCACGAAGACCGAACGCACCTTCGACAGCGAGGACCATCTTCGTCGAATCATCGACCGATTGCTGCGCACTTCGGGACGTCGCGTTGACCAGGCCTCCCCGATGGTCGATGCACGTCTCGCCGACGGATCCCGCCTGAACGTCGTTCTTCCACCCCTCGCCGTCGACGGTGCGGCGTTGACGATTCGAAAGTTTCATGCGTCGGGTTTCACCATCGAAGATCTCGTCTCACGGTCGACGTTGTCGGACGTTGCCTCGGACTTCCTCCGCACTGCGGTCGCGGGAAAGCTGAACATGCTCGTCTCGGGTGGAACCGGCACGGGAAAAACCACCTTGCTCAACGTGCTCTCCGACTTCATCGACCCCGACGAACGGGTCGTGACGATCGAGGATGCAGTCGAGCTGACTCCACGCATGCACAACCTCATTCGCCTCGAGACGCGGCCACCGAATGCCGAAGGGCGCGGCGAGATCGTCGTGCGCGATCTCGTACGCAACGCACTGCGAATGCGACCCGATCGGATCATCGTCGGCGAGGTGAGAGGGTCGGAAACGATCGACATGTTGCAGGCAATGAACACCGGACACGAAGGTTCGCTGTCGTCTCGAAACCATGGTCTTGCTCGGCGGAACCGAACTTCCCTTGCGAGCCGTGCGTGAGCAGGTGTCGCACTCAATCGACGTGATCATTCACCTCACACGCGACCCACTCGGACGGCGTTTCGTCTCGCGTATCACGGAGATCGTCGGCATGGAGGGCGACCTCATCTCGACGGCCGACCTCTTCATCCGCCAAGTCGGTACGTCCGGCCCCGGTCGCACTCTCCCCGATCTTGTTTCGACCGGCTTGTCGTCCGCCCGGCTCGGTTCGCGCCACGCAGTGGTGCGCACATGAGCCTCACCGTCTCGCTCGCCTTCGGTGCGGCCGCCGCGCTGGGAACTTTGCAGGCGCAGAGTTTCGTCACCGATCGACGCAGCGCACGCCGGATGCGCGAGATGGCCGGCGTCGTACCGTTCCGTGAACCAGTCTTCGACGCACCACGGTTGCGACTGCGCAAGCCGCTGCGCGAACGTCGCGAACGGAAGCGCGCAGCAATAGTGTCGTCGCAACTTGCACCCGCACTCGAACTCATCGTCGGTCACCTGCGCATCGGACGAAATGTAGGTTCGGCCATCTCCGAAGTGAGCGACTCCCTCGCCGAGCCGTTGCGCTCGATCTTCCTCGACGCCGCCGAGGAGTCGCGGCTCGGCACTCCGCTCGGTGACGCCCTCAACGAGGCGAGTCTCGCGTACAAGAGTCGACATCTCGCCGTCGTGGCCTCGGCCATCGGCCTGCAGGCGCGCCACGGCGGCTCGCTCGTGGAGATCCTCGAAGCCGTGCGCACGACGATCGACGAGGAGGACAGGCTCGAACGCGACATCCGCACCCTCACCGCCGACAATCGACTCAGTGCATGGATTCTTCTTGCCCTGCCACCGATCGTGCTCGTGGTGGTGTCGACTCTCAATCCCGGGTACGCCGAGCCGCTACTCGGCGATCCCCTCGGTCGGCGGATGTCAGTCGTCGGTGTTGTTCTCGCACTCGTCGGTTGGCGGTGGCTGCGACGCCTGTCGACTCCGGAGGTGACGGTCTGATGCAACTTCTCCGATCGCTGCTGTTCGCTTCCGCCGCCGGATTACTCACTTTTCAGTCGGGACGACTGCGCATCGCCTCGCCGGGTGACGTTCGTCGCGTCATCTCGGGTCGCCGCAGAGCAGCACTGCTCACCGCCACCGGTTCAGTTCTCGGCACCGAGGCGGAGCTGCACGGCCTCGTCGTTCGTCGAACCGTTTACGTTGCCCTGGCGAGCGCCGCCGCCGGATTGATCGTGTGGTGGCGACCGAATCCTGTGGGGATCACCGCTGCCGTATTTCTCTTCCTCGCCGCATGGCAATTGCCGCTGATCGAGGCACGGCGCCGCGAAAGCCGTCGACGCCGGGCAGTCGACATCGAGATGACCGACGCCCTCGGGGAGATGGTGATGAGCGTCGAGGCGGGACTCACCCTCGAAGCGGCGATGAACATCTACTCTCAGCGCCACCAATCGCCGCTCGCCGACGAATTCCGCGTCGCCCTCGATCGCATCGCGCTCGGTATCTCGCGCGACCTTGCGCTGCACGAGATGGTCGAACGAACCCCTACGTCAGCAATGCAGCTTTTCGTCGCCGCCATCCGTCAGAACCAGCGGATCGGCGCTCCGCTGGCAACGGTCCTGCGACAGCAGGCATCCACCGCACGACGACGACGTCGCCAGGAGGTCGAGGAGCGTTCGGCGAAGTTGTCGATGAAAATGGTGTTTCCGACGGTCCTGTGCATCCTTCCGGTCTTGATGATCGTCGTCGTTGGCCCAGCAATCATTCGTACGCTGCAGTCGCTCGGGTGATGGGGACCAGCGATGCAGTGGAGCAGGATGCGCGGCGCATCCTGGCGTGGTCGTTCATCGTTGCGTGCGCGTATGCATCGTGTCTGGCAATTGCCGCAACACGGATGGAACCGCATCCGTTGGCGGTCGTCGGCCTCGCGGTCACCGTCGCACCCGTTGGAGTGCTCGGTGCGGTCGACATCGTGGCTCGCCGCCTTCCGCTTGCGATCACGTACGGCACGGTCGCCGTCGCGGCACCGCTTCTCATGGCTGCACCGCACGAGGGGTCCGCAACGCCCGTCGCGCCGCTGATCGGCGTGGCAGTGATGGTGGCGATCGCGGGACTCATTCGTATCGTCGGACGCGGTTCGCTCGGACGAGGCGACTTCCACTTTGCGGCACTCACCGGTGCAGTTGCCGGCTGGTTTGCGCCCCTAGTCGCCGTCTACGCGTGGTTGACAACGACAATCGTTGGCGCCGTTGCGTCTGCGGCAGTGCTCTGTGTGACGCGCGATCGCAACTCGCGACTGCCGTACGGTCCAGCAATGATCACCGGACTGTGCATCGCGCTCGTCACTCACCGGGTGCGCTGAACCCGTCCGCCCCGAACCAGTCACGCGGCACGGCAACGAGCGACGGCCGATCGCGCGAGGTTTCGATGACGACGATCTCGCGATTCGGCACGAGCCACACCCACGCCCAGCGCTTGCGCATCTTGCGACGGGTGAACCACCCCATCGCGATCGTCGGCCACAGATACGTACCGATGACGCGAATCAAGAGGCCGCGGCTGACGTCGCGTGCAGTCGTCAGCCGCACCGCCGTAATCTCGGCCTTCGGAACGTGCAGGTCCTTCCGGCACGCTCCCGCAAGTCGCACCCCCAGCGACCTGCTTAACGTGAGTCCCGACGAATCAAGACGGGCGCTCGTCACCACCGAACTACGTCAGTGACGCCTGGAAGATGCCCTCGATCGTTGCATCGAGCGTGCGTTCGAAGTCCGTTTCCGATTGCTGCGCCGACAGTCCCTCGGTGAGGGCGCGGGAGAAACTGGCGATGACTCCCTTGTTCATGGCGAGCAACTTGTTCGACTCCTCACGCGAGTAGCCGCCCGAGAGGGCGACGACCCGCAGGACGCTCGGATGTGCGACGAGGTTCGCGTAGAAATTCGCCTCACTGGGCAGGGTGAGCTTCAACATGACCGGTTGGGAAGCCGGCCGGCGGTCGAGCTCAGCGAGCAACTCGTCACGCAGGATCTTCTCCGCCTCGGTCTTCGTCGCGCTCTTGATGTCGACTTCGGGTTCGATGATCGGCACCAGCCCACGTTCGAGGATCCTGCGGCCGACCTCGAACTGCTGGGTGACGACGTTCTTGATTCCCGCAGCATTTGCATGCGCAATGACCGAACGCATCTTCGTGCCGAAGATGCCGTTCCGTACGGCACGGTCGAGCAAGCCGTCGAGTTTTGTGAGGGGCTTCATCATTTGCACACCGTTCTCCTCGTCGGCGAGCCCCTGGTCGACCTTGAGGAACGGCACCACGTTCTTCTTCGACCACAGGTACGCGGCACTGCCCATTCCTTCAACGGTGCGATCCATGGTTCCCTCGAACAGAATCGCGCCGAGGATCCGACGGCCGTCGAATGCCCGACTCGTCATCATCCGGGTGCGCATCGCATGAATGAGATCGAACATTTCCTCGTCCGACTTCCACGAACCGTCGGCGATGCCGTACAACTTCAGCGCCTTGGGCGTGCTTCCGCCGCTCTGGTCGAGCGCGGCGATGAATCCCTTACCCGTGCGCATTCGTTCGAGTTGTTCTGCGTGCATGTCACCCTCCCGGTCGCACCGAGATTACCGTGAACGGTCGTGGCGATCGTCGTCTTTCTGCTCATCGGCGCGATCGCACAACTCATCGACGGCACGCTCGGCATGGCATTTGGGGTGACGTCGAGCAGCCTGCTCGTCGCCGTCGGCTCGACACCGGTAGCCGCATCCGCCGCGGTTCACTTCGCCGAACTTGGTACGACCTTCGCATCCGGCGCCTCGCACTGGCGGGCGCGCAACGTCGACTGGGGAATCGCGCTACGCATCGGTGCACCCGGCGCCGCCGGCGCGTTTCTCGGGGCGACGATTTTGTCGCGATTTTCGCTTGCCGGCGCCCGCACGTGGATGTCGGCGCTGCTCATTCTCCTCGGCATCATCCTGCTGCTGCGCTTCGGCCTGGGACTGCGCGCCATCGGTGCAGTTGCACGACGCCCCGGATCCGCGGCCCTCATTCCGCTCGGTGCCGTCGCCGGGTTCGTCGATGCTTCGGGTGGTGGCGGGTGGGGACCGATCACGACTCCGACGTTGCTCACGATGACGAACTCGCTTCCGCGTACCGTCATCGGGACCGTGAGTGCAGCGGAATTCTTCGTTGCCGTCGCCGCGAGCGCAGGATTTCTCGTCGGAGCAGCAACGACCGGTGTCGACTGGGAGGTGGTTGCCGGCTTGCTCCTCGGCGGCGTTCTCATGGCTCCTTTCGCCGCATTTCTCGCCGGCCGTCTGCCACATGCGCCGTTCGGTGCACTCATCGGCGGAGTCGTCATACTCACCAACGCTCGCACGCTCATGCGTGAGAACGACGTCGCGGCCTCCACGATGGGCGTCGTGCTCGGCGCGATCGCCATCGTCGCCGTCGCTGCGGCGGCGTATGCGCATCGCCGCGAGCGCCGAGTCGGCGTGGAACACTCGTTCTATGAAGCCGGCGACGGATCGTAGATCGGGTCATCGATGATCGTCGTCGTCACCGGTGCTTCGTCGGGCATCGGAGCCGCACTGTGCGAAGCACTCGTCGCACGCGGGGATACGGTCATCGGCATCGCCCGATCCGACATCGCCCTGCGCGGAATGCGCACCTCCCTCGGCGAGCGGTTTGAGCCCATGATTCTCGATGTCACCGATCACTCATTGCTCGTGGCGTCGCTGCAGAACGTCGCTTCGAAATTCGGTCGTATCGACGTTCTCGTGAACAATGCCGGCACCGCCGAGATCTCCACGATCACCGATACGACACCCGAGACGTTCGGCAGGACGATCGATCTCAATCTCACCGCGCCCGCAGCGGCGATCCATGCGCTCTGGCCGACGTTCATGCAACAGGGTGCGGGATGCATCATTAACGTGTCATCTCTCGCGCAGCTCGATCCGTTTCCCGGTTTCTTCGCCTACGCCGCGAGCAAGGCAGGAATG
>CAZIME010000051.1:0-8145 GCA_964540395.1 uncultured Bifidobacterium sp.
TCCTCACCGACGTGTTCTGGGACGAGCCCGACTTCCTGCTCATCGACATGCCCCCTGGTACCGGTGACATTGCACTCAGCCTCAGTCAGTACCTGCCGCGTGCCGAGGTGTACGTCGTGACGACTCCGCAGGAAGCAGCTCAGAAGGTGGCGCGCCTCTCCGCCGCGATGGCGGCGAAGGTGAACATGAAGGTTCGCGGCGTCATCGAGAACATGTCGTGGTTCACGGGCGACGACGGCAAGCGCTACGAGCTGTTCGGCTCGGGCGGCGGTCGGTTGCTCGCCGAGGAGCTCGACGTTCCATTGCTCGCACAGATCCCGCTCACGAACCAACTGCGCGAAGGTGGCGATGCCGGGCGTCCGATCGCCGCAGTTGCGCCCGACAGCGAGTCGGGTCGCATCTTCGCCGAGCTCGCCCGCCGCATCGCCGAGGATCTCCGCCCGAAGAAGGTGTTCAGCTCGGCGCTGAAGGTCAACTGACCCGGCCGCGTATCGGTTCCGGATCACTTGTGTACGTGAACGACGAAAGGACAGAAACATGGACGTGAAAATCGGAGTGACGCAGACGGCGAAGGAACTCACCGTCGACGTCGACAACGATGAGGCCACGCGCAAGGCAACGCGCACCGCGGTCGAAGAGGCGCTGTCGGGTAAAAGTGCGATCCTGCGCCTCGTCGACCGCAAGGGTCGTGAGATCGTCGTTCCGTCGGAGAAAATCGCGTACGTCGAGATCGGATCGGCCGAGGGCGATCGACGGCTGGGGTTCGGCGCCTGACGTTTGACGACGTTCTCTCCCGCCGGCTCGTCTTCGTCACCGGCAAGGGTGGTGTCGGCAAGTCCGCAGTAGCCGCCGGTATCGCGCGCCGCGCGCACCGCGCCGGCAAGCGCGTGCTCGTCTGTGAGATGGACGACAAGGGGTCGCTCGCGACGTACTTCGGTCGTGAAGCCGTCGGTTTTCAGCCCGTCGAGGTGGAACCCGGCTTGTTCGTCATGGCGATGAACACCGAGGACTCGCTGCGCGAGTACCTCCGACTCTTCGTGCGCGTGCCCGTCATCGGCAGCCTCGCGCCGCTCGCACGGATATTCGAGTTCGTCGCGAACGCCGCACCGGCCGTGAAGGAGATCCTCGCGATCGGCAAGATCTGTCACGAGGTGCGCGAGAACACCTACGACCTCATCGTCGTCGATGCCGAGGCGACTGGTCACTTCGTCGCGCAGGTGTCGGCCCCCGACGCGTTGATGCGCGTCGTTCAGATCGGCGTCGTCGCCGATCAGACGGCCTGGATGCGCGAAATTCTCCACGATGCCGTGCGCACGACGGTGGTCGCCGTGACAACTGCCGAGGAACTTCCGGTGAGCGAGACGATCGAGTTGCGCGACAGGTTGCGCGCTGCGACGCCGACGTCGATCGGCGCAGTCGTCGTCAACCGCGTGAATCCCGCCCTCGAAATGTCGGCCGACGATGTGCGGGCACTTGCCGATGCCGGATTGGTCGATGAGATTTCGTCGATCACCGGTGGGCGGGAATCGGTCGCGGTCGTCATCGATGCGTTGCGCCTTGCCGTCGAGAGGGCGGGTTACCAGCGGTCGAACGTCACCGACCTGCGCGCCGCGTTCGACGACGACGTCGTCATTCGTCTCGTTGGCGAGGCTCCCGGTGAATCGAGTGCCACGGCGCCGGGAGTGAGTGAATGGATTGCCACGGAGTTGGGAGGCGCCGATGACACAGCACGCTGACGCCGTTGCGGCCGTGTGTGCCGACGCGTCACTCGTCGTGCTGTGCGGTCCGGGTGGTGTCGGCAAGACGACGATGGCCGCGGCGCTCGGTGCGTCGATGGCGGTTCGCGGTCGAAACGTTCTCGTGATCACAGTCGATCCGGCACGTCGCCTCGCCGGTGCGCTCGGTCTTTCCGATACGGGCAACGTCGAGGTGCGCGTTGATCTGCCGAACGCCACCGGAGCTCTCACGATGGCGATGATCGACACGCACGCGAGCTGGAACGACATGATCGCGCGTCATGCACCCGACGAGACGACGAGGGACAAGGTGCTCGCCAACGAGTTGTACGCGACTCTCACGTCGCGTTTCGTGCACAGCCACGATTACGTCGTGGCCGACCGGCTCTACGAGGCGCACTCGAGCGGCCGGTTCGACCTCGTCATCGTCGACACGCCGCCGTCGCGCAACGCCCTGTCGATCCTCGACGCGCCGAAGCGGATGCAGCAGTTCTTCGGCAGTCGTTTGCTGCGCCTGCTCACCGGCGGCGGGCAGGCGAGCCTGCTGAACATCGCATCACGGCCGTTCTTCCTCGTCGCCGATCGCATCCTCGGCGCACGATTCCTGCAGGACATCTCCGAGTTCTTCACCTTGTTTCGCACCCTCGAGAAGGGCGTCGTGCACCACGCCCGGGGCATCGACGAGGTGCTGTCGTCACCGGCCACCCGATTCGTCGTCGTGTCGAGCGGTGAACCCGTTGCGCTCCGCGAGGCGAAGCATCTCGTCGGCGCACTCGATGCGCGAGGGACGCGGCGCGCTGCCATCATCCTCAATCGCCTGACGCCCCGACGACGCACCGCGGGACTCGACGTGGCCGTCGGCGCACTCGACGGGGGAGTCGACGCCCTGCGAACTACCGGTCGTGAGCGTGAGGCGCAAATTCTCGTGCACGCGTTGAAAGCTGCCGACCGCACCCTCGCCGCCGTTCGCCGCGAAAGCGGTGCCGCTGCGAGTGCTCGGGGATGGAGCGACGTCGTCGTCACGGCCGACATGTGCGGGGGTGATCCCGTGGGGGTGGCCGAGCTGATTCAACTCGCCGACTCCCTCGAGCGGCCAGACTAGGCAGTCACCATGCCGACGATGGCCGAAATCGCCGAGACACAGGCGCATCTCGACGACGACACCATCGAACACCTGGGTGCGCTCATCTCCGAGTGGGGCATGCTCGCCGACTTCTCGTTCGCCGACCTGCTCTTGTACCTCCCCGTGCGTGCGGAGTCGACGACGACCTGGGTGATTGCCGCGCAGGTACGCGCCGCAACGGGGCAGACACTGCACCATCTCGACCTCGTCGGTGAGAAGGCCGACGACGACGAGCGGCCGTTGCTCGCCGCCGCGCTCGCCGACGGCAACATCCGCAAGGGCGAGATCCACATCCCCGGGCTCTCCGATCCCGTGAGTGTGACGGCGATCCCCGTGCGACTCGGTGACCGAATCGTCGCCGTTCTCACCCGCGAGACGAGTTCGGTAACGAGCCGTCGCCCCGGTCAACTCGAGCGCACGTACCTCAGCATCTTCGACGAATTCGCCCGGATGATCGCCGCCGGGTTGTTCCCCTTCCCGGGTCGGGTCGCGGATGCGAGCGTTGCGCCGCGCGTCGGCGACGGCGTCGTCGTTCTCGATGCCCATGCCCGCGTCACGTATGCGTCACCGAATGCGGTGTCGGCACTGCACCGCGTCGGCATTCGCGCAAACGCGGTCGGTCAGAGCCTCGCCGAGCTCGGCTTCGCCGACACCCCCGTGCGCAACTCCTATGAGCGCAAGGAGCCGGTCGTCGAGGAACTCGACGGCAAGCACGACGTCACGCTCCTCGTGCGCAGCATCCCGATACTGCGAACGGTGCGCAACGCCAAGGAAGTCACCGGGGGAGTGCTGTTGCTGCGCGACGTGTCGGAGTTGCGCCGCCGGGACCGTCTCATCCTCACGAAGGATGCAACGATCCGCGAAATCCACCATCGTGTAAAGAACAACCTCCAGACGATCTCGTCACTACTGCGACTCCAGGCACGGCGCCTCGAGTCGGAGGAGGCCAAGGCGGCGCTGTCGGATTCGGTTCGACGCATCCGAACGATCGCGCTCGTGCACGAGACTCTCTCCCGTGAGCCGGGAGAAGACGTCACCTTTACGGAGATCGTGCGCCCCTTGTTGCAACTCACCCAAGAGAGTCTCCAGTCGAAGGATCGACCCGTCGATTTCGCCGTGCGCGGTGACGGCGGGCGCCTGCCCGCCACCATTGCCACCCCGTTGTCGGTCGTCATCCTCGAGTTGTTGCAGAACGGAGTCGATCACGCGTTTGCCGGTCGCACCAGTGGCGGCAAGGTGCAGGTGCAGTTGAGTCGCGATGAGGACGCCGACACGCTCCATGTGCGGGTCATCGACGATGGTCGCGGAGTTCCCGCCGACTTCGATCTCTCGACGGCGAACGGCCTCGGTCTGTCGATCGTACGTACGCTCGTGACGACCGAGCTCGGGGGACGCATCGACATGCGCCGCGCGACGAGTGCGGAACTGAACGACGCCGGCTTCGACGGTGCCGGGAGCGGCACGGTCATCGACCTCGTCGTGCCGGCAAGCGAGACGCGCTAGGCGCCGGCGGGGTGGCCCATGCGGCGCATCGCCACGCGTTCGCGGCGGATCCGACGACGTTCGTCCTCGCTCGTGCCGCCCCACACTCCGCAGTCCTGGTTCGTCGCGAGGGCGAACTCGAGGCACTGGCTGCGCACCTGGCAGTCGTTGCACACGGTGCGGGCGTGCTCGAGTTGACCGATCGCATCACCCGTGTTGCCGACCGGGAAGAACAATTCGGGGTCGGTGTCGCGGCACAGCGCTTCGTTGCGCCAGGAGTAATCGGCCGCACCGAGGGCCAGGCTCTGGGCGTGCAACGACATCGCCTTGACGCTACGAACGCGGGGCGCGATGTGCAAGGGGTATGCGAGAATTTCGCCGTCGTAATTCGCCGAAAACTCCGAGGGGTACCTGCATGACGCTGATCATCGCCCACAGGGGTGCCTCGCGCTGCGCCCCCGAGAACACGATCGGGGCATTTACGCTCGCCCGTGAACTCGGTTCCGATGCGGTCGAGCTCGACGTGCGCACGAGTGCCGACGGAGTGCTCGTCGTGCACCACGATCCGCGCCTGTCCGACGGCCGGGTACTGTGCGAGACGACACGTGCGGAACTACCCGCGAACGTACCCACACTCGACGAGGCACTGGATGCGTGCGGCGATCTGGTCGTCAACGTCGAAGTGAAAAACGACCCGCACGAGCCCGACCACGATCCCACCGGACGCCGTGCAGTCGACACGGCACGGTTGCTGGCGCGGCGCATCGCCGCCGGGTCGTCACCGAAACAGTTCCTCGTGTCGTCGTTCGATCGCGCGACGATCGACGTCGTGCACCGCGAGGAGCCGCGCGTCGGCACCGCGTTGCTCGTCGTCGCCGTCGACGATGCGGCGGCACTGTGCGCCGATCTCGCGGCGCACGGACACGTTGCGGTGCATCCCCACCATGCCGCCGTGACGCGCAGCGACGTCGAGGCGGCGCACCGCACCGGTATCCGGGTGAACGTGTGGACGTGCGACGATCCCGTGCGCATGACCGAGCTGCTCGCCTGGGGAATCGACGGCATCTGCACGAACGTTCCGGACGTCGGCATCGCAGTGCGCGACGGAATGCGCGCGACCTAGCCGCCCGGAAAGCGTCGCTCGTTCAGCGGTAGTCGACGTGACGCGGCTGTACGAGTCGCAAAGCATCGGGACTGTGGCGAACGACGAGTCGTGTCGTCTCGCCGATCCAGTCGCCGTCGAGCTGGTAGTCGAACGGGGCGGGGAAGTCGAACACGATCTCGGAGACGTCTGCAGCCATGTCGATGCCGCGCTGTGCCGACAGCGTTCCGCCGCGTACCGACTTCACGAGTGAGCGCAGCATCTGGGTGGTGCGCAACCGCCGGAACGTGACGACGGCGAGCTTCGCATCGAGTGACGCATCAGCCGAGAGGCGAATCGGCCGCTTGCCGACGTACGTGTACGGACCCGTGTTCATGACGACCGAGAAGTAGCCGTTGGGAATGTGCCGGCCGTCGATCGATGCGGTGAAGTGCGGATGGTTGCGGTCGTAGGTGCGGAACCAAGCGGAGAGTGCATGGAATGCAAAGAGCGGTTGGCCGACGAAGCGTTTGAACGTGGCCGTGCGTTCGACGGCGCGTACGACGGCTGCGTCGTAACCGATGCCGCAATGGAACGTGAAGTACCGGTCGTTGGCGATGCCGAGGCTGATCGGCGCGAGTGCACCGGCGTCGAGGCCGGCCGCGAGCTGGGTGATCGCAACGAGCGGATCGTTCGCCAAACCGATCGAACGGGCAAAGACGTTCGTCGACCCGCCCGGTAGCACGCCGAGCGCCGTCGGCGAACCCGCCAACCCGGTGGCGACCTCGTTCAGGGTGCCGTCGCCACCGAAGGCGATGACGGCGTCGAGACCGCGTTCGACGGCATCGCGGGCGAACTTCGTCGCGTGGCCGCGCTCGCTCGTTTCGACAACCTGGACGTCGTGGTGCCGTGCCAGGTACTGGTGGACCTGGACCGTGTTGCGCGGAGTGACCGAGGTGGCGAATGCGTTGACGATGAGCAGGATTCGCAAGGCTCCTCACCGTACCAACGGCACCGGGGCGTCACAGGTCACACCCGCGCAGGATGACGAAGCACGGTGATTGCCCGTCCGATTGGGACTGTGTTGACGTGTCCCACTCGGACGGTGATTGCCCGTCCGATTGGGACGTTCGTCGGACGAGGGGCCACAATGGAGGTCATGAAGATCGTCGTCTGCGTCAAGCAAATTCCCGATCCGGCGAGCCCGGGGGCCCTGGATCCGTCAACGAACACGCTGAAGCGTGACGCCAAACTCATCCTCGACGACTCCGATGCGTACGGAGTCGAGATGGCCCTGCAGCTCGTCGCGGCTGCCGGTGGCGGCGAAGTGAGCATCGTGTCGATGGCGCCGAACGGCGAAACGGCCGGCATGCGCACCGCACTTGCCATGGGTGCGGCCAAGGGTGTGCTCGTGTCGGATCCCGCACTCGCCGGATCCGACGCGTTGACGACGGCGAAAGTTCTCGCCGCCGCGATCACGAAGGCGGGCGTGCCCGACCTCGTCATCGCCGCCACCGAGTCGACCGACGGCTACACCGGCACCGTGCCGGAGCAGATGGCCGAGGTGCTCGGGCTCCCGTCGGTGACGTTCGCAAAGAAAGTGAAAGTGGAGGGATCGTCGTTGAAGGTCGACCGTCAGAGCGAAGGTGGATACGACGAAGTCGAGTGTCCGTTGCCGGCACTCATCAGCGTGACGGCCGGTGTCGTCGAACCGCGTTACCCGAGTTTCAAGGGAATCATGGACGCCAAGAAGAAGGAGATCGTCACCTGGACGGCAGCCGATCTCGGCGTCACGCCCGTCGGCTGGGCCGGGGCCGGGCAGAAGGTTGTGTCGGTGGCAAAGGCCGAGGAGCGCAAAGCCGGCCAGGTCGTCGAGGACGACGGTGAGTCGTTCGGCAAGATCGTGTCATTCCTGGAAAATCTGAAAGTCATCTGAGGTAGGCGAACCATGTCGATCAACGTCAACAACGTCTGGGTATTCGCCCAGCTCTCGAACGGCGCTCCCACGACGTTCACGCTCGAACTGCTGGCTAAGGCCCGCTCGCTCACCTCGAACGTCGTTGCGTTCGTCGCCGGTGACGGAGCCGCAGCGGCAACCGAACTCGGCAACCACGGTGCGACGAAGGTGTACGCGACGGGTGATCTCGACGGTCGCATGGTCGGCGTTGCCGTCGCAAGTGCGATGAAGGCCGTCATCGATGGCGGTGAAACACCCGACCTCGTGCTCTTCCCGCAAAACTACGAGGGACGCGACGTCATGTCGCGTCTGTCGGTGAAGATCGACCGTCCCGTGCTCACGAACAGCGTCGACGTTGCGGTGACCGGTGACGGCGTCGTCGCCACGACGCCGATCTTTGGCGGCAACGTGCTCGTCTCCACTGCGTTTTCCGGCGCGGCCCCGTACCTCGTTTCCTTCCGTCCAAAGAGCTTTGCTGCCGAAGCGAGCGGCGGTGCCGCGGCTGCAGTGACGACGGTGTCGGTGCCCGACGTCGGAGCCGCCGGTTCGGCACGAGTCACGGCCGTGCACCTCGAGGAAACGAGCGGACCGAAGCTCGACGAGGCGAACGTCGTCGTCGCCGGTGGTCGCGGTCTCGGCGAGTCGACGAACTTCGCAATGGTCGAGGAACTCGCGAAATTGCTCAACGGCGCCCCCGGTGCGTCGCGTGCCATCGTCGATGCCGGCTGGGTGCCGTACTCGTACCAGGTCGGCCAGACCGGCAAGG
>CAZIME010000052.1:0-7575 GCA_964540395.1 uncultured Bifidobacterium sp.
ATGTGCCGTCGCGTCCGCGAAAGTCCGAACTTGATGCACATGCAGCCGCGATCCTTCGGCACCTGAAGCGGGATTATCCGGTTGCGGTGTGCGAACTCACGCACGAATCGCCGTTCCAATTGCTTGCTGCAACGATCCTGTCGGCGCAGTGCACCGACGCTCGGGTGAACATGGTGACCCCCAAGTTGTTCCGGCGCTTTCCCGATGCCGCGTCACTCGCCGTCGCCGACGTGCGTGAAGTCGAAGAGATCGTACGATCCACCGGTTTCTTCGGCACGAAGGCGCGCAATCTCATCGGCATGGCAAACGCCGTCGTGACGAAGTTCGGCGGCACGGTCCCGACGGAGATGGACGACCTCGTCACCCTCCCGGGGGTCGGTCGTAAGACCGCCAACGTCGTGCGCAGCGTGGCATTCGACCTACCGGGGCTGCCCGTCGACACGCACGTCGGTCGACTGTCGCGGCGGCTCGGTCTCACGCGCAACGACGATCCGGTGAAGGTCGAGTCCGATTTGTGTGCACTGCTGCCGCCCATGGAGTGGGGGGAGTTCAGCCTGCGACTCATCCTGCACGGCCGTCGGGTCTGCGATGCGCGGGCACCGCGATGTGGCGAGTGTCGTCTTGCCGAACTGTGTCCCTCGGCGGCGATACCAGCTCCGGTGCCACGTGCTGCGAGCAAGCCGCTGCCACGAGCGGTTCCGGGTCGGGGCGGCGCACGCGCGGGTGATGCCACGGCAAAGTCGGCAAAGTCGGTGAAGAAGTCGGTGAAGAAGTCGGCGAAAAAGGCGGTGGCACGGACGCCGGGAAAGACGAGCACGCGGTCCGTGAAGAAGGCAGCGCCTCGCCGTGCGGTATCGCGACCTTTGCGGCGGGCCCGATGACCACGAATGCGGCGGCCGCAGCCGAACTTGCCGCTCTCGTCAGCGCAGTGGAGCAATGCCGCAGTCGGTTGACGTCACTTGCCGAAGCGCGACTTGTGGCGCGCCGCCACGACGACGAGGGGGACTCGTTGCTCACGGCGATCTACGAGGCCGAACGCGGACTCAATGCAGCGATCCGCATGTTGCAGCGTGCACAACGCACCGCTCGCTGACGAACGCTTTAGCCTGACGACGTGGCCGACAATGGGGACCGCTCGGGGGATGAGGCGGGAATTCGCTGGCCCGTTCGATCCGATCTGAAGGCGATGCCGGGGTACCCCTCGCCCCAGGTCGACGTCGCCGTGCGTCTCAACACGAACGAATCGCCCGTCGACCCCCCGCGGGAACTCGTCGCCTCCATTGCGGCGGAGGTCGCCTCGATCGCGTGGAACCGATACCCGGATCGTCGTGCGACCGAGCTGCGTGCGGCCATCGCTGCGCTCCATGATGTGTCGCCGGCGAACGTTTTCGTCGCCAACGGGTCGAACGAGGTCATCCAAGCACTGCTTCTCGCCTATGCGGGTCCGCAACGAAAGGTGCTGACTTTCGAGCCCACGTACCAACTCCACTCGCACATTGCGCGTATCACCGGATCGACGCTCGTCAACGTCGATCGCGACGACGATTTCCGACTCTCCGCGGTCACGGTGGAAAAGGCGTGTCGCGAGCACGCACCGGCAGTCACCTTCCTCTGCTCACCGAACAATCCCACCGCAATGAGCGAGGACCCGGGTGCCGTGGCAGCGGCACTCGCGCACACCCCGGGGATCGTCGTCGTCGACGAGGCGTACGCACAGTTCTCGCGCTTCACCGCGCTCGACCTCGTTCGCAACGACTCGCGTCTCGTCGTCACGCGCACGTTCTCGAAGACGTGGTCGATGGCGGCCGCCCGGCTCGGGTACCTCGTCGGTCCGGCTTGGCTGATCGACGATCTCGACATCGTCACGCTTCCGTACCACCTCGATTCACTGAAGCAACGCGTCGGTGTCCTGTCCTTGCGTCACGTGGCGGAAATGGAGCGGGCCGTGGCAGCCGTCGTCGCCGAGCGGGAGCGAATGACCGCAGCAATGGCACGCTTGCCGCTCACCGTGTGGCCGAGTGAAGCGAATTTCGTCCTGTTCCGTCCGCAGTACGGCACCGGTGCCGAACTCTGGAACGCGCTCCTTGCCGAGGGTGTTCTCGTACGGGACTGCGGGACCTGGCCCCGGTTGACGAATTGTCTGCGCGTCACCGTCGGCACGGCCGATGAGAACTCGCAATTCCTCCGCGCCCTGGGGAATTGCGTTCGCATCGGGCGAGAATAGAGAGGCCCTCCGGCTCTCTATGACCCGCAACGCAACGATCTCCCGTACGACGAAGGAAACGAACATCGAGGTGTCGATCACCCTCGACGGTCCGGCACGCAGTGACGTCTCCACGGGTATTCCGTTCTTCGATCACATGCTCGACCAAATTGCGCGACACGGCGGATTCGACCTCGTCGTGAAGGCGAAGGGTGATCTGCACATCGATACTCACCACACGATCGAGGACACGTCGCTCGCGCTCGGCGAAGCCTTCCGCCTGGCGCTCGGCGACAAGGTGGGCATCCGACGATTTGCGAGCGGGGCATTCCCCCTCGACGAAGCGCTCGTCGACGTCGCCCTCGACCTCAGCGGTCGGCCACACGTGTCGTGGCATCTTCCGCTGCCCGAGTGTCTGCCGCTCGGCAATCCGCCATTCGATCCGCAACTTGCCGAGCACGCGATCTCGTCGTTTGCGACCGCCGCGGCGATGACGCTGCACGTCAATCTCCGCGCCGGTACGAACGTGCACCACATCGTCGAAGCCGCGTTCAAGGGTTTGGCGCGTTGCCTGCGCGATGCCGTGCGCATCGAGTCGACGGGTGTTCCGTCGACCAAGGGCGTGCTCTGACGGTGGCGCGCGCCCCGCGCATTGCCGTCGTTGACTACGGAATCGGCAACCTCCGCTCGGCCCACAAGGCACTCGTTCGGGTCGGTGCCGATGCGCGGCTCACGTCGTCGACGGACGACATCGCGGCGGCCGATGCCGTCGTGCTCCCCGGAGTCGGTGCGTTCGGTGCGTGCATGGACGCCCTGCGTGCGCGAGACCTCGAGGCCGCGGTGTGCGAGTTCGCCGCAACCGGTCGACCGTTCCTCGGCATATGTGTGGGTATGCAGATGCTCTTCGACTCGAGCGAGGAGTCTCCGGGCGTCGCCGGACTCGGAATCATCCCGGGCGTCGTGAGTTACATGCCACGTGGAGTGAAGCTGCCCCAGATGCAGTGGAACCGACTCGACGTCCGTCGCGAAGATCCGCTTCTCGTCGAAGTGGGAAACGGTGCGTGGATGTATTTCGTCCATTCGCTCCATGCGGTTCCGCGCGACCCTGATGTCGTGATTGCCACGTGCGAGTACGGGGTGACCATCAACGCGGCTTTCCGGCTCGGCAACGTGTGCGCGACGCAGTTCCATCCGGAGAAGTCATCCGTCTCGGGTCTCGCGCTGCTTGCCAACTTCACACGAGCCGTTGCCGAATCGGCGGTTGGATCGTGATCGTCTTCCCGGCCATCGACGTTCGCGCCGGTCGTGTCGTTCGTCTGAGTCAAGGTGACTTCGACCGCGAGACGGTCTACGGCGATTCGCCGGCCGATGTTGCCGCGTCGTTCGTCGCAGCCGGTGCGGGGTGGGTGCACCTCGTCGATCTCGATGCGGCACGCGGCGACGGTTCGAATCACGATGTCATTGCAGCCGTGGCCGTCGCACTCGGTAATCGTGCATCGCTCCAGGTGGGCGGCGGTGTCCGATCCCTCGATGCAGCACGGAAGCTGGCGGACCTCGGTGTCGCCCGTGTCGTCATGGGCTCGGCGGCGGTGCGCACGCCGGCACTCGTCGACGACGTTGCGGCGATCATCGACGTCGCCGTCGGACTCGACCACCGCAACGGTGAAGTCGCCGTCGACGGTTGGACGGCCGGGTCGTCACTGCGCCTCGACGATGCACTGCGCCGTTACGTCGCGGCATCGGCATTCGTCATCACCGACATCTCGCGTGATGGCATGCTCGTCGGTCCCGACCTCGACGGACTCGTGGCCGCCGCGAGTGTCACCGCCGTGCCGGTCGTGGCGAGCGGCGGAGTGGGATCGCTCGACGACCTGCGCGAACTACGCGACGCAGGCGTCATCGCAGGCGTCATCGTTGGCCGTGCCCTGTACGAGGGGAAGTTCACGCTCTCCGAGGCTCTCGGGGTGGTCAATCGATGACCATTGCCCGAATCATCCCGTGTCTCGACGTCACCAACGGGCGGGTCGTGAAAGGGGTCAACTTCGTCGAATTGCGCGACGCCGGTGACCCCGTCGAGCTCGCGCAGCGATACGACGCAGCGGGTGCGGACGAAGTCGTCTTTCTCGACATCACCGCATCGTCCGACGACCGCCGCACGATGGTTGACGTCGTCGAGAGGGCGGCGGATCGGCTGTTCATTCCGCTCACCGTCGGCGGAGGAATACGGTCCGTGAACGATGCGCGCACACTGCTGCGAGCCGGAGCCGACAAGGTGAGCGTGAACACCGCTGCGGTGCAGCGCCCGGAGCTCATCACCGAGATTGCCGCGGAGTTCGGCAATCAGTGCGTCGTCTGCGCGATCGACGCAAAGCGTTCCGGCGACTCGTGGGAGGTGTTCCTCCACGGCGGTCGCACCCCGACGGGAATCGACGTACGTGCCTGGGCCGCCGACGCCGCGTCTCGCGGAGCCGGCGAGATCCTCCTCACGTCGATGGATCGAGACGGTACGCGGGAAGGTTTCGATCTTGAACTCACGCGGGCGGTTGTCGACGCCGTGCCGGTGCCGGTCATTGCGAGCGGAGGAGTGGGAACCCTCGATCATCTCGCCGACGGCATCGTCGTTGCGGGTGCCGACGCCGTACTCGCTGCGTCGATCTTTCACTTCGGCGAGTTCACGGTCGTCCAGGCAAAGGAACACTTCGCGCGACGCGGTATCGACGTTCGTCCCGCCGACGCATCGCACGTGCGCTAGTAGCCTCGTTCCGGATGTCCGCCGACGAGAAGTTGCCGATCAAGATGCTCAATGATCGCCTGCTCGTGCGCATCCCGACGACAGACGGCGAACGCCGCACGACGGGTGGCATTCTCATCCCCGCCACTGCGCAGGTCGCCAAACGACTCGTGTGGGCGGAAGTCGTCGCACTCGGCCAGGCCGTGCGCTCCGCCGAGGTGGGTGACCGGGTGTTGTTCAGTCCCGACGACCGCTACGAGGTCGAGGTCGGTGGCAACGACTACATCATGCTGCGCGAGCGCGACATACACGCCGTTGCAGCATCGCGCATCGAGGCAAGTACCGGCTTGTACCTCTGACCGGGGAACGAGCTGACAGTCGCCGTGACGATGCGCATTGCACCGGGCCGTGACGAGTTTCGCGGGCTTGCACGAGAATTCGGCGTCGTTCCGGTGTGGACCGAGGTGCTTGCGGATCTCGACACACCGGTTGGCGCATTCCTGAAAATCGTCGGTGACGGCAGCGGCTTCCTTCTCGAATCAGTCGAACACGGGGAACGTTGGGCCCGCTTCTCCTTCGTCGGTCGCGATCCGCTCGCCGAACTCATCCTGCGCGACGGTCGCGTGCGCGCCTCCGGAAAGATTCCCGCTTCGGTTCCGCTCGATCGGGGAATTCTCTGTGCGCTCGAGGAGCTGTTGCGCGTGTACCGCTCGCCGGTCATCGATGCGCTCCCGCCCCTGCAGGGAGGGATCATCGGTCACCTCGGCTACGACGTCGTGCGCGAAGTCGAGTCGCTCGATGCGATCCCGCGCGACGATCGCGGCATGCCCGATGCCGTGATGTCGGTCATCGGATCGCTCGTCGCCTTCGATCACTGGCGTCAACGCGCATACCTCGTCGAGAGCGTCATCGTTCACGGACTCGATGACTCGCAGATCGATGCGGCGTACGATGCGGCAGTCGAGCGCGTTCGTCGCACGCGCGACGATCTCGCGAAATCACTCGACATCATTCCCGTCGAGCCGCCCGTCGTCGGCGAGGAGCCGCCGATCGTCACGTCGTCGATGCCCGACGGTCAGTACCAACGGGCCGTCGACGTCGCCCGTGAGCACATTCGGCAGGGCGACATTTTCCAGGTGGTGTTGTCCCAGCGCTTTGACGTCGATCTGCAGGCCGATCCGTTCGACTTCTATCGCGTGCTGCGACAGGTGAATCCGAGCCCGTACATGTACTTCCTCCGTCACCCGGAGATCACGATCGCCGGAAGTTCACCCGAACCGATGGTGCAGGTCCGCAACGGCCGCGTCGTCAGCAGACCGATCGCCGGCACGCGCAAGCGGGGTCGCGACGACGAGCACGACCGCCGTCTCGCCGCCGAGCTGGCGGAAAACCCCAAGGAACGGGCCGAGCATGTCATGCTCGTCGATCTTGCCCGCAACGACGTCGGTCGCGTCGCCGAGTTCGGCTCCGTGAAGGTGGACGAGCTCATGATCCTCGAGCGGTACAGCCACGTGATGCACCTCACTTCGCAGGTGTCGGGAACGCTTCGTGACGGGCTCGGTCCGATCGATGTGTTGCGCGCGACCCTTCCGGCGGGAACCGTGAGTGGCGCGCCGAAGGTACGTGCAATGGAGATCATCGACGACCTCGAGCCGGTGAAGCGCGGGCCGTACGCCGGAGTCGTCGGCTACGTCGACTTCAGCGGCAACCTCGACACGGCGATCGCGATTCGCACGATGTTCTGCGGACCGCAACACGCGTCGTTCCAGGCAGGAGCGGGAATCGTTGCCGACAGCGATCCCGAGGAGGAAAATGCCGAGTGTCGCAACAAGGCGGCGGCGTTGCTCGCGGCCGTGCCTGCGGCGCGGCGCATGTCCGCACAGCGCAGGAAGTCGAAGTGACGATCGGACGCAGGTTCTCGATCACGCGCGACGTCATCGCTGCGACGGGAGTGGATGCGGCGGCGTATCTGCACTCGCAACTCTCGAATGACGTTGCAACGCTTGCGCCCGGTGCGTCGGGTCATTCGTTCCTCCTCCAGCCGACCGGAAAGATCGTCAGCCTCGTTCGCGTCACCCGCACCGGATCCGACTCGTTCGAAATCGACACCGATGAAGGTGCCGGTGCGGCAACGCTCGAACGGTTGATGCGCTTCAAGATCCGGGTGAAGTGCGAACTCGTCATGGAACCCCGCAGGATGTGGGCGCTACGCGATCTCGACGCCGACGTCGTGGAACGGGTCTTGCAGATCCCCGGTGCCCGTCGCGCATGGCGCGCCGACTCCGGGGCGGTCGACGTTCCCGGTGAGACGGATCCGCAGTTGCTCGATGTGGAGATCGGCGACTCGCACGATTACGAGTCACTTCGCGTCCGGTGCGGTTGGCCGGTGACGGGTGCCGAGCTCACCGCCGTGTCGATGGTCGCGGAGACTGACATCGTCGATCTTGCGGTGAGCTTCACGAAGGGTTGTTATCCGGGACAGGAACTCGTCGAGCGCATGGACAGCCGTGGTGCATCCGCACCACGCTCGTTCGTTGTGCTGCCGTCGAACGGTCGAACGGCGGGAGACGAATACATCATCGATGGCGTGGCGGTCGGGCACGTCACGTCAGCGGCCGCCGACCGCGCAATCGTGTCCGTG
>CAZIME010000053.1:0-7486 GCA_964540395.1 uncultured Bifidobacterium sp.
AAGATGGGCAAGAGCCTGAAGAACATCGTCACCCCCGACGAGATGTACGACGAATACGGCGCCGACACGTTCCGCCTGTACGAGATGTCGATGGGTCCGCTCGACGCGAGCCGTCCGTGGAACACCCGCGACGTTGTCGGCATGCAGCGCTTCCTGCAGCGCGTTTGGCGCAACATGGTCGACGAAGATTCGGGTGCGCTGCGCGTGAGCGACGATGTGGCGCCGGTGGACCTGCGTCGCGCGCTGCACGTGTGCATCCACGGCGTGCGCGACGACATGGACGGTCTGCGCTTCAACACCGCGATCTCGAAGCTCATCGAACTGAACAATGCCCTCACCCAGCACGTCACCGCGACGGGAACGACCCCGCGCGACATCGCTGAACCGCTCGTGCAGATGCTCGCGCCGCTGTGCCCGCACCTCGCCTGCGAACTGTGGGATCGCCTCGGGCGCAGCGACGACGTCGTGTACTCCACCTTCCCCGTGGCCGATCCGGCCCTGCTCGTCAGCGACACGATCGAGATCCCCGTGCAGGTGAACGGCAAGGTGCGCAGCCGCATCACCGTGTCGGCCGACGTCACCGACCAGGCGCTGCGCGAACTCGCCCTCGCCGACGACACGACTCAGAAGGCGATCGCAGGCAAGACGGTGCGCAACGTCGTCATCGTGCCGAAACGGCTCGTCAACGTCGTCGTCTCCTGACGACCGCCGCATGCGCGGGGTCTGTCCTCACGGACGACGGGCCTTCAAACGGGACTTCGAGTGGAGCTGAGGGGAATTGAACCCCTGACCTCTTGCATGCCATGCAAGCGCTCTGCCAACTGAGCTACAGCCCCGAATACCGAGACTGCAATCTATCGCCCGGGGCTATGCCGAGGCGCGTCGCACCGGCAACGTCGTCGTGAACCGCGAGGGTCCGACGACACGCAGCGGGGGCAGGTCGCCCACCGCTTCGAGCGAACCAAAGCGGTCGATGAGCAACCGGGCGACGGTCACCGTCTCCATGCGCGCCAGGGCGTAGCCGATGCAGAAGTGCGCGCCGGCGCCGAAGGCGACGTGGCCCGCCCCGTCGTCGTACGCGGCGGTGCGGTGCTCGAGACCGCGGTGCAGATCGGTGCGATGGATGTCGAACACGTCGGGACGCTCAAACACGGTTTCGTCGTGATTGGCGGAGCCGACGGCGAGCCGCAGTTCGGCACCTTGCGGAATATGCACACCGTGCCAGTCGACATCGACGAGCACTTCACGACCGAGGTACACGAGCGACGGTGAGTGACGCATCGTCTCGTCGAAGGCACGATCGAGCATCGCGTCATCGCCGCGTACGGTATCGAGCTGTTTCGGGTTGGCGAGCAGATTCGTCCACATGTTGCCGATTGCTTTGTCGGTCGTTTCCCCGCCGGCAGTGAGGAGCAACGAAATGAACGACGGAAGTTCCTCGACGTTGGCGGCGATGAGCCGCGAGAGGATGTCGTCGCGCGGACTCGCCCGCCGATCGGCGACGATCGGATCGATGTGCTTGTGCAGTGCGGCGTGGGCCTCTCGTCCGCGCTGCCGCATGACCGGGTCGTTCCAGAGGCCCTGCATCATCGTTTCGTACCACTCGTGGAAGCGCTCGTCGTCCGACGGCGGCAGGCCGAGCAGTCGCACGATGACCTTCCCGGGCAACAGCGACGACACGTCCTTCACGAGGTCGAAACCGTTCGGATCGACTCCGGCGAGCAGTTCGTCGATCACTCCTTCGACGAGTTCTCGGTAGCGATCGAGCCGCGTGGGCACGAACATCGGCGCGACGACCTTGCGCTGGTCGACGTGGTGCTGACCCTCCCAGATGAGGAGGTTGGGACCGAACACCGCACCTAGGGTCTTGCGGTACAGCCGCGCCGTGAAACGCTCGGAGTCGGAAAACGCCTCGATGACGTCGGGGTGACGCGACACGACGTATACGCGGTCCTTCGTGTCGTGGAAGATCGGCGCTTCGTGGCGCAATTGCGTCCAAATCGGGAACGGATCGAGCGAGAACGCACGGTCGTGCAGTTGCTCGGGCGTGATCACGTTGCGACGCTACATCGCGCACCCGTCGCGCTTCGCATCGGTTTGCTACGGTGTCGGTCGCTCGACGCTGCAAGGGGGACATCGTGGGGAACGTTCAGAGCAGTGTGTCGTCGGACTTCGTCGTCCGGCCGACATCGGCCGATCCGACACCGGTGGCAGCGACGACCGTCGGCGACATGTTGCGCCGTGCAGCACGGACGTGGTCGCACGAGGGACTCGTCACGCCGAAGGTGCGCTGGTCGTTCGCTGACTTCGATCGCCGCGTCGACGACTTCGCCCGCGCCTACATCGCCCACGACGTACGGCCCCGCGACAAGGTCGGCGTGCTCCTCGCCCAGGAGGGCGACTACTACGCGGCGATGATCGGTGCGATGCGCATCGGCGCCATCGCCGTACCGATCAATGCCCGGTTCAAGGGCAAGGAACTCGGTCACGTCATCCGCACGTCCGACATGCGCATTCTGCTCGTCACCGGCGGCGTGCGCGGCAGCACCGACTTCGTCGCCCTCATCCACGAGGTGCTGCCCGAGATGGACAACGCGACCGGGGCCGAACTGTCGCTCACTGCGGCACCCGAACTGCGCCGCGTCGTCGTGTTCGAGGCGCCGGCGGGCAAGGGCGAGACCGGCGGCGACGCATTCCTCGCCGCCGGTGCGAAAGTTGAGATGACGCACGTGCTCGCAGCAGCCGAACGCGTCTCGGTACGCGACATCGCGATCATCATGTACACGTCGGGAACGACGTCGAGCCCGAAGGGGGCGATGCTCAGCCACGAGGCCCTCACGCGTTCGGGCACCGTCGTCGGCGGCAACCGCCAGCGCCTCACGACCGAAGACCGCGTCTGGAATCCGCTGCCGATGTTCCACGTCGGCGGGATGAACTTCCTCCTCTGCTGCCTCGCATACGGCGCCACGCACGTGCACGTCGGCGACTTCACCCCTGCCGGCGCGCTCGCGCAGATCGACGCCGAGGACATCACCGTGTCGCTCGGCAGTTTCGACATGATGTGGATGGAGGTGCTGCGCCGCCCCGAGTGCGACCCGACGAAGTGGAAGCGCATGCGCATGGTGATGATCGCCGTCGGTGCCCCCGCACGAATGCTCGAGATGCAGAACAAGGTGCCCCAAGCGAAGCTCGTGTCCGCCTTCGGTGCCACCGAGTGCTGCGGGTTCTTCAGCTACGGCGAAGTGAACGACTCCGTCGATGTGCGCACCCAGTGGACGGGACGACCACTCGAGGGGCTCGAAATGAAGATTGCCGACCCCGAGACGGGCGCTCCTCTCCCCCCGCACACCGTCGGCGAAATCCAGTACCGCGGCTACTCGTTGTTCTCCGGGTACTACAAGGAGCCCGAGCTCACTGCCGCGGCGATCGACCCCGACGGCTGGTTCCACTCGGGCGACCTCGGCATGATCGACGAGAACGGTCAGGTGAAGTTCGTGTCGCGCCTGAAGGACATGTTGAAGGTCGGCGGCGAGAACGTCGCAGCCGCCGAGATCGAGGACTTCCTCCAGCAGCGCCCCGACGTGCTCACCGCCCAGGTCGTGTCGGCACCCGACGCGCGCTACATGGAGGTTCCGTGCGCGTACCTCGTCATGAAGCCGGGTAGCACCGCCACCGAAGCCGAGATCATCGACTCGTGCAAGGGCAAAATCTCGACGTTCAAGATTCCGCGTTACGTCCGCTTCGTCACCGAGTACCCGATGTCGGGCACCAAGGTGAAGAAATTCGAACTGCGCAAGATGATCGCCGCCGAACTCGAGGCTGCGGGCATCACCGAAGCACCGAAGATCTCGCTCACCTGATCACTTGACCCTCATTCCCTCGGTGGGAAAGCGGTCACGCCGCGCGGGTAGCCCCCTATGTGCTGGGATTTCCCGCATGGCGCCATTCGATGATGGGCCGATCGCGGTACAGGCGCTCGATCTCGTAATAGCGGCGCGTCTCTTCGGCGAACACGTGCACAACGACGTCGCCGTAGTCGACGAGTATCCACTGCGCCTCAGCCATGCCCTCGGACCGCACCGGGGAGCGACCGGTGGCATTGCGCACGCTCTCGGTCACCGCATCGGCGATTGTCCGCACGAGTCGCGAGTTGCTCGCACTGGCAACGACGAAAAGTGACGTGATTGGCAACACGTTGCCGACGTCGATGACGACGATGTCACTGCCCTGCTTGTCATCGGCGGCGCGCGCAGCGGTGATCGCGAGCGCTTCGGTGTCGGGATCGACGACGTTCATGCGTCAGCCACCGCCGTTCCCGCGCACGAGCTCGGCGAACGATCCGCCGAGGGTGACGACGGCGTCGATGCCGTCGACACGCACCGAGCCGTCGATGCGTGCGGTGTCACCGAAGGAGTCGCGCATGATGTCGGGCAATGCATCGGCTCCGTCCACCCACAATGCAACGGTCGTGACCACGGGTGGCAATCCTTGCACCTCGCGCACGAGTGCGACGCCGATACCCAGTGCCGTGAGTCGAGCCACCGCCTCGCGGCTGATGAGCGGGTCGTTCAGCGAACTGTCGACCATCACCGTCATCGACACGTCGGCGGCGATGAGCGACGACGGCGCGACCGAGGCAAAGATCATCAGCGTCTCGGCGGCGTCGAGTGAATACATGTCGACGCGGCGCGGGTTGCGCCCACCGTCGATGACGGGTGCCGCGGCGAGTTGCCACACCTGCATGCTCCCCGCGAACATGCGCGCGGCGAAATTCGACATCGAGGTGAGACCCGTCGGAGTGGCGTCGACTTCGGGCGCGAGATCGAGTCCGATGCCGAGTCGCTCGACGATTCCCTCCCACACTTCCTTGTGTCGCGAGAAACGGTCGGCCTCGGTTTCCTGCGCGCGCCGCGCGAGCAAGACGTCGACGACGCGATCGACGGGCAGCGGCTGCTCGCCGGTCGTCGCGAGAACGACGTCGGTTCCGTCCTCGGCGGCAACGACGACGTCGCGATCGAGCAGCACGGTGATCGCACCGAGCGGAGCGAGCAGATCGATGAACTGTGCTCGGTCGTACGCGGCGGCGGTGACGAACGAAACGTCGAGCACCGCCTGTGTCTCGGCGACGAGACCGTCGAGACCGTCGTCGGCGAACACTTCTGCGAGGCGCTTGGTCGCCTCGTCACCGGCCACCTCGGTCGCGGTGCCGACCGGAACGAGCACCACGGTGCCACCGACGCCGCTCGGGTCGAGTGCGAGTGCGGCGAGCGAACTCAACTGACCACCCGGACCGACTCCGGCAAGCAGCGCAGCGGGCGTGCTCGGCACCTCCTGCGTTGCCGCACTCAGCGACGTACTCGATTGCGAATTGAGCAATCGCTGCCACGCCATCGCACCGCCGATCGGCAGCATCATCGCGGCGACGATCCCGGAAATGATCGCGATCCGCACGCGACGTTGGGCGCGCTCGGCGAGGGCCGTCATGCGCGCGGCACGTTCGGATCGGCGCGGCGGTACAAGCCGTGCGCAGCGATGAAGTCACCCACGGCGGGTGCGACGAAGCCGGCGATCGACTCCCCCGCGGCGACGCGGGCGCGAATGGCCGTGCTGCTCACGTCGGGCGTGGCAACCTCGACCCAGTGCACGCCGGGCCGTTCGTTGCGCGGCGCACCCGGTCGCGGGACGGCGACGATCGCACACAGTGAATCAAGCACGTCGGCGCGGTGCCATGAAGCGAGGCGCCCGACGACGTCGGCCCCGACGATGAGAAACAGCTCGTCGGCGGGCCGTTCGCGGTGCAGTTGCTCGAGGGTGTCGACGGTGTAGGTGACCCCACCCCGGTCGAGTTCGAGCCGCGAGGCCTCGACACCCTCTTCGCCGGCGACGGCCAAGCGGACCATGGCAAAGCGGTCCTCGGCCGGTGTCACCACCTGGTCGGCGGACTTCTGCCAGGGGACGTTCGCCACCATGAGGTGCACTCGGTCAAGGCCGAGAACCCGGCGTACCCCCTGGGCCATCGCCGTGTGACCGAGGTGCGGCGGATCGAAGGTTCCCCCGAGGATCCCCACCCGTTCCGGCACGCCCGAAGTCTACGAATGCATGTCCGTGCCCCTTTGCGAGGCTCGTATATATGGGGCACTTAGCCTCGGGCCTCGGGGGATGCTTCTACCGGCAATAAGTGTCACATCCCCCTTGACCTCCCCGGAAATTTCCCCTATCTTTTTGGGTTCCCCCAATTCCCATCGTTCACCCCCAACCCCCGCCACTGGAAACAGTGGAAAGTTGACCGAACGGTGGCCCCCAAGGCAACAAAGGAACCCCCATGTCCGATTCCATCGGTCTGTACCTCAACGACATTGGCAAAGTCCCCCTCCTCACCGCCGAGGACGAGCGTCAGCTCTCGAAGGCGATCGAGGCCGGCCGCAACGCGCGCGCCAAGTGGGAAAAGGGCGAGCGCGGCACCCAGCTGAAGCGCGACATCCGTGAAGCTGCCCGCGCGAAGGACCGCTTCATCCGCGCCAACTTGCGCCTCGTCGTGTCGATTGCCCGTCGCTACCCGCTGCCCCAGGGCATGGATCTGCTCGACCTCATTCAGGAAGGCAACCTCGGTCTCGAGCACGCCGTCGACAAGTTCGACTGGCGTCGCGGCTTCAAGTTCTCGACGTACGCGACGTTCTGGATCCGTCAGGCGATCGGTCGCGCACTCGACCAGAAGGCCAGCCTCATCCGCATCCCCGGTGACCGTTCGGCGAATCTGCGTGCCGCACTGCGCCAGGGTTCGGGCGATGCCGAAGGACTGTCGGCAGAGAACGCCGAACTGCACCGTCTCACGACTCCCGTGTCGCTCGACAAGCCGATCGGCGACGACGGCGATGCCACGCTCGGTGACCTCGTTCCGAACCACGACATCAGCCCCGAAGAGGCCGTGATGTCGCGTGTCGAGGATGACATGCTCAACGGTCTGCTGAACACTCTCGACGAGCGCGCCCGCTACGCGGTCGAAGCCCGTTTCGGATTGTTCGGTGGCGAGCGCAAGAGCTTCCGCGAGGTCGGTGAGGAACTCGGCGTCACCGCCGAGGCCGCCCGCCGTCTCGTCAGCCGCGCCGTCGATTCGCTGCGCCTGGACGCACCCGACTACCTGTCGGTCTGACCACTCGAATTCACCGCATCAACGACCGCCGGCAGCGATGCCGGCGGTCGTTGTGCTTTCCGGCGTCGGTAGCCTGACAATCGCCTTTACGGCACACCATGGCGAAGAACTGGTCGAAATCCTCGTGGCGCTCGCTGCCGGCGGTCCAACAGCCGGCATGGCCCGATCCCGCCGAGCTCGACCGCGCCCTGAAGCAGATCGAGTCCTTCCCGCCGCTTGTGTTCGCCGGCGAGGCACGCACGCTGCTCAACTCGCTCGGCCAGGTGGCGCAGGGCAACGCATTTCTCCTCCAAGCCGGTGACTGCGCCGAGAGTTTCGAGGAATTCACCGCGGTGA
>CAZIME010000054.1:0-7372 GCA_964540395.1 uncultured Bifidobacterium sp.
GAGCACGCGCCTGAAAAGCGCGGGGTCACCGGATCGACGCCGGTCCCGACCACAACACATTAGGTCATCATTCACAAGTGGCAGTATTGGCGCTGACACAGTTGCGATGCCATGAGAAACGAACGGGAACGACAGCCTTGACCACCAAACGTGTTCCACTTGCGTCTCTTGGTCTGGAATCCGAAGACATTGATGCAATGCTTCGCGTACTCCACTCAAACAATTTGACCATGGGGAGTGAAGTAAGGGCATTCGAGGCTGAAATGGCTGCTTACTTGAAGAGCAAACATTTCATCATGATGAACTCCGGGTCCTCGGCAAACCTGGCAATCATCGAGGCTCTCATGCGTCCATCGTCCAACGCAGCATTACTGCAACCAGGCGATGGTGTCCTTTTGCCTGCTGTCGCTTGGCCTACAACGGTTTGGCCAGTCATACAGTTGGGCCTTACACCGCTCTTCGTTGACGTAGATCCGCAGACTCTTGCCATTGATCTTGGAAAAGCGGATGAAGTGATTAGATCATCGGATGTCCCAGTCAAGGCAGTTTTCCCGATTCATCCATTAGGACGAGCTCTTGAACACGCAACGCTTGTGGCATTTAGCCAGAGTCACTCTCTCGTATTGATTTCCGACGTGTGCGAGTCCTTGGGCAGTTGGGACAAAGGCATTCACGCTGGGATGTCTTCACTTGCATCGTCATATTCCTTCTACTTCTCGCACCACATCACAACGATGGAAGGTGGCGGGGTCGCCACAAACGATGACGGGCTGGCCGACGACTTACGATCAATCCGCTCCCATGGCTGGTCCCGGGACCGTCATGATGCGGCGGCATGGAAACCTGCCGGCACCGACCTGAATTCGCGCTTCTTGTTCGTATCAGCCGGCTACAACATCCGACCCATGGAAATCCAAGCAGCACTTGGCCGTGGCCAAATTCGACGCATTGACACCTACATCGCGCGCCGTCGCCAGATTGCATCAGAGATCGCTGCCGCCCTGAATGGCTCGGACTTTCGCTTGATCGGTTCAGAGACTCTAGATTCGGATCCGCGATCGCATTCTTGGATGCTTTTGCCAATTTCAACACCAAGTCCTGAACATGCATCGCGTGCTCTGGCACTCTTGGAGAGCATGGGCATTGAAACGCGGCCCATCCTCACCGGCAACTTCACTTCTCAGCCGGCATTACAACGCCTCGTGCGGGCCGACCTGAACCCACGGATGTTCACGGTTGCCGACCGCGTCACCGACAGATGCTTCATGGTCGGTTGCCACCACCATTTTGATGACTCCCAAGTCGCCCACTTGGTGCTCGGATTACGGCGTGCGGCGAACCTCTGACCCACACGTGTTCCGTTCGGATTCAACTGTACGGAATGTCATTCTCATTCCCTCGTACCTCGAATCAGAGACTCTGCCATTGCTCTTATCAGAGTTATCGCCGCACCTCAATACACACACCCGGGTAGTTGTCATTGACGATTCGCCAGCAGAGATTGCGGATCTCATCCGAATGCGTTGCCAAGAAATGCTTGCTGGCCGCGGTGACTTCGTAAATTTCGTTTCCAACGGGAGTAAAGGGGGCAGAGGTGCCGCAATTCGTAGAGGAATGGAGCTTGCGAACGGGGCCTACCCTGCCCTTGAGCTATGTGTCGAATGCGACGCAGATGGCTCACACCGAGCTGCCGACATCGTCCGTATCCTGACCTCACCCGCACAGGTCGACCTACTCGTCGGGAGTCGGTATCTTCCGACGAGCGAGATCATCGGATGGACATTCACACGACGTATCCAATCACGAATTCTTAACTTCATTGTGCCGAAAGTGCTTGGTGTTCCGATTCGAGACATTACAAACGGGCTGCGCCGATACAGTCGGTCGGCGATACAAGCAATTCTTGAACACCCGGCGCAGAGTTCGGCGTTTGTTTACTTGTCCGAGCAAGCTTTCCGAGTTTCACGCGCAGGCTTGACTATTGAAGAACTACCAATCAGATTCGAAGAGCGGCGTGCAGGTGCATCGACAGTGACACGAGCCGAACTAACGAGCTCACTCCGTGATCTAATGAAGACAATCCGGTTGCGACTTGGTCGGTAATGGGTACTGAGCAACAGGTTCTGGGAACGGGACTCAGCGGCACGATCGGTCGCTTCTTGGCGGGTCACGTAAGCGACCTAGGAGTGCGACTCGAGTCGTCTCTCGGCCATCTTGATTTTCCAGATGCACCTTTCGCATTGATTCATGCGGCTGCGATAGTTGGTGAGCGATCCGTCAGGGAAGATCTGGCACTTTCTCGTCGGGTTAACGTTGATGCGACACTGGAACTAGCGAGAGCTGTCTACCGCTCGCAATGTTCGAAGTTCGTATTTGTATCAACGTCTCACGTATACGAGGTTTCGTCGCTCGGGACCTTGTTGTCCGAAGAGTCTCCGGTACTTCCACGCGGGCACTATCCGTTGCAGAAACTCTTGGCCGAGGAATTGCTTCGCAGGGTGTTCGCTCACCAACCTCAGCGATTGGTCATTGCTCGCGTGTTCAGCATTATTGATGGTGCACAGCCGCAGGGAACGCTCGGGGGGGCAATCCGTGACTTGGCCGACCAGCCGAATAGCACGCTTCCGAATGCGTCGGATGAACGTGATTTCTTGACGCCCAGGCAGGCCGCCGCTCTTCTTCTAGCGTGCGCGCGAAGTCAGGACTTGTACGGGGCCGTCAACGTGTGCAGTGGAACTGCAACGAGTGTCGGTGGCATCGCACAACTGATGTTGGGAGACGCCAGGTTTTCAAAACTGGCGCATCGGGTTCGTACTGGTGTTTCGAATGCACCGAGCATCGTAGGGTCAGATGACAAACTTCGCGCGCATCTCCCGCATGAAACCGCGAATCTCGTCGACACGTTTCGAATCAACGTTCGAAACGTGTTCGCCAATTGACCGCACAGCAACCACTTAAAGCTTGCATCCTTTGTGAAGAAAGCCGCGCGATAGGTACTGAGGCACAGCGAAGGTTCCAAAACCTGCTCACGAACCGAATGCGTACCCGAGATCCGGTGCAGTGAGCATCGGCTCGTAGGCGATACCCGCGTCACGCGCCAGCGCCGCGCACGTTCCGCCGCGATCGACGATGACGGTAATGAATACCGGATGCGCACCGACGGCGCGCACGACCTCGACCGCCTCGAAGATCGACGTGCCGCGCGTGACGGTGTCCTCGACGATGGCGACACGATCCCCTTCGCGCAACGCTCCGGCGATTCGACCAGTGATTCCGTGATCCTTCGCTTCCTTGCGCACACTGAAGCTGCGTAGTTGACGTCCCCGCGCACCGGCGAGCGCAGCGACACCGAACGCGACCGGGTCCGCACCCATCGTGAGTCCCCCGATGGCCTCGATTTCAGCGGGCAGCAGCGACAACGCGACGTCGGCGACGAGTTGGATGCCCTCGCTGCGGCATGCAGTCTGCTTCGTATCGAGGAACCACGTACTGCTGCGGCCCGACTTCAATGTGAAGTTTCCCGTTTTCAACGAGTGTGCAAGGACATGATCGCGCAGTGCGGATCGACGCGAATCGAGCGCAGGCAGTGTCGTCACGACGCCGCTCCACCCGGGACTTCATCGAGCGCCTCGACGGCGCGATTTGCGTGACGCACGACGCGGGCGAGGTCGAACGCCTCGGCGATGCGCTCGGCGGACAACACGCCACGGACACGGGGATCGGCAGCCACGATCGTGCGGAAATCGTCACCGTTCGCGCCGCCCCGGACGGACACCTCCTGCACCAGTTCCTGAACCAGTCGGTATGCATCGTCGCGTGACATCCCCGTCTCGACGAGCGCAAGGAGAACCGATTGGGAGAACACGAGGCCACGAGTGACGTCGAGGTTTTCGCGCATGCGATCCGTGCGGATCTCGAGACCGGAGAGAAGCCGGGTGAGTCGACGCACGACGTAGTGAGCGAGATGTGCGGAGTCCGGCAACACGATTCGCTCGGCGGAGGAATGCGTGATGTCGCGCTCGTGCCACAACGCGACATTGCCGAGACCCGCCTGCAGATTCGACCGCAACACCCGGGACAAGCCCGTCAGTGTCTCGGCGGAAATCGGGTTGCGCTTGTGGGGCATCGCCGACGAACCCTTCTGTCCGCGACCGAAGCCCTCACGTACTTCGTCGACTTCCGTGCGCTGCAGATGGCGCAGTTCGACGGCGATCGTTTCAACGGTGGTGCCGATGCTCGCACACGCCCACAAGAACTCGGCGTGACGGTCGCGGGCGACCACCTGCGTCGCGGGAACGGCGCGGAGTCCCATCGCCGCGGCCACGTGAGCTTCGACGGCCGGATCGACGTTCGAGTACGTACCGACCGCACCCGACAACTTGCACACCGAGATGCCGTCACGAGCTGCACGCAGACGCACCCGATCGCGACCGACCTGCAACGCCCACAAAGCAACCTTCGCACCGAACGTCGTCGGCTCGGCATGAATGCCGTGCGTACGACCGACCATGACGGTGTCGCGGTGCTTGCGGGCGAGATCGGACGCGACAGCGATGAGTTCTGCGAGTGCCGCGTCGATGACGTCGCACGCATCGCGCAGCATCGAACACCACGCGGTGTCGACGACGTCACTGCTCGTCAGACCGTGGTGCAACCATGCACCGTGCGGCATGCCGATGCGCTCCTGAACGACATCGACGAACGCGGCGACGTCGTGATTCGTCACTTCCTCGCGCTGAAGCACCAACGACACGAATGCGGCATCGACGTGCGGCGCCCGTGCTCGGCACTCGCGTGCCGCATCGGTAGGAACCGCTCCGATTTGCGCCTGACCGTCGAGGGCGTGCAGTTCAACGGCGAGATACCGGGAGAAGCGCGCAGCGTCAGAGAAGATCTCCGCCATTTCCGGGGTCGAGTAACGGTCGATCATGACCGCACCACGCAATCGTCACGCTCGGGTCCGACGCCGACGATCGATACCGGGACGCCGACGTGCCGTTCGACGATCTCGAGCAGGCGTCGCGCCGCCGGCGGCAGATCGGCGTCCTCGCGACAGTGACGCAGCGACGTGCGCCAACCCGGCAGTTCCTCCCACACGCATTCGACCTTCTCGAGTATCCGTGCGTCGTCGGGATAGCCGTCGAGAGCCTTCCCGTTCAGGCGATAACCCGTGCACACGCGGATGACGTCGAAGTCGTCGAGGACGTCGAGCTTGGTGAGTGCAATGTCGGTGAGAGAGTTCACACGCACGGCGTGACGGAGCATGACGAGATCCAACCAACCCGGGCGACGGCGCCGACCCGTCACGGTGCCGAACTCGGCGCCGATCTCGACGATGCGATCACCGACGTCACCGAACACCTCGGTAGGGAAAGGTCCGCTGCCGACGCGCGTCGTGTATGCCTTCGCAATTCCGACGACGCGATCGATGTGGCGCGGTCCGATGCCCGATCCGGTGCACGCACCGCCCGCCGTCGGACTGCTCGACGTGACGTACGGGTACGTGCCATGGTCAAGATCAAGGAACGTCGCCTGGGCACCTTCGAGAAGGATCGGACGCTGACGTTCGAGCATGCCATGGAGCAGATTCACCGTGTCGGCGAGATACGGAACGAGACGGCGACCGAGCGCGTCGAAAGTCGCGACGATGGATGCGACGTCGAGAGGTTCGGCACCGAGTGCCACGAGTCGTGCGCTTTCCTGGGTGGCCCGCTCATGCACGACGCGGCGGAAGTCGTCGGCGTCGCGCACCGCAACGGCCCTCACGCCGACGCGCTGCGCCTTGTCGGCGTATGCAGGTCCGATGCCCTTCAGCGTGGTGCCGATTTTCGCCTCACCACGCGACGACTCGGCGAGTGCGTCATGGCGCTGGTGCCACGGGAAGATGAGGTGCGCGAGTGACGACACCTTCAAGCCGGCGCACGACACGCCACGCGACTCGAGGCGGTCGACCTCCTCGAAGAGGGTGACGAGATCGACAACGACGCCGTTGCCGATGACGGGAACGACATGGTCGTACAGGACGCCGCTCGGCACGAGCTGCAAGGCGTAGCGCTCGGAACCGACGACGACGGTGTGGCCGGCATTGTGCCCGCCCTGGTATCGAACGACCGCATCGTGTGAACGGGCCAGGAGATCGATGACCTTGGCCTTGCCCTCATCCCCCCACTGGGTACCCACGACGACGGTGACGGGCATTGACGCTCCTATAGATGAGGGACGTGGAACAACGCTACCCGTCGCGCGAGCACATCGCATCGCTAGTTTCATTCGTATGGGTGCAGTGATGCGTCGTGTGCACTGGGCGAGTGCCGGCAACGACGTGCGTCGTACGATCACCGCCCGCGGTCTGCGTGACATCGTCGATGACTCCCTCCGCCGCGACGTCGTCGCTCTCATCGACGACGTACAGAAGCGCGGCGACGACGCCGTTCTCGAGGCGACGCATCGCTTCGACGGCATCGATCTGGGCAGTCCCGAGCGACTACGGGTGAGCGATGCCGAGATCGCGGCTGCACGCGTCGATTCGGCTCTCGAAGCGGCGCTCACCGATGCCATCGACCACGTCCAGCGGTTCAACGAGGCAGTGCTCGCGCGACACGGCGACTGGTCGATGACGATCGAGCCCGGGGCAACGGTCGGAGAGAAGGTGTCGGCCATCGATTCGGTCGGCTTGTTCGTTCCCGGCGGGAAGGCGAGTTATCCGTCGGTCGCGTACCAGCTCGCCGTTCCCGCCGTCGTCGCGGGTGTCGGACGCATCTCACTGCTCGTGCCACCGCTGCCGAACGGCAACGGGGCCGTCGATCCCGCCGTGATCGTCGTCGCGCGCATGCTCGCCATCACGGACGTGTTCCGTGCCAACGGACCCGCCGGCATTGCGGCGCTCGGTTTCGGTACGACGAGCATTCCCGCCGTGCGCAAGATCGTCGGTCCCGGCTCCCCCGCCGTGACGATCGCGCAGGTCGAGATGCAACGGTACGGAATCACCACGATGATGGTGCTCGGTCCGACGGAGAGCATGCTCATCGCCTCGCGCGACACCGACCCGCGGCGTGCGGCACTCGATCTGCTCATCGAAGCCGAGCACGGCGACGACTCAACGGTGTTTCTCGTATGCGACGATGCCGCAATGATCGATGCGATCGATGCCCATCTCGCCGAATACACCGTGGAGATGCCCGAGATTCGCCGTGCGGCGGCGCGTACATCGCTCGGTTGCAACGGTGGTGCCATCCTCGTTGACTCACTCGCCGACGCGGCCGCTGTCGCCAACGACTTCGCTCCCGAACACCTGCAGATCGCCTTTGACGGTCAACGCGCCGACGAACTCGTCACGGCGATTCACCACGCCGGCGAAATCCTTGTCGGTCAG
>CAZIME010000055.1:0-7295 GCA_964540395.1 uncultured Bifidobacterium sp.
CACGTTCACCGGGACGCTCGGTAGCTGGGTGATCGGCCGACCGCCGCTCGACGGCAACGGCGGGATTTACCTCTCATGGTCGGATCACAGTGGTGCGATGCAAATGGCGGGAATCATCGCCTGGCTGGTGATTCTTGCCGTCGTCATCGCTGCCGTTGTGCTGGGCAAACGTCACGTCGGTGACGTATTCGGCGTGATCGTCCTGCTCGTGGTCACGTACTCGGCATTCTCCATTTATCGCTTCGTGTACCACGAGATGGGACCGCTCGATTCGCGGATGATGAGCGGGCTGTACGTGCCACTGATCGTCATCCTCGTCGTGTGCATCGATCGAATCGCCCGCACGAAGACGGTTGCGCGAGTCGCCATCGGGGTTGGTCTCGTCGCCGTTGCATCACATGCCGTGCAACTTGGCGGCGATGCGGTGGCATATGCCCGCGATGGACGCCACTGGGGAAGCACCGCTTTCCAGAATGCGCCCATTCACCGGGCGGTTCGTGACCTCGGCGACGACGTTGCGCTCTACAGCAACGAACCGCAGAGCTTGTTCGCGGCCACGATGCACTGGCCGGTGCGCAACCAGTTTCAGTACCACCTCGGATATCCGCGGCCGTGCACCGACCGCTACTTCGTGTGGTACAACCAGAGCTTCCTCCCCGAGGGCAAACCGGTCGGCGCAAGCGTCGTGTACTCCGACTCGTGGGGTGAGATCCTGTCGCTCGGAAAATGCGACGAACCGATCGAAAAATACTGGCCGTAACCGTCCCGGACGTCGCTAGCGTGTGGAGCCTCGCCCGAGTGGCTCAGTGGTAGAGCAACGCACTCGTAATGCGTAGGTCGCGGGTTCAATTCCCGCCTCGGGCTCCAGGAAATTCAGTCGATCGACCAGCGAACTTCGACCGACACGCTCACCTCGCTCGTACCCAGGTCGATCGTTGTGGCGGCATCGGCTGCTGCCTCCGTGCGCATGACGGGTGCGACGTTGACGGGCGCATCGATTTCGCTGAACGCAATGACGTCACCGAGTGACACACCCAGCAATTTCGCGTACTCCTCGGCCTTCTCCCGCGCCTTCTTTACCGCATCTTCGCGTGCGGCAACCGCGGCATCGGTCGCATCGTCAACGATCGGCGTCGTGCCGTTCACAGACACGTCACTGCCACCGGCGGCGACAACGGCGTCGATCACGGCGCCTGCCGACTCGGCGTCACGAATGAGCACGTCGAACATCTGTGTCGCGCGATGGCCCGTGATCACTGGGCCACCTTCGCGCGAATAGTCGTACTCGGGGGCGACCGAGTAGCCCTGAGTTGCAATGTCGGCTAGCTCAACTCCCGTATCGAGCAGAGCGGCGCGCACCGCATCGGCGCTCGATGCCACGCTTGCCGTCGCTTCCTCGGGGGTTGCCGCAACGACACTCACCGACAGCGACAAACGCACCGCATCGGGAACGACATCGGCCGTGCCGGTTGCGCGGACGGTGATACCTTCCCCGACCGCATCGGCGCCGATATTCACGGTTTCACCGCAGGACGTGAGAGCAAGGACGGCTGTGAGTGCGACGGTGGTCGCCAGTGCACGACGGAACATGCTCACACGCTACGACTCGCCACGATGACGCACGTCCCGTACCGACGACTAGGCTCTTCAATGTGATTGCAGCAGTTCCGTGGCACTGGTGGTTGGGAGCAGGGTTGCTCATTGCCGGTGGTGGTGCCGTTCTCGCACTGGTCGCCGGCTACCTGAAGAAGGTGACGGCCATGAAGTACCCGTCACGCAAGCAATCCTCGTAGGAGACACCGGAGGGGCGATGAACGCCCCGAGCGACGATCTTCGGCGCCGTCCCATGGTGCACGACCTCCTCACGAAGTGCAGATTCCCCGCAACAGCGGTCCTGCGCTGCGCCGTCTCGGGAGGCCCCGACTCGATGGCTCTGCTCGCGCTGGCCATCGCTTCGGGCGCACGCGTCGAGGCGCACCACGTCCACCATCACTTGCGTACCGACGCCGACGACGACATCGTCGTCATCCGCCGATTCGCCGACGCACACGAAGTACCCGTGATCGAGCACCACGTCACCGTCGCACCCGGACCGAATCTCGAAGCGCGGGCACGGGAGGCGCGATACGGCGCACTTCCCGCCGACGCGCTCACCGGACACACCGCCGATGACCGTGCCGAGACGATGCTCATCAACCTCATGCGCGGCGCGGCGGCAGCGGGGCTGTCGTCGATGCAGCACGAACGACGGCCCCTGCTTGCTCTGCGCCGCCGCGACACCCATGACCTGTGCGCGGCACTGGGCATCGCTGTCGTCAGCGACACGATGAACGACGATCCGCGCTTCCAACGCACCCGGGTGCGGGGTGATCTCGTGCCATTGCTCAACGACATCGCCGGTCGCGACGTCGTGCCGATTCTCGTACGCCAAAGCGACATCATGTCCGACGACGAGCGGCTGCTCGACGAACTCGCCGCGGCGATCGATCCGACCGATGCACGCAGTGTGCGCGGCGCTCCCCTGCCCCTCGCCCGGCGCGCGCTGCGTCGGTGGTTGGCGAACCCGTACCCTCCCGACGTCGCAACGATCGAGCGTGTGCTCGCCGTTGCGCGCGGCGAAGTGACGGCGTGTGACATCGGCGCCGGACGAAGCGTCCGACGTTCGCAACAGCGACTCAGCATCATGACGGCACGAGAAGACGACCCCGGGAGCCGACGAGACAACGTCGTGTAGGCTCTCGCCCCGATGTCACAAAAGCTGCGCGGCAAGTGGGCCCTGGGAATCCAGCCCCGCGACCTCACCTGGATCGTCAAGGATCAGCTCGCCATTTGCGAGCGGCCGGGTGGCTACGGCACGAATCATCGCCGGGTGCGCCGTCAGGAAGAGATCATCTGGCTGCGCGAGAACGACTTCCACTGCGTCGTCAGCATCAGCGGAGCACCGCACAACCTGCACAGCTATGAAGAGCTGCAGATGCCGTATCGGCACCTGCCGTTGCTCACGACCGACGATCTCGACCAGTGGGCACGCCGTTTTTACGCGGAAATCAGTGCGATGCTCGCCAAGAATCAGCGCATCGTCGTGCATGCAGAAGAAGTCGCGGACCAGCTCATCGGCGTCATGGGTGCCTACCTGCGCTGGCTCGGTGTCGTCACCGAACCCACCGAGGCGATCACCCTCATCGAGCGTCTCACCGGACGACCGCTCGAAACCGTGTCACGCGCGCTGATCATGCGCGCCCACACGCTGCGCTAGTGCGCGTCGTCATCGTCGGAGCCGGTCTCGCCGGCCTCAGTGCTGCACGCCTGCTTCACGATGCCGGCCACGACGTCGTCGTTCTCGACAAGGGACGTTCACCGGGCGGACGGTGCGCGACGCGGCGCATCGGAAACGCAACGCTCGACCACGGCGCACAGTTCTTCACGGTGCGCAGCGACGAATTCGCGCGGTGCGTCGACGAGTGGAGCCGCGCCGGAATCGTGCGCGAGTGGTCGCGCGGGTTCGGCGATCATGACGGACACCCGCGCTACGTCGGCAGCCGCGGAATGACGGGGATCGCCAAGCATCTCGCACTCGAACTCAACGTCACGTGCTCGACCCTCGTGTTCGCAATCGAGCGCGGCGCGTCGACGCGATGGTGCGTGCGACTCGACGACGGCACGGGCATCGACGCCGATGCAGTCATTCTCACCAGCCCCGTACCGCAGTCGATCGCACTTGCGATCACCGCTGACGTCGATATTCCCGAACCGCTGCGCGCGATGAAGTACGACGCCACGCTCGCCGCCCTCGTCGTTACCGACCGCCCGATCGTGCTTCCCGAGCCGGGCGCCGTGCAACGACCGGGCGGCATCTTCGAGTTCATAGCCGACAATCAACGCAAAGGCATCAGCGACGTCCCGGCCGTCACCTTCCACGCGACGGCGCAGTTCAGCAACGACAACTGGTGGCTCGAACCCGACGAGGCACATCGCGTCATCATGAGTGCGGCCGCGGAATGGATCGGTGACACAACGATCGTCGAGGCCCAACACAAACGGTGGCGAATGGCGACACCGCAGACGATCTGGCCGGATCGCTTCTGGGAAAGCGACCGACTGCTCTTCGCCGGAGACGCCTTCGGCGGTCCACGCATCGAAGGTGCGGTGCTGTCCGGGCGCGCTGCAGCGCACCGGCTGCTGACGAACTGACAACTCGCGAACGAGGCTCCGTCAATCCGATGGCGCAGCGCTACAACAGAGAGTCGAGAAGTGCCTGGGGCGCACGACGCAAAGCGTCCGTGGCCGGCGAGGCGGGCATGCGATCGCATTCCGCCTCGGCGATGGCGACGTAGTTGCGTGCCGACTCGAGTGCACCGGCAAGCCCGGGACCGTTGCGCACAATGGCCAACGCATCGGCGAGCTCGCTGCCGTGCAACGGCACACCGAGCATCTCATGGAGACGATGCGCCGTCGCATCACCCGCAGACAACGTGAGCAACACGGGCAGCGTGTACACGCCTTCTTCCATATCGTGCCCGGCCGGCTTGCCGAGCTCCTCTTCGGTCGAGGTGATGTCGAGGATGTCGTCGACCAACTGGAACACCATGCCGTAGGCGTTGCCAAAGTTCGTCAGCGCATCGACGATCGGACGGGGCTGATCGGCAACGAGCGCACCGATGCGGGCGGAGGCGGCGAAGAGCGATGCCGTCTTGCCCTCGATGCTCATGAGATACGACGGAACCGTTCGGGCGCGGTCGTACGTGTGGCGCAGCTCCTCGATCTGGCCCTCGCACAGACGACCGATCGTCTTCGCAAGGAGTCCGGCGACTTCGTTGCCGAGCGATGCAGCGATCTCCGAGGCGCGGGCGAGGAGGAAGTCGCCGGCGACGATGGCCTGCAGGTTTCCCCACTTCGCGTTCACGGTCTCGACGCCGCGCCTGGTCGTGCTTTCATCCATGACGTCATCGTGATACAGCGATCCCAAATGGACGAGTTCGCAGGAGATTCCGCCGCTGATGACGTCATCAGATACCGGCTCGGCACGACCCACCTGTGCGGCGGCAACGGCAAGGACGGGACGCAGGCGCTTGCCACCGGCGACGATGAGGTGCGAGGCGATTTCGGTGAGGTATGCGTCGGGAGTACGTACGGCGTGGCGCAGGGCCGCTTCGATGCGATCCCGGTCGACATTCATCAAGGGAATGTCCAGCAACGGCGAGGCAAGTGCCACATGCCAAGGCTACGCACAGTTGTGCACTCAATGTGAAGCGCTGCAGCATTCGTCATTCGGCGGCGTCGTGCCCCGCCGATACACTTCGGAGCAATGAGATCACGGCTTTCCAAGCGTCCGTGACAAAGGTGGTGTCGCGTGTTTGAAAGGTTCACCGACAGGGCCCGTCGAGTCGTCGTGCTGGCCCAAGAGGAAGCTCGCCTGCTCAATCACTCGTACATCGGTACCGAGCACATCCTCCTCGGCCTCATTCACGAGGGCGAGGGCGTTGCCGCAAAGGCGCTCGAGTCGCTGAACATCTCCCTCGAGGCCGTGCGCGCCCAGGTGGAAGAGATCATCGGTCAGGGCGGTTCATCACCATCGGGTCACATTCCCTTCACGCCGCGGGCAAAGAAGGTGCTCGAGCTGTCCTTGCGCGAGGCGCTGCAGCTCGGTCACAACTACATCGGCACCGAGCACATCCTGCTCGGCCTCATCCGCGAAGGTGAGGGCGTTGCCGCGCAGGTGCTCGTGAAACTCGGAGCTGACCTGTCGCGCGTACGTCAGCAGGTCATCCAATTGCTCAGCGGCTACGAGGGCGGCTCGAAGAGTGAAGGCGAAGCCGTCGGCGCGAAGGAAACCCCTGCCGAAAAGGGTGGTAGTCAGATCCTCGATCAGTTCGGTCGCAACCTCACGCAGTTGGCACGCGACAAGAAGCTCGACCCTGTCATCGGTCGTCAGCGCGAAATGGAACGCGTCATGCAGATCCTTTCGCGACGCACGAAGAACAACCCGGTACTCATCGGCGAACCAGGTGTCGGCAAGACCGCCATCGTCGAGGGTCTCGCCCAGCGCATCGTGTCGAACGACGTGCCCGAGACGCTGACGAACAAGCAGCTGTACACGCTCGACCTCGGTGCACTCGTCGCCGGCAGCCGATACCGCGGTGACTTCGAAGAGCGTCTGAAGAAGGTACTGAAAGAGATCCGCACCCGCGGAGACATCATCCTCTTCATCGACGAGATCCACACGCTCGTCGGTGCAGGTGCGGCGGAAGGCGCCATCGACGCGGCATCCATCCTCAAGCCGATGCTCGCCCGCGGCGAACTGCAGACCATCGGCGCCACGACGCTCGACGAGTATCGCAAGCACTTCGAAAAGGATGCTGCGCTCGAACGCCGCTTCCAGCCGGTGAAGGTCGACGAGCCGTCGGTGGCGCACACGATCGAGATCCTCAGGGGCATCCGCGACAAGTACGAGAGCCACCACCGCGTCACGATCACCGACCAGGCGCTCGTCGCCGCGGCGAACCTCGCCGACCGGTACATCTCCGATCGTCATCTTCCCGACAAGGCGATCGATCTCATCGACGAGGCCGGCAGCCGTCTGCGCATCAAGCGCATGAAGACGCCACCCGACCTCAAGGAACTCGAAACGAAGATCAAGCAGGTTCAAGAGGCAAAGAAGAAGGCCGTCGAGGAACAGCGCTTCGAAGAAGCCGGACGTTTGCGCGACCAGGAGCGCTCGTTGCTCGACGAACGCACCCAGAAGGAAGCCGACGTCAAGGCGCAGGGAGTCAATCTCTACGACGAGGTGAATGAGGAAGCGATCGCCGAGGTGCTCAGCATCTGGACCGGCATCCCCGTGTACAAGCTCACCGAAGAAGAGACCGCCAAGCTCCTCAACATGGAAGCCGAGCTGCACAAGCGGATCATCGGCCAGGAAGACGCCATCAAGGCGGTCAGCCAGAGCATCCGCCGCACGCGAGCAGGCCTGAAGGACCCGAAGCGCCCGAGCGGATCGTTCATCTTCCTCGGACCCACCGGCGTCGGCAAGACCGAACTCGCCAAGACCCTCGCGGAGTTCCTCTTCGGCGACGAAGATGCCCTCATCTCGCTCGACATGAGCGAATACATGGAGAAGCACACCGTCAGCCGTCTCGTCGGTTCGCCCCCCGGATACGTCGGCTACGACGAAGGTGGCCAGCTCACCGAGGCGGTCCGCCGCAAGCCGTTCTCCGTCGTTCTCTTCGACGAGATCGAAAAGGCGCACCCCGACGTGTTCAACACGTTGCTGCAGATCCTCGAAGAGGGTCGTCTCACCG
>CAZIME010000056.1:0-4308 GCA_964540395.1 uncultured Bifidobacterium sp.
TCTCGAGCAGAGGGCGCGGACCCTCGTGCACGACACGGACGTCGACGTTGTTCGCGAGATAGAAGCGCCGGTCGGTTTCGACGGCGTACTTGAACATGCCGACGACGTCCTGATACTCGTTGGCAAGCTGCAACTCACGTTCGGCCTCGTACTGCTCGAGATCATCGGTGTTCACGACGACCTCCCGACACGTGAGATGTGTGCGGCAACCCTCAAGGGTTGGTTCACTCTTCGCGCTTCTCGCGAATCTTCGCCGACTTGCCGGCGCGACCGCGCAGGTAGTTCAACTTGGCGCGGCGCACGTCGCCGTGCTTGACGACCTCGACCTTGGCCACCGAAGGGGTGTGCTTCGGGAAGGTGCGCTCGACACCGACGCCATAGGAGTTCTTGCGCACCGTGTAGCTCTCGGACACGCCGGAGCCTTCGATGGCAATGATGTCGCCCTGGAAAATCTGCACGCGCTCTTTGCCGCTCTCGACGACGCGGACGTGAACCTTCACTTCATCGCCGGGGCGCAGAGCCGGGATGTCGGTGCGCAAGTACTGGGAATCGACGATGTCGGTGGGTTTCATAGGGAGGCTTCAGGATACGGGACGGCGGGGAACTCTTCCAACAGACGTTCGTCCTCGGCAGAGAGCCCACCACGGCGCGCAACGAGGTCGGGACGGGCGTGAAGGGTGCGGTGCAGGGCCTGCGCCCGGCGCCAACGAGCGATGCGGGCATGATCTCCGCTGCGCAACACGTCGGGGACGTCCCACTCCTCGAAGGTCGCCGGCCGCGTGAAGTGCGGCGCTTCGAGCAGATCGTCGGCAAAGCTTTCGTGTACACCCGACTCTTCGTTGCCCATGACTCCGGGCACGAGTCTCGTCACTGCCTCGATGACGACGCAGGCAGCCACTTCACCGCCACCGAGCACGAAGTCACCGATCGACACTTCGCCGTCGACGAGATGCTCGCGCACGCGATGATCGACGCCTTCGTATCGTCCGCACAACAACGAAAAACCGCCGCGCGACGCAAGTTCGCGGGCCATCGTCTGGTCGAATCGGCGCCCGCCCGGCGAGGTGAGCAACAACGGTCGCGGCGGTTGCGCGGCGCGCACGGCGGCAAAGATCGGCTCGGGACGCAACACCATGCCGGCCGAACCGCCGAACGGCGAATCGTCGACGGTGCGGTGCACGTCGGTCGTGTGTTCACGAATGTCGTGGGTCCGTAGATCGAGCAGACCACGCTCGCGCGCGCGACCGAGAAGGCTCACGCTGCAGAAGGCGTCGACCTGCCCCGGGAATATCGAGAAAACATCGATGCGCACGATCGGCGCCCGTTGTGCGACTGACTCAGTCGTCGAGGAAGTCGACGTCGACTTCGACGCCGTCGCGCGAGGCAGCGGCGCGCACGAGTGCGCGGATGCTCTGCGCGGTGCGACCGCGGCGACCGATGACTCGGCCGAGATCGCCGTCGGCGACGCGCACTTCGAGAATGATCACGCCGTCATCGTCGACCGACTCGATGCGCACACCTTCGGGATTGTCGACGATCGAACGAACGATGTGGTCGAGAACCTTGGTGGCGACCGGTGCTTGCGACACGGTACGAACTACTTCTTCTTCGAGTTCGACTTGGTGGCCATGAACTCGGCCCACACGCCGTTGATCTCGAGCAACTTGCGCACGCGCTCGGTGGGGAGCGCACCGTTGTTCAACCAGCGCATCACCTTGGCCGAGTCGACAACGAAGCCCGAGGGCTCCTCGCGCGGACGGTACTGACCGACGATGTCGAGGAATTCTCCGTTGCGGGCCTTGCGGGTGTCGGCCGCGACGACGCGATAGTGCGGCTGCTTGGTCTTGCCGACTCGGGCGAGACGCAACTTGACGGACATGGTGCTCCTGTGATGACTGAGACGAATCGATGACGCCCGCGCGGGGCCTGATGGAGGCTATCGGGAGGGCAGTCGGCCCCCAAACCGCTTCATCATCTTCTGCATCTCGGCGAATTGCTTGACGAGTCGGTTGACGTCCTGCACCTGGGTGCCGCTGCCGCGAGCGATGCGGCTGCGGCGACTGCCGTTGATGATCTGCGGATTGGCCCGTTCGGACGGGGTCATCGAGCGGATGATCGCCTCGGTGACTTTCACTTGGTCGTCGCTGATCTGTGCGTCCTTCACCTGCGCACCGAGCCCGGGGATCATGCCCATGACGTTCTGCAACGGTCCCATTTTCTTCAATTGCTGCAGCTGCTCGAGGAAGTCGTCGAGCGTGAACTCTCCGCCGACGAGTTTTTTCGCCGCGGCCTCGGCCTGGTCCTTCTCGAACACCGACTCGGCCTGCTCGATGAGCGTGAGCATGTCACCCATGCCGAGGATGCGACCCGCCATGCGATCGGGATGGAACTGCTCGAAGGCGTCGATCTTCTCCCCCGTCGCCGCGAAGGCGATCGGCTTGCCGATGACTTCCTTCACCGACAGTGCGGCACCACCGCGTGCATCGCCGTCGAGCTTCGAGAGGATGACGCCGTCGATCGACAGCACGTCATTGAACGACTGCGCGACGGTGACGGCGTCCTGTCCCGTCATTGCATCGACGACGAGGAACGTGTAGTTCGGCGACACCGCGTCGCTGATACGGCGCACTTCGCGCATCATCTCTTCGTCGATGGCGAGGCGACCGGCGGTGTCGACGATGACGACGTTGCGACCGACACGGCGCGCCTCGGCGACGCCGCGTGCGGCGACGTCGACGGGATCGCCGGCATCGCTGAACACCGGCACGTCGATGCTCGCGCCGAGCACGCGCAACTGCTCGACCGCGGCCGGACGCTGCAGGTCGGCACCGACGAGCAACGGCTGGCGACCCTGGCGCTTGAACCAGTTGGCGAGCTTCGCCGCGCTCGTCGTTTTGCCCGAACCCTGCAAGCCGGCCATGAGCACGACCGTCGGGGGCTGGCTCGCGTAGGCGATCTGCAGCGTGTCGCCGCCGAGAAGGCCGATGAGTTCCTGGTGGACGAGCTTGATGATCTGCTGGGCGGGATCGAGCGCCTTCGACACCTCGGCGCCGATCGCCTTGATGCGGATTCGCGCAATGACGTTGCGCACGACGGTGACGTTGACGTCGGCATCGAGCAGCGCGACGCGGATCTCGGCGAGGACCTCGTCGACCTCGGCTTCGCTCAGTCGTCCGCGGTTGCGCAGGCGACCGACGATGGATCCGAGGCGCTCGCCGAGGGTGTCGAACATCGTGGCGAATCTACCGTCGTCGCGACGAGCGTGACCCGTGGCGACTAGTCACCGAGCAGTGCGTCGACGAACTCGACCGGATCGAACGGTGCGAGATCGTCGATGGTTTCGCCGAGCCCGACGAGCTTCACCGGGATGCCGAGTTCGGTTTCGATCGCGAAGACGATCCCGCCCTTCGCGGATCCGTCGAGCTTCGTGAGCACCACACCCGTCACCTGCGTCGCTTCGGAAAACTGGCGAGCCTGCGACAGACCGTTCTGTCCGGTCGTCGCGTCGATGACGAGGAGCACCTCGCTGACGACGCCGCTTCCCTTCTCGGCGACGCGGCGTACCTTGCGTAATTCCTCCATGAGGTTTGTGTTCGACTGCAGACGCCCTGCAGTATCGGCGAGCACGAGGTCGGTGCCGCGTGCCGTTGCGCCCTGGATGCCGTCGAAGATGACGGACGCCGGATCGGCACCCTCGGCGCCGCGCACGATCTCTGCTCCGGTGCGTTGCGCCCACACGTAGAGCTGTTCACCGGCGGCGGCACGGAACGTGTCACCCGCGGCGAGAAGGACGCGCCGTCCGGCACGCGTCTGCTGAGCGGCCAACTTGCCGAGCGTCGTCGTCTTGCCGGCACCGTTGACGCCGACCATCATCCACACGTCGGGGGCACCGGGTCGGCCTTCGAGATGCAACGAGCGATCAGCGCCGGCGAGGCGTTCGACCATGGCCGAACGCAAGGCGGCGATCGCCGCATCGGCATTCGCGATGTCACGCTTTTTCGCCCGTGCGCGCAGCGGTTCGAGCAGTTCGTTGACGACACGAACACCGAGATCGGCACGCAACATCGCTTCTTCGAGATCGTCCCACGTGGCGTCGTCGACTCCGCCGCGTCCGCGCACCGTGGCTGTCGCCGCGGCGAACACTCCCCTCGCCTTGCCGAGGCGCGACCGCAACGAACGATCGACCTCGACGGGTGGCTCAACAACTGTCGCTGCAACGACGGGCGGTTCGACAACGGCCGGTTCGACAACGGACGATTCGACGACGGTCTCCTCGTGCGCTTCCGGCGGCACGTCGACAACGGCGGG
>CAZIME010000056.1:4318-7150 GCA_964540395.1 uncultured Bifidobacterium sp.
GAACGATCGACGTCAACGACGGGCGGGGCGACGACAGTCTCCTCGGGCGCTTGCGGATGACCGTCGACAACGGCGGCTGCCGACGGAGCGAGGGTGCTGGGTGTCGGCGCAGCGGCGGGTGCGGCAGCGGACGAAACAACGGGCGAGTCACGGCGAGGCGTGTCGGCAGCGCCGGTGTGGCGGCGTCGAACGATCAGCGCGACACCGAGGACGACGAGCGCGGCGACGACGCCGAGGATGATCCAGTTCGTGGTCGCCATGCGTCCGAAACGCTAGGTCGCCGATCGTGCGATGCGCCGGGTGCGGGGCGTCCGCTAGGCCGAACGGGCCGTCACGCGCTCGACGACGACCTTCGACGAACCACCGGGCTGCATCGTGACGCCGAGCAGGCTGTCGCCCGCTTCCATCGTGCGCTTCTGGTGGCTGACGATGAGCAACTGGGCTTCCTTGCGGAACTCATCGACGAGCCCGAGGAAGCGGTGCAGGTTGACGTCGTCGAGGGCTGCCTCGACTTCGTCCATGACGTAGAACGGCGACGGCCGGCTGCGAAACACCGCGAAGAGGAAAGCGATAGCGGTGAGAGAGCGTTCGCCGCCGGAAAGGAGCGACAGCTTCTTCACGTTCTTGCCGCCGGGCTTCGCCTCGACTTCGATGCCGGTGTTCAGCAGGTCGTCGGGCGACGTGAGCACGAGGCGGCCGGAACCGCCAGGGAACAGCATGGCGAACAACTTCGCGAAGTTGTCGCGCACGTCGGCGTACGCGGACGCGAACGTCTGCTGGATTTCGAGGTCGACCTGTTTGATGACCTTGACGAGTTCGCGGCGCGAGTTCTTCACGTCCTCGAGTTGCTCCTCGAGGAAGGTGCTGCGCTGCTGCAACGACTCGAACTCCTGCAGCGCGAGCGGGTTGATCGGACCCATGATCCGCAGCTCGCGCTCGAGATCGCGGATGCGCAGGATCGGCGTCATGCCCTCGGGCAACTCGGGCAGCGGCGCATTCACCGCGACGTCGGGTTCGACCTCGAGGTCGCGACGCAGCGATTCGATCGATGCCTCGAGCCGTACGCGTACCTCACCCTGCTCGATTTCGACGCGGCGGTTGCGCTCGCGGTGCTCCTCGAGCTCGCGCTCACGTTGTGTGCGCTCCTTGCGGGCGGCGTCGAGTCGTGTGCTGATGTCACGGATCTCGGTGCTCTGGCGGGCACGCAGCTCGTTGAGCGCACTCTGACGCGCGTCGAGTGCTTCCACGTGCGCATTCACCGTGTCGACGGCGTTCGCGAGCGCGCGGAGGGTCTCCTCGATGCGCCGGCCGCGGTCGGCGGCCTCGCGGCGCGCGTCACTGTCGGCACCGAGGCGCGACTCGATTTCTGCGAGACGGGTGGTGAGCATGCTGCGGCGCTGCGCGAGGGTGGCGAGCTGCACGTCGTGTTCCTGGCGCACCGTGCGCTCGGCCTCGGCCCGCGTGACCGCCTCGGCATGGGCGTCACGGGCGGCGACCAACGCCGATCGCGCGTCGGCGAGTTCGCGTTCGCGCTCGGCGAGCGTGCGGGCGGCGATGGCTGCGTTGTCGGCGGTCTGACGCAGTGCATCGGTGGTGACGTACCCGGGACCGACGCGCAGACCCGACGGACCGAATCGATCACCGTCGACGGTGACGACGACGGCATCGGGCTGGGACAGCGCCACGTTGACCGCCGAGTCGAAGTCGTCAACGAGCACCGTACGGGCGAGCAGACCGTCGAGCAGTCGGTCGACGGCGGCGGAGTGATCGCCCGACACCGCTCGTACGAACGGGCGCAACGATTGAGCCCCGGCAATGTTCAGTGGCGTCGTGTTTCGGGAGGCATCGAGGGCGAGAACGACACCCGGGTTGCGTGCCTGACGCAAAGACGCAACGGCGGCACGTGCACTCGCAGTGTCGACGACGACGACCGCGGACAACGAATCGCCGAGCGCGGCTTGCACCGCCGACTGGCGCGAGGAGTCGATGGAGATGAGTTCGAGCAGGGTGCCGAGCGAACCGGGAATGTTGCTCAGCGTGCGTGCACTCAGCGCCTGCGCATCGATGGTCGCTTGCAACGCCTCGGCACGCGCCGTTGCCGCGGCTGCCGCGCTCGCCGCACGCGAGTGCGCTTCGGCACCGTGATCGACATCGGCCTGCGCGGCGGCCAATGCGTCGGCGCGACGTTGTACCTCGGCATTCGCGACGCCACGCGAGGATCGCGACTCAAGGTCGTCGATTTCACGGCGCACTTCGTCGTCCTCGGCGCGCAACGCGGCGGCTTCGACTTCGAGCGCGGCGACGACGTCGGAGTCCATGAACTGGCCCTTGTCACGCTCGACCGACCGGCGACGTTCGGCGAGCACCGCGAGCAGGCCTCGGGCGCGACCGCGCAATGCCTCGACGCGAACGACCTCGTCGTTCAGCGTGGAATCGCCGCGGGCGGTGAGTTCGGCTTCGTCGGCCATGACCGCGGCGTCGAGCGCCGACAGGCGGGCACGCAGATTGCGCTCGGTCTCCTCGCCGACGACCTTCTGCTCGGCGAGCGCCTGCAACCGGGTGCGTTGGGCGAGGATCTCGCGACCCGCAACGTGCAATTGCAGTGCGCGCAACTCGGCAACGAGCGCACCGTGACGGCGCGCCGCGTCGGCCTGACGCTCGAGCGGCTTCAGTTGACGACGCACCTCGCGCAGCAGATCCTGCGCGCGCAACAGATTGGCCTCGGTGCTCTCGAGACGACGCTCGGCTTTCTCCTTGCGCTTGCGGTGCTTGAGCACACCCGACGCCTCCTCGATGATCGCGCGGCGATCCTCGGGACGCGCGTTGAGCAAG
>CAZIME010000057.1:0-3301 GCA_964540395.1 uncultured Bifidobacterium sp.
CGGTGGTCGGTATTGAACGCTTTCGCGGGGACGCACCGTGGGTCGAACGAGCAGACTGGACTCGTGAAGCGACCCCGGCTGAGCCCCCCCTTCGCCCGCGCCGTCGTGCCGGTGGCGGCGGGTCTCGTGTTCTTCGCGCTGCTCTTCGGCGTGACGTGGCTGCTTGCAGGGGTGGCGACCGACCGCCGTCAGACCACACCGAGCCCCGGTGACTACACCTTCGAAGTCGGACCCGTCGAGGCGATAGCTGACATCATCGAGCGCGACGGACCCGTGCTCTACCCCGACCTGCGCGACACCGACTACCAGCGCTCGGTCGTCGTCGATCACATCGGCGACGATCCGACGCGCGGCTGGCAGGTGTACTACGCGTATCCCGCCGATCGTGAGCCCACCTGCCTCGTTGAGCACGTCATCGGCACCCGACAGTTCACCGACTGCGAGGGCCGCACGCTCGAGGTCGAGGCATTGCACCGACCGGTCGATGCCCGCCCCATCGTGGAGAACCGCACGAATCTGCTCCTCGACCTGCGCACCCTCGACTCGTGACCATGCGGTCGATGCTGGCGCGCAGCACATTCGTTGCCCTGACCGTCCTCGTGGCGAGTGCAACCGCTGCAACGTCGACAATCGCACATTCGGTGCTGAAAGACACCTCTCCCCGCCGGAACGAGCGTGTGACGACACCGGTAACCGTCATTCGCATGACGTTCAACGAGACGGTCTCGGCACCGCGCATTGTTGCCCGCGATTCACGACAACGGCGCATTGCCGGCTCGCTGTCGGCGACGGGTTCGATCGTCGAGTTCCGCCCGACGGTGGCGATCACCGACGGCAACGTCAGCGTCACGTGGCAGGTGCGCAGTCGTGATGGACATGCGATCACCGGCAAATGGAGCTTCGGTGTCACCGTTGCAAGCAGGTCCGCATCGACGACACCGAGTCGAGCACCGTGACGATCATCGCGACAAGCGCCGTGCCGGCTGCCGCGATCGACGTACTGCGCCACGCCGCGGAGACCGGCGGTGGACCGACCGGTTTCGGTTGGGCGAGCTTCGTCACCTTTGCCGTGGGTGCCGGAGTGGTGCTGTACGCGGCGGGGCAACTGGTGAAAGCAGTGCACGCACGACGAATGCAGGCTGAATCGAATCGTGATCCGAGCGACGATGATGAAAGCGGTGCTCCCGGCGGAACGCGATCGAGGGCATCATGAGCGCCGATACCGGAAGCGTCGATCTACACCTCGATCGTTCGCTGCGGTTTCGTGCAGCATGGAGGTGGCACTTCTACGCCGCGTGGTTCGTGCTTCCGATTCTCGTCACGCTGGCAGCCACCGGCTTCATCATCCTGCTCAAGCCGACGATCGAGCGCTGGGCTTACGGCGACATGTTGTACCTCGACTCCCCCGCTGCAGTCACGTTGTCCACCGACGAGCTGATCGACGCCGTGCTCGTCGCACACCCCGATGCAATCGTCGACAGCGTCGTGCCGCCGCGCGATCGGGGTCGCTCCACTCAAGTCGACATCACCGACGTCGACGGACGCAGTCTGTCGGTGTACGTCGATCCGACGAATGCCGAGGTTCGTGGATATATCGACAACGACACACGCATTGATTACGTCGCCACGCAGATCCACGGCACGCTGTGGATGGGCCGCTGGGGCGACTATCTCGTCGAAATGGCCGGCGGGTGGGCGGTCATCATGGCACTCACCGGCACGTACCTGTGGTGGCCGCGACGTCGCAATGCGAAGTCGCCGAGCGTTGCTTCACGTCGCGCGGTGCCGCGCAGCATTCACCGTCGCTCCGGCGCATTGCTTGCACCCGTTCTCGTGTACCTCGTCGTCACCGGCCTGCCGTGGTCGGGCTTCTGGGGCGAGGAAATCTGGGGCAGCGTGCTCGACCGCTCGGGTGCGGGCTACGAAACACCACCCGAACCGCGCTCAAATCCGGTCGCGCTCGGCGAACGACAAACTGCAGGCTTTCCCGTGACGTGGGCGACGAAGCGCAGCACCGTTCCGTCGTCGGACACCGGGGCAACATCGCCGCAACCGTTGTCGATCGACGAGGTTGCCGCCATCGCCCGCGACAACGGAATGTTGCCCGGATTCTCCATCGCCATTCCGTGGGACGAGACGGGGGTGTACAGCGTCGTCAACGCGTGGCCGTCACCGGCGCAGGACGAACGCACCCTGCACATCGACCAGTACTCGGGCGACGTGGTGCAGGAGCTGGGCTGGAACACCACGTACGGTTCGCTCGCCCGCGCCACGGTGTGGGGAGTGAACTCGCACATGGGACGCCAACTCGGTGTCGCCAACGGCGTTGTGCTCGGCGTGGCGTGCATCGCTGCGGTCGTGTCGTCGCTGTCGGCAATGGTGATGTACTGGCGCCGTCGTCCGCGCCGCTCGCTCGGCTTCCCTCGCCGCCCCGTCGATGCGCGTCTCACGCGCGCGGTGATCGGCACAGCCGTCGTGCTCGGCACGGTGATGCCGTTGCTCGGGTTGTCGATGTTGCTCGTGCTCGCCGTCGACCGCTTCGTCATTCGCGAGGTGCCGCCGTTGCGGAGCACCTTCGGCATGCGCGACCGCTGAGGAGCGGCGCTAACGCTTGGAGGCGACGTGTTTATTTGGGCACCGTTGACCAAGCGCTACCGCTTGGTGGCGACGTGTTTATTTGGGCTCCTCTGACAAAGCGCTAGCGCTTTGTCAGAGGAGCCCATGCCAGCGCGAGAACTTTCGTGCCGACACCTTGGAAACGCACGGTCGCCTCGGCGTTTTCACCCATTCCGGAGATGTCGAGAATGATGCCCTCGCCGAAGACCGGATGGTGCACGTCGTCGCCGATGCGCAGACCGTGTTCACGCTGCGGCTCGCGTGCGGCCGCCGAGCGCACTGCATCACCGAGTGCGGCACTCACGCTGCGCTGCCTTCCACGGAACGCCGGAACTTCGCGGTCACCCCATGTGTTCGTCTCGCGGTGACGTCCACGACCCTCGTCTGCACCGGTGTCGACGTTGCCCTTGCGGTCGAGTAGATCCGCGGGAATCTCCTCGAGAAAGCGTGACGGCGGGTTGTACTGACTCGATCCGTACAGGTTGCGACTCCAAGCATGCGACAGATACAGCGACTCCTCTGCCCGCGTGATCCCGACGTACGCGAGACGGCGCTCCTCTTCGAGTTCGGTCGGATCGGCGAGTGCGCGACTGTGCGGGAACACGCCCTCCTCCATTCCGATGATGAACACGACGGGGAACTCGAGCCCCTTCGCCGCATGCAGCGTCATGAGATGGAGACGGTC
>CAZIME010000057.1:3401-6966 GCA_964540395.1 uncultured Bifidobacterium sp.
CTTGTCGAGGCTCGTGTCGCCGACACCGCGCTTCGGCACGTTGATGACGCGCCGGATGCTCACCTCGTCGGATTCGTTGACGATGCACCGCAGATACGCGATGGCATCCTTCACTTCGCGACGGTCATAGAACCGCGTGCCGCCGATGATCCGGTACGGCACGTCGGCATCGATGAGATGTTCTTCGATGACGCGGCTCTGTGCGTTGGTGCGGTAGAACACCGCCATCTCGCGCCAGTTGCGTGCGTCGCGCTTGTGCAGCCGCGACAACTCGGCGGTGACGAAGCGCGCCTCGTCGTACTCGTCGTCGGCGTAATAACGCACGATCTTGTCGCCGGTACCGACCTCGGTCCACAACTCCTTCGGCTTGCGCTCGATGTTGTTCATGATCACGGCGTTGGCCGCATCGAGGATGGTCTGCGTGCTGCGGTAGTTCTGGGCGAGGATCACCGTGTACACGTCGGGGAAGGCCCGCTCGAACTGCAGGATGTTGCGGAAGTCGGCCCCGCGGAAGCGGTACACCGACTGGTCCGTGTCGCCGACGACGCACACGTTGTGGTGTTCCTTGCCGATGAGCAGCACGATCTCGTTCTGCGCGACGTTGGTGTCCTGGTACTCGTCGACGAGAACGTGTTTGAAGCGGTCCTGGTACGAGGCGAGCACACCCGGATGCTCGCGGAACAGCGTGACGACGTTGACGAGAAGATCATCGAAGTCCATGGCACCGGCACGCTTCAGGCGGTGCTGGTACTCGGCATACACCTCCGCGTACTTCTTCTCGAACGGACCGAACGCGTCGTCGTTCGCCCGTACCGGCGACACGAGCTCGTTCTTCCACAAGCTGATCCGCGCCTGTGCGGCGCGCGCGGGGTACCGCTTCGGGTCGAGGTTGAAGTCGCGAATGACGTAGCTGATGAGCCGCTGCGAATCGGCCGAGTCGTAAATGGTGAACGTGCTCGGATACCCGAGTTTGTCGGCGTTGCCGCGCAGGATCCGTACGCACGCTGCGTGGAACGTGCCGACCCACATCTTGTCGGCAACTTCACCGACGAGGCTGCGCACGCGGCTGCGCATCTCTTCGGCCGCCTTGTTCGTGAAGGTGATCGCGAGGATGTTCATCGGGTGAATGCCGCGTCCGATGAGGTGGGCGATGCGGTGCGTGAGCACACGGGTCTTGCCCGAACCCGCTCCGGCAATGATGAGCAGAGGTCCGCCGTCGTATTCGACTGCGTCGCGCTGATCGGGGTTGAGCTGCGAGAGGTCGAGTGACCGCGCGCGAGCGGCGGCGCTCACCGCCGTGGCGCCGGACGTGCGGCGCGACGTTCGATGCGGATCGGGAGACTGCGCGGACCGCGCACCTGCCCCACGCTCCACGTGACGGCTGCGGGATCGTCGAGGCGGAACGACGGGAAGCGCTGGGTGAACGTCTCGAGTGCGACGCGCATTTCCATACGCGCCAAGTTTGACCCAATGCAGCGGTGAATTCCCAACCCGAAGGCGGCGTGGCGATTGATCTCGCGGTCGATGATCACCTCGTCGGCGCGATCGAACGCGGCGGGGTCACGGTTGGCTGCGGGGAACGGCAGGAGCGTCCAGTCGCCGGGCTTCATCGGACAACCGCCGATCTCGATGTCTTCGACGACGACGCGCGCCATCGTGACGGGTGCGTATGCACGGAGCATCTCTTCGATCGCCACCGGCAGCAAATCGGGCTCGGAGTTCAGACGTTCGAGATCGTGGCGGTGGCCGGCGAAGTGCCACAACGTGCTGCCGATGCCGCTCCACGTGGTGTCGATGCCGGCAACGAGCATCAGCACGATCGTGCCGCGAACGTGCTCATGCGACAGGTTCTTGCCGTCGACTTGTACCGACAGCAGATAGCTGAGCAGGTCGTCACCGAGGTTCGCCGCCCGCTCGCGCATGTGCCGCTCGATGTAGGCGTCCATTCGCTGCCACCCGGCTTCGCGCATTTCGTCACTTTCGGCCTGGCTCTCGAGTGCGGTGTGCACGAAGTCGCGGAAGATTTCGCCGTCCTCGAGCGGAAGATCGAGCATGTGGGCGATGACTGCCGGGGGAATGTGCTTGGCGAACTGATCGGCGGCATCGACGACGTCGGCATCACCCATGCGATCGATGAGGTCGTGACAGAACTCGCGCACCTCGTCTTCCATGCGCGCAACCTTCTGCGGGGCGAACGCGGGCAGCAGGACGCGTCGCGCGTGGTGGTGGAACGGTGGATCGGACGTGATCGGCGGTGCACCACCCATCGGACGCAACTCGCCCGTCGGCTTGATCGGGCTGACGACGACCGCCATCGACGAGAAGTGCGTGGTGTCGTAGGCAATGGCACTCACGTCCTCGTGGCGCACCGGCAACCACGTACCTCCGTAACGCTCGGTATGGGCGACGGGACACGTACCGCGCAGCTGGTCCCAAATGGAGTGGACGTTGGCGTTGTACGCGGGGTGGAGATGATCAAAGTCGCGCGCCCAGTCGGTCACGGGTGCGGGCCCTCCACGGGCGATGTCCTTCTCGCCATTTGCCGCCACGTCGTCCTCCCGCAAACGACCTTAGTTCTCGGGTGCTCGGGGATCGGATGGCTCGTGTGCGCAGCGACCCTGCGCCGCACTACGTCAGGCGTCGACGGGCCGCAACTTGTCGGCAAGAAACGCGAGGACGGCAGCGACGCCGGCGTCGCGGCGCTGCTCGGTGAGCACCGAATGATCTGCCTTGTGTTGTGATGGGAACTCGACGGCGATGAAGGCTTCACCGAGCAACTCCGTGAGCGTGTCGAATCGTGCGCCGACGAGTCGATCGTCGGTGTATCGCAATCCGAGCACCTGGCAACCGTCGGCGGCGCGCTGCACGACACGGTCGAGGTCGTCGGGTGACAACCCGATGTCGGCGCGACGTTGGGCACCGAACGCGAAGGGCAACGACGGCTGCGAAAGCACCGGTGCGACCATCGTGTCGTCGAGCATCATGCCAAGGGCGAAACCGCCGGAAAAACACATGCCGACCGCACCGATACCGGGGCCGCCGACGTCGGCATGCAGACGCCGCCCCAGCGCGCGCAGCCACGAGACGACGGGTGACGTACGACCGGTTGCCCACGTCGTGAACTCGCGCGACACGCACACCTTGCGCATTGACGCGGCGAGGTAACTCGTACTCGGCTCGCGCCCCACTTCGCCGACGAGCAACGGCATCTCCACCGTGTAGCCCGCGGCAACGACGTCGTCGGCGAACCGCATGACTGTCGGCGTGATGCCGGGAATCTCGTGGATGACGACGACACCGGGACCGCTCCCCTTGCGGTAACTCACGTGTGTGACCCCGTCGAAAGTGAACGTGCGTGCACTCCAACCGGCAAGTGTCGCGGCATCCGACGGTGCGACCATGACGCCGAATGTACCGCGCGTGGGTGTGGACACCCGAGAATCGGGATGTCGTGACGTTACTTCGGTCGGCCGACGCCGAGCACGCGCGACCACGTCACCGTGCTGATCTTCACGACGTCACCGGTACGCGGCGCATGGATCATCTGCCCGTTGCCGAGATAGAT
>CAZIME010000058.1:0-6750 GCA_964540395.1 uncultured Bifidobacterium sp.
CGAGCATCTCGAGATGTTCCAACGTGCGCGGCAGATCGAGGAATGCCTTCGCACCCGCTGACACCGTGACGACGAGATGGCGCGCGATCGCACCGAGATCGGCGCTGATGTCACCGGTTTCCTCCGCACCGCGATGCACGCCGCCGATTCCACCGGTGGCGAACACCTTCACACCCGCGCGTGCAGCCAACGCAACCGATGCCGACACCGTGGTTGCACCGACCGCCCACCGCTGCCCGACGGCGACGGAGAGATCGCGTTCGGCCGCCTTGCGTGCCGGACCGAGGATGAGCGGGTGCTCGGCATCGGCCAAGCCAACACGCTCGATGCCGTCGATGACCGCGGTGATCGCTGCGGTTGCACCGTGATCACGGATCGCAGCGAGGCAGCCGTGCAGTGCCTCGGCGTTCGACGGCGACGGCAGGCCGAGATGGGAAAAGATCGTCGATTCAAGGGCAACAACGGCACGTCCGGCGCCGAGTGCGTCGGCGACGCGGGGGTCAATGCGCAGCGTCATGATGCTCCTTCGTCATGCCGCCAGTGTGGCACCCGCGCTGCGCAGTGTGCGGGCGGCAAGCGCATGGGCAGCGGAGATGCCGGCGTCGATCGCCGCACCCGACGCCACGGCAACGAGGAACCCGGCGGCAAATGCATCGCCCGCACCGGTCGTGTCGACGACGTCGTCAACGGGCGCAACGGCATGGTGTGACGTGACCCAACCCGATCCGCCGCGCCGGGTCACCTCGGTGGGTTCGGCGCCGTGCTTGGTGACGATCGTGGCCCACGGTGCGATGCGCATGAGGGTGTCGAGACCACCTGCTGCATCGCGTTCTTCGGCGTTGCACAACACCCATCGCGGGCGGATCGTCGCAATGATGTCCGCCACGGCATCGGCGCCGATGTCGACGATGCTCGTCACCGACGACAAATCGAGCGACACGGCTATGCCGCGATCGTGTGCGCGCCGTGCCGCATCGACACACGCCACCGCAATCGCACCGTGCGTGAGCGAATACAACGGAAGATGCAACACCGACGTTCCGTCGAGTGCCGCGTCGGGAACGTGGGCGAGCTGCGGTGCAGCACCACGATCGGAGAGCATCGTGCGCTCGCCGTGCTCGTCGACGACGACGACGATCGTTCCCGTCGACCCTCCGCATTCGAGGAACGTCTCGACTCCGGCGCGGTGCAACGCGGCGACGAGTCGTTCACCGGTGTCGTCGTCACCGATGCGACCGACGAAGCGCGAACGTCCGGCAACTGCAGCAGCGAAGTACGAAACGTTCGCCGCACTTCCGCCGCGACGACGCGTCACGGTCGACACCGTGTCGGTGCCGAGGTTGACAGGACCGTTGAGATGTACGACGACGTCTTCGACGACGTCACCGACCGCGCACAGCACGGCGGCGGGAGTTACACCGAGAGGAGGTCGCGTGCGCCGGTGTCGCTCGACGGATGGCGCAACTTGCTCATCGCGCGCGCTTCGATCTGGCGAATGCGCTCACGGGTGAGGTTGAACGCTTCGCCGACTTCTTCGAGCGTGCGGGGCTCGCCGCGATCGAGACCGAATCGCAGCGCGAGAATCTCGCGCTCGCGCTGGTCGAGCGGTGCGAGCAAGCGACCGATCTCCTCGGGCAGCAGCGCGGTGGCAGCCACTTCGAAGGGTGACTCGACCGAGCGGTCCTCGACGACGTCGCCGAGTTCGGCATCGCCGTCTTCACGCAGCGGCTCGCTGAGCGACAGCGGCTCGGACGCGAAGCGCAACGCTTCGGTCACCTTGTCTTCCGGCATTTCGACTTCGCGCGCCAACTCGGCGAGCGTGGCGGGACGGCCGAACTTCAGCTCGAGGCGCGAGCGGGCCTTCTGCAGTCGGGCGAGGGTGTCGCCGGCATGAACGGGGAGACGGATGGTGCGGCCGGTGTTTGCGATACCGCGGGTGATCGCCTGGCGGATCCACCACGTGGCGTACGTGGAGAACTTGAAACCTTTGCGCCAGTCGAACTTCTCGACGGCGTGCATGAGGCCGAGGTTGCCTTCCTGGATGAGGTCGAGGAGGGGCAGACCCGACGCCTGGTACTTCTTTGCGATCGACACGACGAGGCGCAGGTTCGATTGCACGAATTGACGTTCGGCACGCGCACCGTCACGTGACAGTTTTCTCAGTTCGCGTCGTTGGGCGGCGGTGACTTCGCCTTCCTTCTCCAACTTCTTGTCGGCTTCCTTGCCGTCTTCGATCGCCTTGGCGAGTCGGACTTCGTCGTCCTTGGTGAGCAGTGCGTATTGGCCGATGTCGGTGAGATAGAGACGGACGAGATCTTCTTCGTCCCTATCGATGCGATCCTTGGCCATTACGTACCCCGCTTATCCCCTGAGTAATGAACAACGCACCCGGTCGGGGTGCGTTGGGGGATAACGATACCGATAGAGACGGATTCCACAACCCCGATTGGCGGCGATTTTTCGCGGAACTTTTTGCCGAGTTTTCCCGGCCGACGTTGCCAAACTCCGTTGCAACAATTTTGTCATATCGGACGGAAAAGTTGCGCAAAGTTTCCTTTCCCTTCCCTACGCTTAGGTCATGTCGAACCCCGTACTCAATGAAACGACCCTTGCCCGCGTGCGCGAGCGTCACGCGGGAGAATCCGGCTGGGGAATGCCGACATCGGCCCCCGCCACATCAGGAACACAGTCCGGAGCATGGGCGCCGCCGATCAACGACGGTCCCGTCTCGAAGCACCACGCCGGAGTGATGACCGCAGGTGGTACATCCACCGCCGGTCTCGTTCTGTTCGCGTTGTTGCTCGTTGCCGCCGTCGTCGGATGGACCTCGGTCGACGAGCCGCAGCCGGGTGCACTGCAGGTGCCGGCATGGCCGATGATCGCCGCCATCGGCGGTTTCGTCCTCGCCCTCGTCATGGCGTTCAAGCCGCTCATGGCGCGGTTCCTTGCACCGGTGTACGCACTTGCCCAGGGTGCATTCTTGGGGGCCATTTCCCGCGTCTTTGACGCCCAATACAGCGGCATCGTGCTGCAGGCCGTCGGCATCACGCTCGGCGTCTTTCTCGTCATGCTCACGCTGTACCGCACCCGCGTCTTGCGAGTCACCAACCGCTACCGGCGCATCGTCGTCGGCGCGACGCTCGGCGTCATGGTGTTCTACCTCGCGTCGTTCGTCATCGGTCTGTTTGGTGTGAACATCTCGTTCATCAACTCGGGCAGCGGTCTCGGCATCCTCTTCAGCCTGTTCGTCGCCGGTCTCGCGGCGGCCAATCTCGCCCTCGACTTCGAGTTCATCGAGCGCGGCGAACAGGAAGGTCTGCCACGCGCGATGGAATGGTTCGCCGCCTTCGGGTTGCTCGTCACCATCGTGTGGCTGTACCTCGAGGTGCTGCGACTCCTCGCCAAGCTCCGCGACCGCTAGACCTCGCAGGTGGCTGCTCACCTGTCGGGAGAGTGGCTACGCGATCACCCCGACGGCAAACGCCGTTGCTGGTGGTGCGGCGACGACCCGCTCTACGTCGCATATCACGATGATGAGTGGGGCAAGCCGGTGCACGATGATCGGCGGCTGTTCGAGAAGATCTGTCTCGAGGGTTTTCAGTCGGGCCTGAGTTGGCTCACGATCCTGCGCAAGCGCGAGAACTTTCGCCGCGCGTTCGCCGACTTCGACATCGAACGCATTTCGCGATTCGACGAATCCGACGTGACGCGACTCCTGGCGGACGCGGGCATCGTTCGTCACCGCGGCAAGATCGAGTCGACGATCAACAATGCACGCCGCTGCCGTGAACTCGTCGCGAGCCACGGCTCGTTGTCACGGTTCGTGTGGGAGTTCCGCCCGAGTCAGCCGGAGGGTGATCGTTCTAATCCGCCGGGCATTCCGTCCCAGACCCCGTCGTCGGTTCGTCTTTCAAAGGCGTTGAAGAAGTCCGGCTGGACGTTCGTCGGTCCGACGACGATGTACGCGTTCATGCAGTCCGTCGGCGTGGTCGACGATCACCTCGAGGGTTGCTGGTCACGCCACGCGACCGGCGGGGCATCGAACTAGCTGCGAGGCGCCGACTAGTTCAGGCGTTCGAGCATGAGTTCGATCTCGGCGAGATCGCGCTCGATCTTCGCCAGATCGGGCTCGCTCGACGCATTCTGCGGTGCTGCCGACGTGTGGCCCGTGTGCGATTCGGCGTTGCTCATCGGCACATAACGTACAGCACGCGTTCGCGTCGACGACGACACGCATGATGCGCCGCTAGCGTCGGTGCGCATGCCGAGCACCTTTCCTCCTTTCGACGGTTCCGCACCCAAGCAGCAGCGCTTCGCCGAGCCGCCCGAGATGGGAATCGATCCGGCCAAGCGGTACAGCGCCACCATGAGCACCTCGCTCGGCGAACTTGTCATCGCGCTCGACCCCGTCGCCGCACCGCGCACGGTGAACAACTTCGTGTTCCTTGCGCTCAATCACTATTACGACGGCGTCATCTTCCATCGCATCATCAAGAACTTCGTCTGCCAGGGCGGCGACCCCGAAGGCAGTGGTCGCGGTGGCCCCGGTTACCGCTTCGGTGACGAGTTGCCCAAGCCCGGTCAGTACAAAGTCGGGTCGCTTGCCATGGCGAACGCCGGTCCGAACACGAACGGCAGCCAGTTCTTCATCATCAGCGGTCCCGACGGTTGCCGTCTGCCTCCCCAGTACTCGCTGTTCGGTCAAGTCGTGAAGGGCCTCGAGATCGTCGAGACGATGCAGAGCGTGGCCACCGATCGCAACGACCGCCCCACGACCGACGTCGTCATCAACTCGGTCACCATCACCGTCGCCGACTAGTTCGCCCGTGAGTCGCGGTCGCACGTCGCGCCGCGACGACACCGCTGCACAACTGTCGATTTCCGAGGCACGTCGCCTCGCATTGTCGGCACAAGGCTTCCTCACCGCACACCGTGGTGGCGATGCCGCACGACTGAAGAGCGTGTTCGACGCCGTCGGTGTCGTGCAGATCGATTCGGTGAACGTGCTCGCACGCAGCCAGGAGTTGCCGTTGTTCGCCCGCATCGGCGCGCACGATCGCAGCGTCATCGGCACGGCAGTCGATCGCGGCGAGGTGTTCGAGTACTGGGCGCACGAGGCCTCGCTCGTTCCTGTCGATGTACATCCGTACCTGCGCTGGCGCATGGCCCGACCGCACCCGTGGTTGCGCGGCTTCTACGAATCGAACCGCACACTCGTCGAAAACCTCCATGCGAAAGTGCGTGACGGTGGCCCTGTGAAGGCCGCAGACGTGTCGATGCGTCGCGGACCGAAGGGCACCTGGTGGGACTGGGACGACGCCAAGCGCGCACTCGAATACCTCTTTTACGCGGGTCGATTGACGACGCGGCGGCGCGATGCCGACTTCGCCCGTGTGTACGACCTGCCCGAACGGGTGATCCCGAAGTCGGTGCTGCGCATGAAGACACCGACCGAACACGACGCACGACGCGAGTTGCTGCTGCGCGCGGCGAAGTCGCTCGGTGTCGCGACGCACGTCGACCTCGCCGACTATTTCCGCCAGGTGCCTCGCGACTGCGCCACCGCGTTGAAATCGCTTGTCGACGACAGCTCATTGCGCGAGGTGCGCGTGGAGGGTTGGGCGAAGTCCGCGTACACGCTGCCGACGGCGCGCGTACCGGCGCGCGCCGACGCGGTCGCGCTGTTGTCGCCGTTCGATTCGCTCGTGTGGCACCGCGAGCGCACCGAGCGATTGTTCAACTTTCACTACCGCATCGAGCTGTACACGCCGCGTGCGAAGCGCAAGTACGGCTATTACGTGTTACCCGTGCTCGTCGGCGACTCGCTCGTCGGTCGTCTCGACCTGCAACGCGACACGGCGTCGCGCACGCTGCAGGTGCATGGCGCATACCGCGAACCCGGCACGAAGCTCGCCGACATCACCGCGCCGGTGGCGGGGGAGTTGCACGCGATGGCGCAATGGTTGGGTCTCGATTCGGTGGCGGTGGCACGCCGCGGCAACTGGTCGAGCGCTCTCGCCGCGGAGACGAAACGGCGCTCTCGGTAGCCTGACGCACGTGACTCCGTTCATCGCCGTTGCCGGTCGCAACGGTGCACCGAGCCGCGTGTCGCGCGACGCCGTGAGCTTCGCCGGCAAGCGTTACCTCAACTCGATCCTGCGTGCCGGCGGCGAACCCGTCGTCATCACGCCGCAGACGTTCGAGAACGACGGTGCACTGCGACTCATGGAACGTTTCGATGCACTCGTGCTCATGGGTGGTGCCGACGTCGATCCCGCTCTTTACGGACAGACCGCGTCACCTCAGGTGTACGGCGTGTCGCCCGAACAGGATCACTTCGAGTCGTCGTTGTTCTTTGCCGCGATCGAGTTGGGTCTACCGGTACTCGCGGTGTGCCGCGGCATGCAGTTGTCCAACGTGCTGCTCGGTGGTTCGCTCATCCAGCACCTCGCCGACCTGCCGAATGCGGGGGAGTTGCTGCAGCACGCACCGGGGGAGTTCCCCGTCGGCGCCGAGTTCGTCACCCACGACGTCGCGCTCGACACGGGTTCGTTCCTCGCCGAGTCGATGGGATCGACGACGATCAGCGGCGCGTCGTTCCACCACCAGGTGGTCGATCGCCTCGGTGACGGATTCCGCGTCGTCGGTCGTGCAGAAGACGGCCTCGTCGAGGCGATCGAACACGAACGTCATCGCATCATCGGTGTGCAGTGGCATCCCGAGGACACCTCGGCGCACGACCCGCAACAG
>CAZIME010000059.1:0-6585 GCA_964540395.1 uncultured Bifidobacterium sp.
CAGGAGATCAGCGCACGCACGCTGATGAAGGTGAAGCGCGACGCCGAGGCGTACCTCGGTGACACGGTCACCCAGGCGGTGATCACCGTTCCGGCGTACTTCGACGACGCACAGCGAACCGCGACGAAGGAAGCGGGACAGATCGCCGGACTCGAAGTGCTGCGCATCATCAACGAGCCGACCGCTGCCGCTCTCGCCTACGGACTCGACAAGGGAACGTCGGACGAAACGGTGCTCGTGTTCGACCTCGGTGGCGGAACCTTCGACGTGAGTGTTCTCGAAATCGGTGACGGAGTGTTCGAAGTGAAGAGCACGCACGGCGACACGCACCTCGGTGGTGACGACTGGGATCAGCGGATCATCGACTGGCTCGTCACGCAGTTCAAATCGGCGCACGGCGTTGACCTGTCGAATGACCGAATGGCGACGCAGCGTCTGAAGGAAGCAGCGGAGAAGGCGAAGATCGAGTTGTCGCAGGTGCAACAGACGCAGATCAACCTGCCGTTCATCACTGCAACGGCCAACGGTCCGCTGCACCTTGACGAGTCGCTCTCTCGCGCCAAGTTCCAGGAGATGACAGCCGATCTTCTCGAGCGGTGCCGCAAGCCGTTCGAACAGGCGATCAGCGACGCCGGTCTGACGAAGGGTCAGATCAACCACGTCATCCTCGTCGGTGGCTCGACCCGCATGCCCGCCGTGCAGGATCTCGTGCAGTCGCTCACGGGCAAGGAACCGAACCGCACGGTGAACCCGGACGAAGTCGTCGCCGTCGGCGCCGCCGTTCAGGCCGGTGTCCTGCGCGGTGACGTGAAGGACGTTCTGCTCCTCGATGTCACACCGCTGTCGCTCGGCATCGAGACGGAGGGCGGCGTGATGACACGACTCATCGAGCGCAACACAACGATCCCGACGCGCCGTACCGAGGTGTTCACGACGGCCGAGGACATGCAGCCGTCGGTCGAGATCCACGTGCTGCAAGGGGAGCGCGAGATGGCGGCGTACAACAAGACGCTCGGGAAGTTCCAGCTCGTCGACTTGCCGCCCGCACCGCGCGGCGTGCCGCAGATCGAGGTCACCTTCGACATCGACGCGAACGGCATCGTCCACGTGTCGGCGAAGGACCGCGCCACGAACAAGGAACAGTCGATGACCATCACCGGTCAGTCGTCGTTGAACAAGGACGACATCGAGAAGATGGTGAAGGACGCCGAGGCGCACGCCGAGGAGGATCGCAAGCGCCGTGCCGAAGCCGAGGTGCGCAACAACGCCGACTCACTCGTGTACCAAACGGAGAAGGTGCTGCGCGAACAGGGTGACAAGGTGAGCGAGGACGAACGCAAGGCGATCGAGCAACCGCTCGCCGATCTCAAGTCCGCACTCGCCGGATCCGACACCGACACGATCAAGAACGCCACCGAGAAACTGATGAGCGCCAGCCAGGCGTTCAGTCAGAAGCTCTACGAGGCAGCGGCGAAGGATGCGAATGCCGCCGGCACGTCGGCATCGGGACAGACCGATGCGTCGGGATCGAACGACGGTGACATCGTCGACGCCGAAATCGTCGACGAGAAGTGACGCGCACGTCCGCATCATGACAACGACAGGATCGACGCCGGAGGGTGCCGACACCCCCACCCCCCATGGTGAGGTGCCCTCCGGCGCACCAACGAATTCCGACACCGGTGATGCCGCACCCGACGACATCACCTCGCTCGTCGACACGGTGAGTCGCGAACGCGACGAATTCAAGGACATCGCACTGCGCGTGCAGGCCGACTTCGAGAACTACCGCAAGCGGGTCGCCCAACAACTCACCGATGAGGTCGATCGAGGCACCGCGAAGCTCGTCGAGTCGCTGTTGCCGGTGCTCGACGCGTGCGAGGCCGCGGCCGCGCACGGCGTGCAGGGAATCGAACAGGTGTGGTCCGCACTGCTCGGCGCGCTGCAGAAGCAGGGCCTCGAGGCACTCGATCTCGCCGACAAGCCGTTCGACCCGACGACCGCGGAAGCCGTCGTGCACGAACCCGGTGACGGGACGACGACCGAGCCGCTCGTCGTCGAAGTTCTGCGCACCGGTTACCGCTGGAAGGGTCGCGTCGTGCGTGCCGCGATGGTGAAGGTTCGGGGCTAGGGGAACGACGTGGCGGCGCAGCGCGAGTGGTTTGAGAAGGACTACTACGCCGTGCTCGGTGTCGCCCAGAACGCATCGGCAAAGGACATCACGAAGGCGTACCGCAAGCTCGCTCGTCAGTACCACCCCGACGCGAATCCGAACAACAAAGCGGCCGAGGAACGATTCAAGGAAGTGTCTGCGGCATACGACGTGCTCGGCGACGAGCAGCGTCGCCGCGAATATGACGAAGTGCGACGGATGGGTCCGGGTGGATTCGGCGGTCCCGGTGCGGGTTCGTTCCGCTTCGACGTCGGCGACGCCGCCGGAATGGGCGGCATCGGTGATCTCCTCAACCAGATGTTCGGTGGCGGCCGGCGAACAACGGCCGGCGGTCCGCAGCGCGGCGCCGATCTCGAAGCCACGCTGACGTTGCAGTTCATCGACGCCGTGAAGGGACTGACGACGACGTTGCAGCTGACGTCCGAAGCATCGTGTACGACGTGCAACGGCTCGGGTGCGCGGCCGGGAACACAGCCGTCACGCTGCGCGCAGTGCAACGGTCGCGGTGCAGTCGAGACGAACCAGGGTGGTTTCGCATTCAGCTCACCGTGCCCGCGATGCGCGGGACGCGGTGCGACGATCGATTCCCCGTGCACGACGTGCAACGGCGCCGGCGTGCAGATGCGCGACCGTGAGGTGAAGGTGCGCGTCCCCGCAGGAATCGTCGACGGCACCCGCATTCGGTTGAAGAACAGGGGAGCACCTGGCCGCAACGGCGGGCCCGCGGGTGACCTGTTCGTCGTGTGCCGTGTCATCGCGCATCCGCGCTTCCGCCGCGACGGACATCACCTCGCCGTCACCGTGCCGATTTCCTTCACCGACGCTGCACTCGGTGCGAACGTTCCCGTCGAGACCCTCGACGGAGACGTCGTCACGTTGAAGTTGCGTCCGGGCACGCAGCCGGGCAGCCGCCACCGGGTGAAGGGCCGTGGTGTCGTCACGGAGAAGGAATCGGGTGACCTCATCGTCACCGTCGAGGTGCGCGTACCGATGTCGCTCACCGACGATGAACGCGAGTTACTCGAGCGATTCTCCCGCCTTCAGGACGGAGAAGAACGACGCGCGACGTCCGCATCCGGTCATACGTCGAGCCAAACGCATGGAGGTGCGTGACATGAGTGGCAACGAAGCACGTCGCGATCGGGAACGCCTCGCGGTGTACGTCATCTCGGTGGCGGCCGAGCTCGCCGGTGTTCATCCGCAAACCCTGCGTATCTACGAGCGTCGGGGGCTCGTGCGCCCGGCCCGCACGCAGGGTGGCAACCGTCGCTACAGCGATGCCGACATTGCGTTGTTGCGGCGTATCGCGGAGCTGACGAATCTCGGACTCAGCCTCGAGGGCATTCGGCAGGTTCTCGAACTCGAAAACGAGGTGGCTCGTCTGCGCGAGGAAGTCTCCACGTTGCGCGCAGAACTGCAGCGACGCGGCGGTCGCAACGAGATCGTGCCGCTGCGCCAGTCACTCGGCTTCTTTGCCCGGCCCGGCGGATTCCTCGACGAGCGCCGATGACAATCACCGACGCACGACGCAACCGCGATAGGAACCAGGAGGTGCAGCGATGACGCTCGATCCCCGCAAATGGACGACGAAGACGACCGAAGCGATCACCTCGGCGATGACGACCGCCACGACGAACGGCAACCCCGAACTCACCGTCGACCACGTGTTGGCGAGCCTCGTCGCACAAACGGACACCGTCGTGCATCCTCTGCTCGCCAAGCTCGGTGTGGCGGTGAATACCGTCGCCGACAAGGCAGCCGGCGCCGTGAGCAAGCTGCCGCGTACGCAGGGCGGCGGTGAGCCGCGGATGAACCGCGAGCTCGCAGGAGTGTTCACCGCAGCGAACACCGTGCGCGAGGAACTGCGCGACGACTACCTCTCCGTCGAACATCTCGTGTTGGCGATGCACGAACGGATCGGCATCTCACCGGACGAGATGCTCGCCGCCCTGCGCAACGTGCGCGGCTCGCACCGCGTGACGAGCCAGAACCCCGAGGACCAGTTCCAGGCCCTCGAGAAGTACGCCGTCGATCTCACCGCACGCGCGCGTGCGGGAAAGATCGATCCGGTCATCGGGCGCGACGAGGAAATCCGCCGTGTCGTGCAGGTGTTGTCGCGACGCACGAAGAACAATCCCGTGCTCATCGGCGAGCCGGGCGTCGGCAAGACGGCGATCGTCGAGGGACTCGCCCAACGCATCGCATCGGGTGACGTACCCGAGGGACTGCGCGACAAGCGCCTGATGTCGATCGATCTCGGCGCGATGCTCGCCGGCGCAAAGTACCGCGGCGAGTTCGAGGAGCGCCTGAAGGCCGTGCTGAAGGAGATCACCGATTCACGCGGCGAGGTGATCACGTTCGTCGACGAGATTCACACTCTCGTCGGTGCCGGTGGTGCCGAGGGTGCAATGGATGCGGGCAACATGATCAAGCCGATGCTCGCCCGCGGCGAGCTGCGCATGATCGGCGCCACCACGCTCGATGAGTACCGCCAACACGTCGAGAAGGACGCCGCACTCGAACGACGTTTCCAGCAGGTGTACGTCGGCGAGCCCTCCGTCGAGGCGACGATCGCGATCCTTCGCGGCCTGAAGGAGCGCTACGAGGTCCACCACGGCGTGCGCATCCAGGACAACGCACTCGTCAGCGCGGCGGTGCTCTCGAATCGTTATCTCACGAACCGTTTCCTTCCGGACAAGGCGATCGATCTCGTCGACGAGGCAGCGAGCAAGTTGCGCATCGAGATCGATTCGATGCCCACAGAGATCGACGTCGTCGAGCGGCGGATCATGCAACTCGAGATCGAACGCGTAGCTTTGGCAAAGGAAACGGACAAGGCATCGGTCAGCCGCCTCGCCGATCTCGAGGACGAACTCACCGAGTTGCGCTCGCAGTCCGATGCCATGAAGACACGGTGGGAGGCGGAGAAGCAGGGAATTGCCGCGATCCGCACGCTGAAAGAGGAGTTGGACGCTCTGCGTCAGCAGGCCGAACGTGAGACGGATCTCACGAAGAAGGCCGAGCTCATCTACGGACGCATTCCCGAACTCGAGCGACGCGTCGACGACGCCACGCACCAACTGTCGGAGTCGCAAAGCGACGAACGGATGCTGAAGGAGGAGGTCGACGCCGAGGACATCGCCGAGGTCGTATCGAAGTGGACGGGGGTTCCCGTCACGCGGCTCATGGAAGGTGAGATGCACAAGCTCGTTCACCTCGAGGATCTGCTCCATCAGCGCGTCGTCGGGCAGGACGGCGCAGTTCACGTCGTGGCCAATGCAATCCGCCGGTCACGTGCGGGGTTGTCCGACCCGAATCGTCCGATCGGTTCGTTCATGTTCCTCGGACCGACGGGCGTGGGCAAGACCGAACTCGCGCGGGCACTCGCCGAGTTCCTCTTCGACGACGAGCGGGCGATGGTGCGCATCGACATGGGTGAGTACTCGGAGAAGCATTCGGTGAGCCGCCTCGTAGGAGCTCCTCCCGGATACGTCGGATACGACGAGGGTGGTCAACTCACCGAGGCAGTGCGCCGTCGTCCGTACAGCGTCGTTCTCCTCGACGAGTTGGAAAAGGCGCATCCCGAGGTGTTCAACGTGCTGTTGCAGGTGCTCGACGACGGTCGCCTCACGGATGGCCAGGGTCGCACCGTCGATTTCACGAACACGGTGCTCATCATGACGAGCAACCTGCCCGTCGAGCCGATCGAGTATTTCAAGCCCGAGTTCGTCAACCGCATCGACGAGATCGTGCGGTTCACGCAGCTGTCACGCGACGATCTCGGTGCGATCGTCGAGATTCAGTTGCAGCATCTCATCGATCGCGTCGCGCAACGCAACATCGTGCTCGCCGTCACCCCACCCGCGCGGGTCGCACTCGCCGAACAGGGGTACGACCCCGACTTCGGCGCGCGACCACTGAAGCGTCTCATTCAGCGCACGATCGCCGATCCTGCGTCGGTGCTCATCCTCGAAGGCAAGGTGTCGGAGTCGACGGGTGAGTCGCTCATCGTCGTCGATCACGTCAACGGTGAGTTCGTCGTGCGCGCCGGCGCACCCGCTGCCGCGCAGTAACGCGGTTACTTCGCCGGACGGCGGCGGATCGCCATCGAGTGGGCGTGGAAGCCCTCGTGGTCGGCAAGCGTCGTGATCGTCGGTGACATCCGCGCGAGCGCCCTCGCATCGGCGCGGGCGATTGCCGTGCGCTTGAGAAACGCATCGACGGTGATCCCCGACGACACCTTTGCGAAGCCGCTCGTCGGCAGCGATGCCGGGCATCCGAGGACGAAGTTCGCGGCACTGAACGGGGTGTCCTGACCGACGAGGATTTCGCCGGCATGGTGGATCGCAGCGACGAGTTCGTCGGCGCGTTGACCGTCGAAGGCGATCTGCAGGTGTTCCGGCGCGAAGTCG
>CAZIME010000060.1:0-6049 GCA_964540395.1 uncultured Bifidobacterium sp.
GCGAGCACTTCGAGATGCGCATCCACAAGCGCCTCATCGACATCGTCGAGCCGAACAACAAGACGGTCGAGAGTTTGCAGCGTCTCGAAGTCGCCGCCGGCGTCGACATCGAAATCAAGATCCAGTAACGCCGTCGGCAGCGGCGGCCCGTCGACGGTACGTCCGTTTCGCGGGCCCGGTTTCCCCGGAACGCCTCAAGAACGCGGTAAAAGTCACCCGGCTTCGCATCCCGCCGGTCGGGCCCATCAGGTAACACTGGAGCCATGTCGAACATGCTTCCGCCCCCCTCGCCGTGGGGACACGATGAGCCACGTTTCGAACCGAGTCCTGCGTCGAGCGAACGCAGCGGGTCACGGGCCGGTCTGCCCGCGCGATTCGTCGTCGGGGTGTCGCTCCTCGCTCTCGCCATGGGTGCGATCGGTGGTGTCGTCGTGCAGGAGGTCCTTGATCGCTCCGACTCCTCGACGTACTCGCCGCGCACGGCCGCGCCACTGAGTGTCGCCGATGACGATGTCGACGACGCGGAAAAGACCAACGTCGCCGCCGTTGCCGAGCGTCTCGCGGCGAGCGTCGTCACGATTTCGAGTGATGTCGACACCGGTTTCTCCTCGGGCGGAGCGACGGGAACTGGCGTCGTTCTCACGACGAACGGGGAGATTCTCACGAATGCACACGTCGTCGAAGGCGCATCGGAAGTGCGCGTTCGCTTCGCCGGTGAAACCGAGCCGGTGATTGCGCAGGTACTCGCCAGTGATGAGGGCAACGATCTTGCGCTTCTCAAGGTGTCGGCGCGTGGTTTGACACCGGCAACGTTTGCCGCCGCCGAGAGCGTGCGAGTCGGCGACGAGGTCGTGGCGATCGGGTACGCACTCGCGCTCGACGGCGGACCGAGTGTCACCGTGGGAATCGTGTCGGCGCTGAAGCGCACGATCGTCACCGAGTCGGGTGCCCTCAACAGTCTCATCCAGACCGACGCCGCAATTTCGTCGGGCAACTCGGGCGGACCCTTGGCGAACATGCGCGGTGAGGTGGTCGGGATCAATACCGCCGTCGCCCGTGGTGGTGCAACGTCGGCGGCGAACAACATCGGATTCGCAATCTCCGTTGAGGAGGTGCTCACCGTCGTCGAACAACTGCGAAAGACGGCCGGCGGCGAGCCGCGGGAGGAGGGTTTCCTCGGCGTCGGACTCGCCGAACGTACCGACGGGGGAGCGGGAGCGATCATTGCCGACGTTCAGCCCGACTCGCCGGCTGCAACGGCAGGAATCCGCGAGGGCGATCTCGTCCTTTCGGTCGACGGTGAGCCGATCAATGGCCAGACGGGCCTCGTCGCGGCAATCCGCGATCGCAGCCCGGGTGACGTGGTGGAGATCGAGGTGAGTCGGGACGGGGTTCGTGAGACCCTCACTGCCACGCTCGTCGCCCGGTCGAACGAGTAACCCTCCCGTCGGGCACCGCTCAGGTGGGCGATACGGGACGAACTCCTGTTCGCCGCGTGGGACTGTGACTGTCCGCCGATAGCGTCAATCCACGCGTTCAACGCACGTTGACCGCAGTCAGTTGCCAGACCACCGGGATTCTCGGGGGAAAACAATTGATGTCCGCCTGCGCCCGATTCATCGGGAACCTGGCGGCGAAAACGATCTCGGTGCTCCGCCGGCTTCGGCCGTGCGGAGCATTTTCGTGGAAGCTCCACAACAGACAGGTCCGAAAGGTTTCACCATGACACAGAAAGCGATCGTCGGCGAGAAGGTCGGCATGACGCAGGTGTGGACGGCCGACCAGAAGGTCGTGCCCGTCACCGTGCTGCGCGTCGAACCGGCACGCATCGTGCAGGTGAAAACCGGAGAGCGCGACGGTTACACCGCGCTGCAAGTCACCTTCGGTAGCAAGGATGCAAAGAAGCTGAGCAAGCCGCAGGCCGGTCATTTCGCCAAGCACGGCGTCGAGCCGGGTCGTCGACTCGTCGAACTGCGCCTCGATTCGGTCGACGGCTTCCAGGTCGGACAGGTCATCGCCGTCGACACGATGGCGGCGGGAGAGAAAGTCGACGTCACCGCGGTGAGTCGCGGCAAGGGATTCGCGGGTGGCATGAAGCGCCACAACTTCCGCGGTCAGGGTGCGGCGCACGGAAACCACAAGCACCACCGTGCTCCCGGATCGATCGGTCAGCGTTCGTTCCCCGGTCGCGTGTTCCGCGGAATGCGCATGGCCGGCCACCTGGGCAACGAGCAGGTGACCATTCAGAATCTCGAAGTCGTCCAGGCCGATGCCGAGCGCAACTTGCTGCTCGTCAAAGGCGCGGTTCCCGGCCCCAACGGTGGGGTCGTCATCGTTCGTAATGCGGTAAAGGGCTGAACATGGCACAGATCACGATGAAGAACATCTCCGGCAAGGACGCCGCTGCGGTGTCGCTTCCCGACGACATGTTCGGTGTGACGCCGAACGTCGCGGTGATGCACCAGGTCGTCACGGCGCAGCTTGCGCACCGTCGCGCCGGCACGCAGAAGACGAAGGGTCGCTCGGAAGTGAGCGGTGGTGGCACGAAGCCGTTCAGCCAGAAGGGCACGGGCAACGCCCGTCAGGGTTCGACGCGCGCTCCGCACTTCAGCGGTGGTGCCGTGACGCTCGGCCCGACGCCGCGCAAGTATTCGCAGCGCACCCCGAAGAAGATGGTGCAGTTGGCGCTTCGTTCCGCGCTGTCCGACCGCTTCCGCGAGGGCAAAGTCATCGTCGTCGATTCGTGGTCGTTCGATGCCGCGAGCACGAAGAAGGCAGCGGCCGCGTTGAAGGCGCTCGGTGCGACGGGCAAGGTTCTCGTCGTCGTCGCCCGCGACGAGGAAGTCGCCGAGAAGAGCCTGCGCAACCTCGACTCGGTTCAGATCGTGCGCAGCAGCGAACTGAACGCCTACGACGTCCTGTGCAACGACGTCATCGTGTTCAGCCAGGCGAGCCTCCCCGGTGCGAACAAAGGAGACACGAAGTGAAGGATCCGCGCGATGTCATCCTCCGTCCGGTCGTTTCGGAGAAGAGTTACGCCGGTTCGAATGCCGGTGTGTACACCTTCGAGGTGCACCCGTCGGCGAGCAAGCCGGAAATTCGTGACGCGGTGCAGCGCATCTTCAACGTCACCGTGCTCAAGGTGAACACCTTGAACCGCCCCGGCAAGCGCCGCATCACCCGCGCCACGAACCGCATTGGCACGCGAGCCGGCTCCAAGCGCGCCATCGTCACGCTGGCCCCCGGTCAGCAAATCCCCCTGTTCGAGAACTAAAGCAGCAAGCGCAAAGGATCACCCATGGCCATTCGCAAACGACGACCCACGAGTGCCGGTCGCCGCTTCCAGACGTCGCCGGATTTCAGCGAGATCACGGCGACCCGCCCCGAGAAGTCGTTGCTCTCCGCCAAGCCCGAGCGCGGTGGTCGCAACTCCACCGGTCGCGTAACGTCGCGTCACAAGGGTGGCGGACACAAGCAGCAGTACCGCATCATCGATTTCAAGCGCAACAAGGACGGCGTCGACGCCAAGGTGGCGACGGTCGAGTACGACCCGAACCGCACGTGCCGCATCGCGTTGCTCCACTACACCGACGGAACGAAGGCGTACATCCTCGCCCCGAAGGGTCTCGAGGTCGGACAGCGCGTCGAGAGCGGTGCGAAGGCCGACATCAAGGCGGGCAACGCCCTGCCGCTGCGATACGTGCCGGTCGGTACGGTCGTGCACAACGTCGAGATGCGTCCCGGACAGGGTGGGCGTATCGCACGCTCAGCCGGCATGTCGGTGCAGCTCGTCGCGAAGGAAGGCGAGTTCGCCACCCTGCGCATGCCGAGCAGCGAAATGCGCCGCGTTCCGATCGACTGCCGCGCGACCATCGGTGAAGTCGGCAACTCCGAGCACGAACTCATGAAGATCGGCAAGGCCGGTCGTAACCGTTGGAAGGGCGTGCGTCCGCAGAGCCGCGGTGTCGCCATGAACCCCGTCGACCACCCGCTCGGTGGTGGCGAAGGCAAGACCTCGGGTGGTCGTCCCGCCGTGTCGCCGTGGGGCAAGCCCGAACGTCGTACCCGCAACAAGAACAAGGCGTCGCAGCAGTTCATCGTGCGTCGTCGTCGCTCAGGAAAGGCCCGAGGTTAAGTCATGGCACGCAGCGTGAAAAAGGGTGCGTTCGTCGACGAGCACCTGCTGAAGAAGCTCGACGCAATGAACGAGTCGGGTGACCGCAAGCCGATCAAGACCTGGTCGCGCCGCTCGACGATCATCCCCGACATGGTCGGTCACACGATCGCAGTCCACGACGGACGCAAGCACGTTCCGGTGTACGTCACCGAGTCGATGGTCGGACACAAGCTCGGCGAGTTCTCACCCACCCGCACGGTCAGGTCGCACGCCAGCCAGGAGAAGATGGCCGGCACGGAAGGGAAGTCGTAAGCCATGACCGGTCCGAAGCTCAACGAAGCAAACCGCGTCGCCGGCGTGCCGAGCGGCGTGAAGGCTCAGGCCCGCTGGGTGCGCATGTCGGCGTCGAAGTTCCGCCCGGTGCTCAACCTCGTGCGTGGTCTCGACGTCGCCACCGCGCAGGACATCCTGCGCCTCAGCTCCGTCGAAGCAGCGAACGTGGTGAGCAAGGTGCTCGCTTCGGCCGTCGCGAATGCGACGAACAACAACGGCCTCGATGCCGACAAGTTGTACGTGAAGGCGTGCTTCGCCGACGAGTCGCCGACGATCAAGCGTTTCCGTCCCCGCGCCCGCGGTCGGGCGAACACCCGTCTAAAGCGCGGTGCGCACGTCACCGTCGTCGTCGACGAGTTGTCGGCCGAAGCGCTCGCGATCCGCGAGGCGAGCGAGGGCACCGGTGGCGGCAGCGCCGCAGCGCGTCGTCGCCGCGTCGAGGCCAGCCGTGCACGCGCGGCAGCCGCGCAGGAGACACAGAACACCGAGAGCAGTTCCGACGGCAGCACCGATGGTGAGGAGTCCAAGTAATGGGTCAGAAGATCAATCCCTACGGCTTCCGCCTCGGTGTCACCACCGACTGGAAGAGCAAGTGGTTCGCTGCCAAGGAGTACCGCCAGTACCTCACCGAGGACTGGAAGATCCGCGAGTACCTCACCCGCGCACTGTTCGACGCCGCCGTCAGCCGCATCGACATCGAGCGCACCCGTGACAAGCTGCGCGTCGACATCCACACGGCCCGCCCGGGAATCGTCATCGGCAAGCAGGGTCAGAAGGCCAACGACCTGCGCGCCGGACTCACTGCGCTCACCGGCAACAACAAGGTGCAGCTGAACATCAACGAGATCAAGGAGTCGGAGCTCGACGCCGCCCTCGTTGCACAGGGAGTCGCCGACCAGCTCGCGAACCGTATCGCCTTCCGTCGCGCAATGAAGCGCGCCGTGCAGAACGCACAGAAGGCGGGCGCCCAGGGCATCCGTATCCAGTGCTCGGGTCGTCTCGGTGGAGCCGAAATGACCCGCCGCGAGTGGTACCGCGAAGGTCGCGTTCCGCTGCACACGCTGCGCGCCAACATCGACTACGGATTCCGCGAGGCGATCACTTCGTCGGGTCGCGTCGGCGTGAAGGTGTGGCTGTACAAGGGCGAGATCCTGCCGTACTCCCGCGAGAGCGACGACCGCATCGCGCGCGAGGCGGCCATGGCCGCTGGTGACCCGCTCGCCGGTGGCGAGATCGCGAGCACCGGTCGCATCGTTACCTCGGCGGGTCCCCGCACTCCCGAAGACGAGGCGAACACGCCGCTCGTGCGTGAAGCCGATCCCGAGCTCGAGCGTCTCCTCGCCGAAGAGGAAGAGATCGAGCGTCGCATCCACGATTCCGCCGAGACCCCCCACTTCAAGAAGGACTAACGGGCACGACCATGTTGCAGCCGCGCAAAGTGAAGTACCGCAAGCACCATCGCGGGCGGATGACGGGCGAATCGAAGGGGGCCAAGGAGCTCGCGTTCGGTGAGTTCGGAATCCAGGCCCTCGAATCGGGATGGATCACCGCCCGCCAGATCGAAGCCGCTCGTATCGCCATGACCCGCCACATCAAGCG
>CAZIME010000061.1:0-6036 GCA_964540395.1 uncultured Bifidobacterium sp.
GCGCCGCGCGCACTCGATTGCCGCGCAGGGCGGTATCAACGCCGCCAAGAACTACAAGGGTGACGGCGACAGCATCCACCGTCTCTTCACGGACACGATCAAGGGCGGCGACTTCCGCAGCCGCGAAGCCAACGTGCACCGTCTGGCGCAGGTCTCCGTCGACATCATCGACCAGATGGTCGCCCAGGGCGTTCCTTTCGCCCGTGAATACGGCGGTCTCCTCGACAACCGCAGCTTCGGCGGCGCCCAGGTGAGCCGCACGTTCTACGCCCGCGGTCAGACGGGCCAGCAGTTGCTGCTCGGTGCGTACCAGCAGCTCGCGCGCCAGATCGGCCTCGGCGGTGTGCGACTGTTCAACCGCACGGAGCTCGTCGACATCGTCGTCGTCGACGGACGCGCCTCGGGCATCGTCGTGCGCGACCTGCTCACCGGGGAAATCACCAGTCACGCGGCGCACGCCGTCGTTCTTGCCACCGGCGGCTACGGCAACGTGTTCTTCCTCTCGACGAATGCGATGAACTGCAACGTCACGGCGGCGTGGCGCGCGCACCGCAAGGGTGCGTACTTCGCCAACCCGTGTTACACGCAGATTCACCCCACCTGCATCCCGCAGAGTGACGAGTTCCAGTCGAAGCTCACGCTCATGAGCGAGTCGCTGCGCAACGACGGTCGCGTGTGGGTTCCCAAGCTCGCAGGTGACAACCGTCCGGCCGCACAGATCCCCGAGGACGAGCGCGACTACTACCTCGAGCGTCTGTACCCGTCGTACGGCAACCTCGCACCGCGCGACATCTCGTCGCGTGCCGCCAAGCGCCTCGTCGACAAGGGCCACGGCGTCGGTCCGCTGCGCAACGGCGTGTACCTCGACTTCTCCGCGGCGATCAACCGTCTCGGTCGCAGTGTCGTCGAAGAGCGCTACGGCAACCTCTTCGAGATGTACGAGCGCATCGCCGGTGAGAACCCGTACGACGTGCCGATGCGCATCTACCCGGCCACGCACTACACGATGGGCGGCCTGTGGGTGAACTACGAACTCGAGACGACGATCCCCGGCCTGTACGCCGCGGGTGAGGCGAACTTCTCCGACCACGGTGCGAACCGTCTCGGTGCGAGTGCGCTCATGCAGGGTCTCGCCGACGGCTACTTCGTCCTGCCGTACACGATCGGCAACGGCCTCGCGCCGCTGCTGAACAAGACGATTCCCGGCACCGACCACCCCGAGTTCAAGGCGGCCGAACAGGCGGCACGCGACCGCTACAACGGCTACCTCAACGTGAAGGGCACGCGTTCGCCGGACTGGTTCCATCGCGAACTCGGCAAGATCATCTGGGACTACTGCGGCATGGAACGCAGCCAGGCCGGACTCGAGAAGGCGATCGGCGAAATCCCGGCGCTGTACGAGGAGTTCAAGAAGGATCTGCGCGTCACGGGCACCGGCGAGGGCGTCAACCAGACGCTCGAGAAGGCCGGACGCGTCGACGACTTCTTCCAACTCGGAATGCTCATGTGCAAGGACGCCCTCGTTCGCGAGGAGAGCTGCGGCGGACACTTCCGCGTCGAGCACCAGACCGAGGAGGGCGAAGCGCAGCGCGACGACGAGAACTTCTGCAACGTGTCGGCGTGGGAATGGTCCGGCAATCCGTCGGAATCCAACCTGCACATCGAGCCGCTCGCGTTCGAGACCGCACACCTGGCCACAAGGAGTTACAAGTGACGAAGACCCTCACCAACCTCACGCTGAAGATCTGGCGCCAGGACGGCCCGGCCGGCGAGGGACGTTTCGAAACGCACGTCATCGACGCGATCAGCGACGAGGCGTCGTTCCTTGAGATGCTCGACGTTCTCAACGAACGGCTCATCACGCAGGGCAAGGAAGCTGTCGCCTTCGACCACGACTGCCGTGAGGGAATCTGCGGCACGTGCTCGCTGATGATCAACGGCCAGGCCCACGGTCCGCAGCGCGCCACGACCACGTGCCAGTTGCACATGCGCACCTTCAAGAGCAACGACACGATCGTCATCGAGCCGTGGCGCGCTTCGGCGTTCCCGATCATCAAGGACCTCATGGTTGACCGCGCGGCGTTCGACCGCATCGTCGAAGCCGGTGGCTATATCACCGCGCCGACCGGTGGTGCACCCGACGCCAACCTCATCCCGATCCCGAAGCCCGTCGCCGATGCGGCGATGGACTCGGCGGCGTGCATCGGTTGCGGTGCCTGCGTCGCCGCTTGCCCGAACGGGGCGGCGAATCTGTTCACCGCGGCGAAGGTTGCCCACCTCAACTTGCTCCCGCAGGGTCAGGCCGAGCGTTACCGCCGCGCCGAGGCGATGGTCGAGATGATGGACGAGCAGTTCGGTTCGTGCACGAACCACGGCGAGTGCTCCGCGGCATGCCCGAAGGAGATCTCCATCGACGTCATCGCGCTGATGAACAAGGACTACCGCGCAGCGAAGTTCAAGAACCGCAAGGAACTGAGCCGCATCTGATCGTCGGCATCGCGCAGCGGGGGATCGACGATGCTCGGTGACCTCGCCGCGTGGGTGCAGGACATCGTCGAGTCGCTCGGCTACGTCGGCGTGGCGATGCTCGTCGTCATCGAGAATCTCTTCCCGCCGATTCCGTCGGAGATCGTGCTGCCGTTCGCCGGCTTCGTCGCGCAGCGCGGTGACGCGTCCGTCGTCGTCATGATCGTCGCCGCAACGATCGGTTCTGTCGTCGGCGCGCTCGTGTTGTACGGAGTTTCTGCTGCGATCGGCCCGGAGCGCTTGCGGCGCATCGTCGAGCGTTTCGGTCGCTTCCTCGGGGTGAGCCCCGATGATTTGCGCCGTGCCGAGGAGTGGTTCGATCGTCGTGCTGCGATTGCCGTATTCGCCGGTCGCTGCGTGCCGATCATCCGTTCCGTCGTCTCCGTGCCGGCGGGATTCCGGCGCATGACGCTCGTGCCGTTCGTGCTGTACACGGCGCTCGGAAGCGCCATCTGGAACGTTGCACTCATCGGTGCCGGTGCCGTGCTCGGCGATCAGTGGGAGCGTGTCGAGGCCTACGTCGGCTACCTGCAGTGGGTGGTCATCCTCGTTGCGGCGTACTTCCTTGTGCGATTCACCCTGCGCATCGTGCGCACGGTCCGCGGCCGCTGACGCACGTCGGTGCGGTGACGGCCTCGTGCGAGCCACACTCGCCGCACGAATCAACGCACGTGTCGCCGAACGAGAGCCGTCGTGCGAGCTGCGCTCGCCGATGAGCACGGCCATCGGTAGGCTTGTACGCGTTGTCAAAAGAAAGGAAGATCGGCATGGCTGATCACGGGATCACCCGGGTGGGGGTCGTTGGTTGCGGCCTCATGGGTTCGGGAATCGCCGAAGTGTGCGCCAAGTCGGGTGTGCCGACGATCGTGCGCGAAGTCGACGCCGGTGCCGTCGAGCGCGGCCAGGCGAAGATCAAGAGCTCCGTCGACAGGGCCCTTCAGGCGAACAAGATCAGCCAGGCCGAGTACGACACCATCACGAAGAACTTGTCGTACACCACCCAGTTGAGCGACCTCGCCGATTGCGACCTCATCATCGAGGCGGTCATCGAGGATGAGGCGCTGAAGACCGACGTCTTCCGTCAGCTCGACAAAGTCATCAAGTGGCCCGACACCATCCTCGCGACGAATACGTCGTCGATCCCGGTGATGAAGCTCGGAATGGTGACCAACCGCCCGTCGCACGTCGTCGGCATCCACTTCTTCAACCCGGTTCCCGTGCTGCGTCTCGCCGAAGTCGTGCCGTCGCTGCTCACCTCCGAGGACACCGTGCGCCGCGCCCGCGACTTCGCGGAGAGGAACCTCAACAAGCGGGTCATCCTTGCCAAGGACCGTGCCGGCTTCATCGTCAACTCGCTCCTCGTGCCCTACATCCTTTCCGCGATCCGCATGCTCGAATCGGGCTACGCGTCGGCCGAGGACATCGACACCGGCATGGTCGAAGGGTGTGCCCATCCGATGGGACCCCTGCGCCTCGCGGATCTCATCGGTCTCGACACGACGATGGCGGTCGCAGAGAGCCTGTACGCAGAATTCAAGGAGCCGCTGTTCGCCTCCCCACCGTTGCTCAACCGCATGGTCGATGCAGGCCTCCTCGGACGCAAGGCCGGACGCGGTTTCTACGACTACGCCAAGAAGTAAATACAAGGTTTTCCCAAGTAGCACGACAACCGAAAGGAAACAAGATGACCGAGCGGATGTTCTCCCTGGACGATGACCAACTCGAGTTTCGCGAGGTGCTGCGCCGCTTCGCCGAAGAGAAAATCGCACCCCTCGCGGCGAAAGCCGACGAAGAGGAGAAGTTCAGCTGGGAAGCCTTCGAGCTGCTGAAGTCGATGGACCTCCTCTCGCTCAGCTATCCGTCGGAGTACGGCGGCCAGGGTTCGTCCCTCGTCACGCAGGCAATGGTCGCCGAGGAGCTCGCCCGTGTCTGTGCGAGCACGAGCCTCATGTTCCTCATCTCCAAGCTCGGCATGCTGCCGGTCATCAATTTCGGCTCCGAGGAGCTGAAGAAGAAGTATCTGCCGCGGATTTGCAGCGGCGAGTCGCAGGCCTCGTACGGTCTGTCCGAAGCCGACGCCGGTAGCGACGTTGCATCGATGACGACCCGCGCGGTGCGCGACGGCGACGAATGGGTGATCACCGGCTCGAAGTGCTGGATCACGAATGCCGGCATCAGCGACCTCTACACCGTGTTCGCCCGCACCTCGGGTGACCGCCACACCGGAATCACAGCGTTCCTCGTCGAGGCCGATTGGGGCGTCGTCGTCGAGAAGCTCGAGCACAAGCTCGGCATCAAGTCGTCACCGACCGGCGTCATCCGTCTCGACGGCGTGCGCGTCCCCGATGCGAACCGCATCGGCGAGGTCGGTCAGGGCTTCAAGATCGCGATGCATACCCTCGACCGCAGCCGCCCGACCATCGGTGCTCAGGCCGTCGGTATCGCCCAGGGTGCGCTCGATTACGCCGTCGGTTACATGCAGCAACGCAGCACGTTCGGCAAGCCGCTCGCCGAGCGTCAGGGTCTGCAGTGGATCGCTGCCGACGCCGAGATGCAGGTCGAAGCGGCCCGCACGCTCGTCTACCGCGCCTGCGCCACGGTCGACGCCGGCGACCCGACGAAGGACCTCTCGAAGCTCGGTGCCATGGCGAAGGCGTTCGCTTCGGACGTCGCCATGAAGGTGACGACGGACTGCGTGCAGCTCCTCGGTGGCTACGGCTACACGAAGGAATTCCCCGTTGAGCGCATGATGCGCGATGCGAAGATCACCCAGATCTACGAGGGCACCAATCAGATCCAGCGGATGGTCATCGCCAAGTCCTTGTTTTCCTGACCTGAAGGATCACGTCACCGGTTTCGTGACCTGATCCTTCTCGTCAGTGTTCTCGTGACCTGACGGATCTCAGTCGCCGAACGAGCGGCTGATGATCTCCTTCATGATCTCCGACGTTCCGCCGTAAATCGACTGGATGCGACTGTCCACCCATGCGCGGGCGATCGGGTACTCACGCATGTAGCCGTACCCGCCGTGCAGCTGCACGCAGCGGTCGACGACGCGATTCTGCATCTCGGTCGCCCAGTACTTGGCGACGGCCGCCTGCGTGGCGTCGAGTTCCTTGCGACAATGCAGCTCGATGCAGCGGTCGACGTACGTCTGTCCGATCTGCACCTCGGAGAACAGCTCGGCGAGAACGAACTTCGTGTTCTGGAACTGCGAGATCTTCTGGCCGAAAGCCGTGCGGTTCTGCACGTAGTCGAGTGTCCACTCGATGGCGGCTTTCGCGACCGCGATCGCCTCGACGGCGATGCCGAGGCGCTCCTGGGCGAGGTTGTGCATGAGGTACTTCATGCCCTGACCCTCTTCGCCGAGCAGGTTCGCCACGGGAACACGCACGTCGTTGAAGAACAATTCGGCAGTGTCCTGCGAGTGCTGACCGACCTTTTCGAGGTTGCGACCGCGCTCGAAGCCGGCCATCCCGCGTTCGATGACGATGAGCGAAATGCCCTTGC
>CAZIME010000062.1:0-5782 GCA_964540395.1 uncultured Bifidobacterium sp.
GAGCCTCGACGAACTCGAGCGTCTCGTCGACACCGCCGGTGCCGATGTCGTCGCCCGCGTCACGCAGCGGCGCCGTGCACCGGATCCCGCGTACTACATCGGCAAGGGCAAGGCACAGGAGTTGCGCGAACTATCGCTCGCCGTCGATGCCGACACCGTGGTCTTCGACAACGAGTTGTCGCCAGGGCAGCAGTTCAACCTCGAAAAACTCCTCGGTCGTACCGCGCTCGATCGCACCGCCGTCATTCTCGACATCTTCGCCCAGAACAGCCACACCCTCGAGGGCAAGGCGCAGGTCGAGTTGGCGCTGCTCAATTACCGACTGCCGCGCATCCGGCGCGGTGCCGCAGCGGCGCTCACCCAACAGGGTGCGGGTATCGGCACGCGCGGTCCGGGTGAAACGAAACTCGAAACCGACCGTCGCCGCATCAACGACCGCATCGCCAAGCTCGAGCGTGAGCTGCGCGAATTGCAGCGCACCCGCGACGTGCAGCGCAAGGGGCGTTCGCGCAGCGGCCTCGCCCACGTGACGATCGTCGGCTATACGAACGCCGGCAAGTCGACCCTGCTCAACCGTCTCACGTCGGCGGGGGTGCTCGTCGAGAACCGCCTGTTCGCCACGCTCGATCCGACGACGCGTCGTCTCGCGCTGCCCGGTGGAGAAACCGTGCTGCTCACCGACACCGTCGGCTTCATTCGTCGTCTTCCGCACTCTCTCGTCGAGTCGTTCCGCAGCACGCTCGAAGTGGCGGCACGTAGCGACCTGCTCATCCATCTCGTCGATGCCGGCGCGGCCGATCCCGAGGGGAACATCACCGCGGTGCACGAAGTGCTCGCCGAGATTAAGGCCGACGCCGTGCCCGAACTCATCGTGTTCAACAAGGCCGATACCGCACCCGACGTCGCCGCAGGGCTTGCCGCGAGCCACCCGGGTTCGGTGGCCATCTCGGCGGCGAGCGGCACGGGAATCGACGTGCTGTTGCGCACCATCGGTGACCGCATCCGCAGTTTGGCGACGGTCGTTGAGGTGTTCATTCCGTACGACCGCGGCGATCTGCTCGCGATGTTGCACCGCGAGGGCGAGATCGTGTCGTCGAGCGAGGAGGCGGCCGGTATTCGCGTGCGCGCCCGGCTCAGCGACTCGGCAACGGGGCGGCTGGCAGACTTCGTGGTCGCATCATGACCGCAACGCCGTTCGTTCCGCCGCAGTACCCGTACGACCGACTCGACGCGTTGGCGGCCGTCGCAAAGACGCACGACGGGGGAGTCATCGACCTGTCGATCGGTACGCCGTGCGATCCGCCGTTGCCCGCGGTCGTCGCTGCACTGTCGGCGTCGAATTCCGAGCGCGGCTATCCGGCGAGCATCGGCAGTGAACCGCTGCGTGGCGCGGCACGGGCGTGGATGCAGCGGCGTTTCGCGGTCGATGTGCCGCTCGCGTCGATCGCCGCCTGCGTCGGCTCGAAGGAGTTCGTCGCGACGACTCCGCACTACCTCCACCTGCGGCGCCCCGATCGCAACGTGGTGTTGTACCCGGCCGTTGCCTACCCGACGTATGAAATGGGGGCGATCCTCGCCGGATGCCGCCCGGTCGCCGTGCCGATGAACGCATCGGGCGGCATCGATCTTGCTGCGATTGATCCGCGCGACGCGGCGAACGCAGTCATGTTGTGGGTGAACTCACCGAGCAACCCCACCGGTGCGCTTGATGATCTCGGGACCGCCGCGGCGTGGGGTCGACGTCACGGGGTGCCGGTGTTCAGCGACGAGTGCTACGTGGAGTTCACGTGGAGCCGACCCGGTGACAGCATCATCCAGCACGGCCTCGACGGTGTCGTCGCCCTGCATTCGTTGTCGAAGCGTTCGAATCTCGCCGGTGTTCGCGTGGCGTTCTATGCCGGCGATGCCGACATCGTCAACTACTTGAAGGAAGTGCGCAAGCACGTCGGCATGATGGTGCCGGGGCCGGCACAAGCCGCGGGCGTCGTCGCGTTGAACGACGACGATCACGTACGTGCCCAGCGTGACGTGTACCTGCGACGACTCGAGCGCACGGCCGCAGTGTTGTCGCGCTGGTCGGGGATCGACATCGGTCTGCCGCAGGGCGGCTTCTATCTGTGGTTCGATGCGCGTGACGGTTGGCAGTTCGCCGATCGTCTCGCCCGTGAAGGTGGTGCGCTCGTCAGCCCCGGAGACTTCTACGGCGCAGGCGGGGCGAACAACGTGCGCGTCGCCGTCGTGCAGCCCGACGACGCGATCGAACTGCTCGCCCGCCGCCTCGGCTAGCCGCCCGACGCCATCCCCCGACCGGTCGTACCCGGGTAGTATCGCGGTATGAAACTCAGTGTGAGTTTGCCCGACGAAGAGTTCGAGTACCTCGACCGCTGCGTCGACGACGGCCTGTATCCGTCCCGCTCAGCGGTCGTGTTGCGTGCATTGCGCCTGCTGCGCAGTGCCGATCTTGGCGCCATGTACGCCGATGCGTTCACCGAATGGGAATCGAGTGAGGAAGGTGCTGACTGGGAATCGGTCGACACCGCGAGCGAGATCGCTTCCGGGAAGCGTACGTAATGCTGCGCGGCGAGATCCGGCTCGTGCATCTCGACCCGGCGCGTGACGGCGAGGCGGCGAAGACGCGCCCGGCCGTCATCGTCAGCAACGACTCGCTCAACGCCACGACGATGTCGCTGCAACGTGGCGTCGTCACCGTCGTGCCGATCACATCGAACGTGAAGTCGGTGTATCCGTTCCAGGTGAGACTCGCGCGCGGCGAAAGTGGTCTGCGCGTCGACTCGAAGGCTCAGGCCGAGCAGATTCGATCGGTGGCCGTCAGCCGTATCGGCGACAAGATCGGTCGCCTCAGCGCGGAGTCACAGGAACGACTGGACATCGCATTGCGGCTGCATTTGCAGCTGTAGTGCCTGCGCCTACGAGCGCCTCGCTGTATTGATTGGTCATGCTTGGCTTCACAGCCTGCGCACTGTGTTAATGGTCATGTTTGGCTTTGCAGCCACACATGACTGTTGATGGTGATGCGCCGTCTTTACAGACGTCGCATGACTGTGACGACCTTGCCGAAGATCGTGACGTCTTTGGGGTCGTAGCGCATCGGTTCGAGAGCGTCGTTCGATGGCACGAGCACGATGGCGTTGCCGTCACGGCGGAACGTTTTTACCGTCGCTTCGTCTCCGGGAATGCCGGCAACGACGATGTCGCCGTTGTTCGCCTTGCTCTGCTGACGACACACGACGAAGTCACCGTCGAGGATGCCCGCATCGATCATCGAATCGCCCCGCACGCGCAACATGAACAACTCGCCGTCGCCGGTGAAATCCATCGGCAGGGGAACGAGCTCTTCGACGTTTTCCTGTGCAAGCACGTTCATGCCCGCGGCAACGTCACCGACGAGCGGCACGTGCTTGGTGGGGCGGCGCTCCATGGCGACCCCTGACGAGGAGTCGAAGCGCACTTCGATGGCGCGGGGCTTGGTGGGGTCGCGTCGCAGATAGCCGAGCTTCTGCAGCGCCGCGAGATGGCTGTGCACGGTGGCCGATGACGACAGGCCGACGGCCTCGCCGATTTCGCGCACGGAGGGCGGATAGCCCCGTTCGCGCATCGCCTTGTCGATGAAAGCAAGGATTTCGCGCTGCCGGTCGGTTGGGCGCTGGGTGGGTGATGTCGGGTCTGCAGCCATGCGGGCCAGCGTACGCCTGTTCGCCCCCGAGATCAAACATATGTTCGCCGAAAGGTTGGCAACCGAACACCCGTTCGCTAAGGTGATCCCCGTGAACGAACACCTGTTCGCCCACCACTCGATGTCCGGGCGCGATCTGCGTCTGAATCTCGAGGGCTATCCAAGTCTGAAGATCTCGGTTCGGGGTGTCTCCGCCGCGCCGGACCGAGATCTTCTGCACAACACCCCGTCCGTAAGGAGGATGTCATGAGTGCCATCGTCACCGCCCTGCCCACGTCCCGATCCTTTGCCCCTCGCGCGAGCCGCCCAGCCGCACGCCGGTCCGACCTTGGTTCGTCCCGACCCACCCCGCGGGTCGTTCGTGCCACCGACTACCGGTCGCACGGCTCGTCCCGCCGTCGTCCGTCAGTGGCCGTCATGGCGCTCGTCGGTATCGCGGTCGTTGCCGCCGTCGCCCTCGGCGGGTTGTTCGGGGCCAGAGCTGCCGCCGATTCCGTCACGGCAGGTCGCCCGGCCGAACCGCTTTACGTCATTGCCGAGCCCGGCGACACGCTGTGGTCGATCGCCGCGCGCATCGCACCGAACGCATCGATCACCGAGGTCGTCGATCAACTCGTCGTTCTCAACGGCACGTCGATCACGGCCGGCCAGGCAGTTCGCGTCCCCTGATCGTCCGCTAATCGTCCCCTGATCGCTTCATGCGGCGATCGCCTACGGGGTCACACGACGCTCCACCTATGATGCGAGCGCGTGAAGTGCCCGGCATGCGGTTTCCATGACTCGCGGGTCGTTGATTCGCGATCATCCGACGACGGCAACGTCACGCGCCGGCGCCGCGAGTGTCTCGAATGCGAGGTCCGCTTCACGACCTACGAGCGCATCGAAGAACGCCCGCTGCTCGTCGTGAAGCGCAGCGGTGAGCGCGAAGCCTTCGACCGCGACAAGCTCGTTCGGGGCCTGTCGGCGGCCTCGACGGGGCGTCCGGTCACACCCGAGCAACTCGATGCATTGGCCCGCGGTGTGGAGGAGTCGTTGCGCAGCCTCGGCACCGACGTCCGCAGCGCACAAGTCGGTACCGAAGTGCTGAAGCGACTGCGACGCATCGACGAAGTGGCGTACCTGCGCTTTGCGAGCGTGTACAAGAACTTCGACGATGCCGACGACTTCAAACGCGAGCTCACATTGCTCGAAAAACGTTCGGCGGCCAAGACCAAGCGCAAGCAGTGAGCGTCGCCGCATAAGCGACACAGACGTTCGTACGGGATGAACCTTCTTCATCTCGTTCGCGAAGTCACAACAAAAACACAACTTGTCCACTTCCAATCCACAGCTTTCGGTGTCTACAGTGACGCAACTGAATCGAGGATTCGGGGGTTCTGTTGCGGCGACGTAACTTTCTCCGGGAATGCTTGACGAAGGGGAATAACACTCCTGTAAGATGCCTCTACCGGTTGTGGGCGGATCCGCAATGGGGGTCGGATCCATACCACCTGTAGTGGTTCAGCGTCGAACCGCTGGGGGATCCGGTCTCTGCGCGGGGTATTCCACCACCGGTCACTTTGCGTCAACTAAACAATGTCTCCCACGGTTTACAAATTGGAAAGGTAAGCATCATGTCCATCGCACCTGAGCGACTCTCGATCGGCATCCGTCGCCACTTCACCACTGCCGATGTACATCCCTACGACATGGTGTCGTGGGAGAAGCGCGATGCGCGCATCAGCAACTGGAAAGACGGTTCGGTCGCGTTCGAACAGCTCGGTGTCGAGTTCCCCGAGTCGTGGTCGCTGAACGCGACGAACATCGTCGCGCAGAAATATTTCCGTGGCACGCTCGGAACCGCCGAGCGTGAAACATCGTTGCGTCAGGTCATCGATCGTGTCGCGAACACCATCGCCGATTGGGGAATCCAGGGCGGTTACTTCGTCGATGATGAGGAAGCCGAGGCATTCCGCAACGAACTGAAGTTCATCCTCGTCACCCAGCGCGCAGCATTCAACAGTCCGGTGTGGTTCAACATCGGCGTGAAGGGTGTGCCGCAGCAGGCGAGCGCGTGCTTCATTCTCGCCGTGGAAGACAAGATGGATG
>CAZIME010000063.1:0-5718 GCA_964540395.1 uncultured Bifidobacterium sp.
CTCTCCGTCAAGAACCACCCATCCCACAACGGCAAGCGCTGCCGAGATGGGTACTTCCGGAAAGATCACGGTGGCTTTTTCGACACTTGCGTATCGTCCGCACCACCGTGTCCTGACCGACCAGACACTCGTTCTGGTCGATAATTAATGTGTCGCACCGGGCGCTGACCCGATGACGACGTTGAATTGACAGACAGCTTCACGGAGGCTTGCGCCGCCGATATTGCTGCCCGCACTGGCGTTCAGTCTTCTCTTCCGTTTTCAAGGAGCGTCGCGCGGGGACACGTCCTTGCCGGACGGCGGTCTCCGCACCTGCTTCTTGGCCACCCACCATGGGGTGCCCTGAGAAGCGGATCGTCAATCTAACGGGGGGACCCGGGGTTCACAACCCGGACGTTCATTTCCCTGCATCTCCTTGCAGGCACCCGTCAGGGCTCTCGAATGCTGCGCGCTACCCGCTGCACACCGACACCGCACCATCGCGTCCGGCTCCCCCGCGAGGTCGGGATCAGGCGAAATCGATGAGCTGGTAGGTCGCTTTTCCCTTGCGCACGAGCAACCACCGCCCGTGCACGAGTGGCACCGACGCGAGATCGCCGTCGGCCTCGAGCACCACACCGTTGGCGCGCAGGCTGCGCTGTGACAGCAGGCGGCGCACTTCGCTCTTCGACGCTCCGATCGTCGGGAGAGTCGCGAGCAACGACACGGCGTCGGCCCGGGCTGCCGAACCCATCGCCGTCGTCGGGACCTCCTGCGCAAGGATCGCGAACGTCTCGGGCGACGCCTCGAGCGGGTTCGCCCCGAAGAGAACGTGCGCCGCTTCGGCGGCGTTCGCGGCGGCCTCGTCGCCGTGCACGAGGCGCGTCATCTCGTCGGCGAGCTCGCGCTGGGCGAGACGTGCGGCGGGATCACGCTGCGATCGCTCGAGCAACGCGGCGATCTCGTCGAGAGGTCGCAGGGAAAACCGCGGGAAGATCGTGACGATGTCGTCGTCGGCGACGTTCACCCAGAACTGGCGGAATTGGTACGGCGACGTCTTGTCGGCATCCAGCCACACCGCGCCGTCGGCAGTCTTGCCGAACTTCGATCCGTCGCTCTTCGTGAGCAGCGGCCACGTGAGCCCATACGCAGTGCGACCGAGGCGCTTACGGATGAGTTCGATACCCGCCGTGATGTTGCCCCACTGGTCGGATCCACCGAGCTGCATTTCGCACCCGTGGTGTTCGCACAGGTGACGGAAGTCGTTCGCCTGCAGGAGCATGTAGCTGAACTCGGTGTACGACAGCCCGTTCGCGTCGGCGAGACGACTCTTCACGCTGTCCTTGGCGAGCATCTGGTTGACGGTGATGTGCTTGCCGACGTCGCGCAGGAAGTCGAGGACGCGCACGTCCTTCGTCCATTCGGCGTTGTCGACGAGCTCGGCACCGTTCGACCCACCGAAATCGAGCAAGCGCTCGAGTTGCCTCTTGATCCGTGCGACGTTGTGAGCCAACGCCTCGGGATCGAGGAGGTTACGTTCCTCACTACGCCCTGACGGGTCGCCGACCATCCCCGTGGCACCGCCGGCGAGCACGATCGGCTTGTGTCCGAGCGTCTGCATACGGCGTAGCGAAATCTGGCCGAGCAGGTTGCCGACGTGGAGCGAATCGGAGGTCGGATCGAAGCCGACGTAACCGGACATGCGGTCGCGCCGCGACCGCTCCGACAGCGCTTCCCTGTCGGTGGAATCGTGGATGAGGTTGCGCGCCGCGAATTCAGCGACGAGATCACCGTACGTTCCCGCCCCGTGCGAAGTCGTCGTCACGGCGTTCACGCTAGTGAGAACGGCGGTGCCGGCTCAGCTCGTCGCGCGTGCCGCCAGCCGTTCACGCAGGGACGCGACGGCGCCATCAAGCGCGATGCGCTGCTCGCCTGCCGGCACCGGACCCGCACCACCCTTGCTCACGCGCCGGTGGATGGCTGCACCACGATCGAGGAGATGGGTCGCCTCGGCCCCGAGATGTTCGTCGTTGCTCACGAGCTCGACGAGCGACGCTTCGCCGGCGATCGCCCGCGCCACCAGCGCCCCGACGATGGCGTGTGCACGGCGAAACGGCATGCCCCGGGCGACGAGCCATTCGGCGAGGTCGGTCGCGGCATTCGTCGGTGCGTCGGCAGCCGCGCGCATCGTCTCGGGATGGAACGTTGCCGTCGCGATCATCTCGGCGATGACGACGAGCGCCCGCGACACCTGATCGATGGAGTCGAACAACGGCTCCTTGTCCTCCTGGAGGTCACGGTTGTACGCGAGAGGCAGGCCCTTCAGCGTGACGAGGAAACCCGTGAGATTGCCGACGAGTCGCCCCGTCTTTCCGCGGGCCAGTTCGGCGATGTCGGCGTTCTTCTTCTGCGGGAGCATCGATGATCCGGTGGCGTAGCGGTCGTCGAGCGTCGCAAAGCGGAACTCCTCGCTCGTCCACAGCACCCACTCCTCGCCGAGACGCGAGAGATGCACGCCGAGCAGGGAGAGTGCGAACAGGGTCTCGGCGACGTAGTCGCGGTCGGACACCGCGTCGAGCGAGTTGGGGAACCGTCGCGCGAAACCGAGCGTGGCGGCGGTGCGATCCGGGTCAATCGGCAGCGACGTTCCGGCGAGCGCACCGGCGCCGAGCGGTGATACGTCCATGCGCGCCAGAGCATCGAGGATGCGTGCGACGTCCCGCTCGAGCGACCACGCGTGTGCGCGCAGATGGTGCGACAGGAGCACGGGCTGGGCACGCTGCAGATGGGTGTAGCCCGGAAGGTAGACGGCCCCCTCGGCATGCGTATCGGCCTCGTTGGCGCGCGCAACGAGTACGTCGATGAGGCGCACGGCGCGCTCGGCGACGGCATGCAACTCGCGGCGTACGAACAACCGCAGGGCCGTCGCTGCCTGGTCGTTGCGACTGCGTGCCGTGTGCACCTTGCCGCCGACTTCACCGGCGATCTCCGTGACGCGCCGCTCGATCGCGGTGTGGATGTCCTCGTCACCCGGCTGGACGACGAAGGACCCCGCGCGGACCTCGTCCGCGATCGCGTGCAGCGCAGCGGTGATCGCTTCCACTTCGTCTGCCCGGAGGATTCCGCACGCGCCGAGCATGTCGACATGAGCGAGCGATCCGGTGACGTCGTCGAGAACGAGGCGCACGTCGAAGCCGATGCTGTCGGTGTACGCACGCAAGGTGTCGGCGCTCGCTGCCGAGAAGCGTCCGTGCCACAACGGCTGACCGCCGGTCACGCCGCCCGTCGCCTCACCGGTCACTTGGCGCCCCGCTGCGGGGCGAGTCCGGCCATCGTGCGCAGGTCGTTGGCCAGCTTGCGTGCGCCGTAGTCGGCGTCGGCGACGATGAACAGCGTGTCGTCACCGGCGACGGTTCCGACGAGTCCCCGCACCCGCGAGCGGTCGAGCGCGGACGCGACGACGTGCGCACACCCGGGAGGGGTGCGCACGATGACCATTGGTTCGCTGTAGTGCACTTCGGCCACCCACTCCGCAAGTACGCGACGCAGTTGATCGAGCGGCGCGACGCGTTCGGGCTCGAACTCGGGGATCGCATAGGCAGTGTCGCCGTTGGCGATGCGCACCTTCACCGCACCGAGGTCGTCGAGATCGCGCGACACGGTCGCTTGCGTCGCGGTGATTCCCTCGGCTTCGAGCAGCTCGACGAGCATCGGTTGGCTCGTGACGTCGTGCTCGGAGATGAGCCGGGCGATCGTCTGTTGGCGTTGCAATTTGGAACTCATCGGACTCCTCCGGTGGCGGTGGGGATCGGTGGACGGGCGAGCATTGCGAGCACACCCCGTGCCGCAGCGAGCCGCATATGCGACTGTGCGATGACGCGACTGCGCGGTCCGTCGATGACGTCAGCGGTGACTTCCTCGCCGCGGTGTGCCGGCAGGCAGTGCATGAAGATCGCGTCGCTCGCCGCTTCGGACATGACGCTCTCGTCGACCCGGTACGGAGCGAACGTACGCAAACGTCGCTCGTGGTCGGATTCTTGACCCATGCTCACGAAGGTGTCGGCGTGCACAGCTGACGCTCCCCTCGCGGCCTCGCGCGGATCGCTCGTGACCGTGACCGACGCGGCTCCGAGCGATTCGCACCGGGCGACGTCGTCGACCGTCGGGCCGAACCCGTCGGGCGAAGCGCACCGCAGGTGCATGCCGCACATCGCGCTCGCTTCGAACAGCGAGCGGGCGACGTTGTTGAAGTCACCGATCCAGGCGACCGAGCGCCCGGCGAGTGCCCCGAATTCGCGCCGCATCGTCAGCACGTCGGCGATGCTCTGCAGCGGATGTGCAACGTCGCTGAGAAGGTTGAGCACGGGCACGACGTTGAGCACCGCCATCCGCTCGAGCATGCGGTGGTCGAACACCCGCGCGGCGATGACCGCGTGGTATCCCGCCATCACGCGCACGACGTCCTCGACGCTCTCGCGCACGTCGAGACCGACCTCTTCCCCGCGGGTGTAGACGGGATGACCACCGAGTTGCACGACCGCCATCTCCGTGGAGTGACGGGTGCGGTTCGACGGCTTCTCGAAGATCATCGCAACACCGCGTCCGGCCAACGGCCGCTCGAGCGATGTCACGGGTGCCTCGCACAGACTCACGACGGTGTCGAATTCGTGGCGCGAGAGATCGGCCGTGTTCAAGAGATGACGCATGCTCATCGCACGACCTCAGCAATGATGGCAACTGCTTCGTCGATTTCGGCGACCGACACGGTGAGGGGTGGTGCGAGCCGCACCGCCGTCGCCGTCACGGCGTTGGCGACGAGACCGCGCTCGAGCAGCGCGGCGACGACGTGCTTGGCATCGGCGTCGGGGCCGAGTTCGACGCCGAGCAGGAGCCCCTTTCCCCGCACGTCGACGACGCCGGGCAGTCGACGCAGTTGCTCGGTGAGCAGCGCACCCATCTCGCGGGCCCGCTGCGGCGCATTCAACTCGCGCATCGCCTCGATGACGGCGATGACGGCCGACGTCGCAAGTGCGGTGCCGCTGTACGTACTGCCGTGGTCGCCGGGGACGAAGACCGACCCCACTTCACGCCGCGCCCACAGCGCTCCGACGGGAACCCCGTTGCCCATCGCCTTGGCGAGCGTGACGGCATCGGGTTCGATACCGGCGTGCTGGAAGGCGAACCACGCACCGGTGCGCGCGAAACCGGTTTGCACTTCGTCGATGACGAGTAGGGCGCCGCGCTCGGTGCACAGCTGACGCACCGCGCGCAAGTATGCATCGTCGGCGACGATGACGCCACCTTCACCCTGCACGCACTCAAGGAGCACCGCGGCCACCGATGCGTCGACGGCACGATCGAGCGCATCGAGGTCGCCGAACGGCACGTGGGCGAATCCCTCGGGCATCGGCTGGAACGGCTCGTGCTTGGCGGGCTGGCCGGTGGCGGCGAGTGCAGCGAGCGTGCGACCGTGGAATGAACCGAGCATCGACACGACCCGGTGTCGCGATCGACCGCCGAACTTGCGGGCGAGTTTGATTGCCGCCTCGTTCGCCTCGGCACCGGAATTGCAGAAGAACACCTGTCCCCCGCCGCCGAGCAGTTCGTCGACCATGACGGCGGCGCGTGCGGCGACCGGGTTGGCGAAGAAGTTGCTCACGTGCAAGAGACGTTGCGCCTGGTCGGCGATCGCACGGGCGACACCGGGATGCGCGTGGCCGAGTGACGTCACCGCGATTC
>CAZIME010000064.1:0-1378 GCA_964540395.1 uncultured Bifidobacterium sp.
CGATCGAGCACGAGCGTCACCGGATCATCGGTGTGCAGTGGCATCCCGAGGACACCTCGGCGCACGACCCGCAACAGCAGGCGCTTTACGCCGGCTTCGTCGGCATGGCCCAGCGCACGACGCGCGTCACCGCCTGACCCAGGCCACGCAACGCCGTCCGCTCGGTGAGCGGGAACCACGGCAGACGCAACAAGGGGCGTGACCACAGCGGCAGCGTCGACACCGTCGCCGCGGCGAGCAGTCCGTACGCGGCGCGCGAACGTGCATCGAGCGGTGGCGTGATGAGCAGGTACTTCGCACCGTCGCGCGACTCGGGAGTCGAGCGCAACTCGGGGATGAAACCGCGCAGACGATTCGTGAGTCCGGCGCGGGTGATCGGTGGATCGATGACGCCGAGTTTGCGTGCGATCACCGCCATGTCGGCGACGTATTCGTCGCATTCCTCGTCGGTGAGCGGCTTTTCCCCGAACATCTGGTGCGCGGTGAGGAAACTGTCGACCTCGGCGACGTGCACCCACTCGAGCAGATGGGGATCGCGTGCCGAGTACTCGCGGCCGTCGCTCGCCACACCGGTGACGCGTTCGTGCACCTTGTTCACGCGGTCGACGGCACGTTGCGCCTCTTCGATCGGGCCGAACGTGGTCGAGGCGAGAAAGTCGGTGGTGCGCTGCAGACGTCCCCACGGATCGTTGCGGTAGTCGGAGTGCTGAGCGACCCCCGCCATGGCGAGCGGGTGGAGCGACTGGATGAGCAGTGCGCGCAAACCGCCGATGAACATCGAGGCATCGGCGTGCACGCGCTGGATGGGGCGTTCGGGTCCGAACCACCGCGGGGCATCCGAATCGATCCAGCGCTGCATGCGCTCCTCGGCATCGGGGCCCGCGACACGATCGCGCAAGGTGTCACCGAGTGACGTGCGCACACCGGCGAGGCTGCGATCGAGCGACGATCGCGCCCCCGACACCGCGTCGCGCAACGTGACGCGCGCGCGTTCGATCGCTTCTTCCATCTGCGGACGCTCGAACTTCACCATTTCATCGTGCCAGCGACGGGGTCGTTCCATCCAACTTTCCGCACCGTTACCCTGAAACATGTGACACAAGTCGGCCCGAACGAGGGTTCACTCGGGGGTTCATCACGCGAGTCGATGCCCGGTTGGGTCGTTCGCGCCATTGTCGTCTTCTGGCTCGGCTACCTCGGTACGTTCGTCGTTCGCGACCTGTTCAACCGTCTGTCGGGCTTCCTCGTCCTCGTTCTCGTCTCGATCTTCCTGTCGATGGCGATTGAACCGGCTACCGACCGCCTCGCCCGGCGGGGTATGCGCCGCGGGTCGGCCACAGGGCTCGTCCTCATTGCCGTACTCGTCATCGTCGGGTCC
>CAZIME010000064.1:1388-5684 GCA_964540395.1 uncultured Bifidobacterium sp.
CTTCGCCGGAATCATGGGGGCTCTCGTCGCTGATCAGGCCAACGATCTCGTGAACAATCGCGACCGCTACATCACCGACGTCTCCGGGTTCATCAACGACACCTTCGGCACGTCGATCGATGCGCCGGCGATCATCGAATCGCTCGACGATCCCGACGGTCCGATCCAGACGTTCTTCAACAGCCAGCGCAGCAACGCCGTTCGTCTGTCGGTGTCGGCGTTCGGGTCGCTGTTGCAGGTGTTCTCCATCCTGCTGTTCACCTTCTATCTCGCCGCCGACGGGCCACGCCTGCGCCGCACCATCTGCAGTTGGCTCACTCCGAGTCGCCAGCGCGTCGTTTTGCGCACGTGGGATCTCGCGGTAAAAAAGACCGGCGGCTATCTCTATTCGCGGGCGATCCTCGCCGTCATTTCGGCACTTGCGCACTGGGTGGCGTTCCAGCTCATCGGTACTCCTGCGCCGATTCCGCTCGCCATCTGGGTGGGTGTCGTATCGCAGTTCGTTCCCGTCGTCGGCACGTACATCGCCGGTGTTCTGCCGTTGCTTCTCACCATCGTCGACAGCCCGATTCGCGCCGGAATCGTCGTCGCCGTCATCGTCGTCTATCAGCAGCTCGAGAATTTCCTCGTTGCGCCGCGCGTTACCGCGCACACCCTTGAGATCCATCCGGCCATCGCCTTCGGCGCAGTCATCGCCGGCGCTGCTTTGCTCGGTCCGCTCGGTGCCGTGCTCGGTCTTCCGGTTGCGGCGATGTTCCAGGGAATCCTCGGATCGGTCGGCACCCGCTACGACGTCGTCGACGGAATCGGCGACGAGTCCGACGAAAACGGACGCCGGTAACCATGCGTCGAGTGTTTGCCATCGCCGTCGCATGCGCCGTCGTCGGTACGTTCGTCCCCGGTGCGCATGCCGCGCGCGTTCCCACCGATGATTCGTCCGCGTCGACGACGACGGTCGTTCCCGTGCCGTCGAGTTACACCGCACCCGACGCACCGTCGAGCGTCGCCCCGGTCGTCACGCCCGAGATTCTGCCGCTCAACGAGCGCATCACGTACACGCGTGCCGTGCCGCCGCAGTTGCCGCGTCGTTCGGGCACCGGTCGCCGCATCGTCTACAGCAACCGTCTGCAGTGGGTGTGGGTGATCGACAAGAACGAGAACATCGTCCGTTCGATGCCGGTGTCGGGCCGCAAGGGCGTACCAGAAGTTGGACGTTACGCCGTGACATCGCAGTCACCGTGGTCGTTCAGTCTCGACTTCGACAACGTGACGTTCAAGTGGATGACACGCTTCGCTTTCGGCCCCGACGGTGGCAACGTCGGCTTCCACGACATTCCGTTGGAGAAGGGCAAGCCGATGCAAACCGAGGGTGAACTCGGACGCTTCAAGGGATCGGGATGCGTGCGCATGACGACCGAGGACGCGAAGTTCATCTACCGCTGGGCCACTCCCGGCACCACGGTTATCGTGACGCCGTAAGGCGGCACGCGTGAACACATGACGCCGTAAGGCGGCACGCAGGAACACCTGACGCCCTAGGCGGCGAAGCGACTCATTTCCTTGCGGAAAAGATCAAGGCCGAGGTTGCCGAGTCCGAGTGCGTAGCTGTGCCACGCCTTGAGATCGAACGATGCACCGAGGCGCGCCTTCGTCTCGTCGCGCAGCTTCAGCCATTCACGCTCACCCAACTTGTACGAGATGGCCTGGGCGGGCCAGCCGAGGTAGCGGTCGATCTCCGAACGATTGAACGCATCGTCGCTCGATGAGCGCGCCGACAGGAATTCGAGGGCGAGCTCGGGCGTCCAGCGCTCGCCGGGGTGCCATGGCCAGTCCTTCGGAATCGTCTTGTCGCAGTGCAGGCCGATGTCGATGACGACGCGCGCGGCGCGGAAGGCCTGCGCGTACAGGTAACCGAGGCGGTATTCGGGGCGGGTGAGAAACCCGAATTCGTCCATCAACCGCTCGGCGTACAGGGCCCAACCTTCACCGTGGCCGCTGACGAATTCGTTGCGTTGGAATCGCGACAACTTGTCGTGGTTCATCACCGCGACACCGACCTGCAGGTGGTGGCCGGGAACTCCCTCGTGGTACGCAGTCGTCGGCTCGCTCCACTTCGGGAACACCGTGCGACCGTTCGCCGGGTACCACGTGCTGCCGGGACGCGTGAGGTCCTCGCTCGGCGGCATGTAGTACATCGCGGCAGCCCCACCCGGGGGAGAGATCTTGGCTTCGACCGTGCGGATCTGCTCGGGAATGTCGAAGTGGCCGTTCGAGATGAGGAAGTCCATGGCGTCGTCCATGAGCTCCTGCAACCAGGCACGCAGGTTCTCTTCACCGACGATCGAGTGCGACGGGTCGGTATCGAGGAAGTGTCGCACCTCGGCGAGTGATGCGCCGGGCATGATCTCGTTTGCCACACGGGCGATCTCGGCATCTAGTCGTGCCACTTCGCCGAAGCCCCACGCGTACGCCTCGTCGGCGTCGATGTCCATGCCGAGATAGCGGCGGCGAGCAAGAGCATGACGCTCTTCGCCGACGCCGTTGCGCGGGTCGGCCTTCGGTGCGTATTCGTTGCGCAGGAATGCGGCGCACTCGGCGAGTGATGCCGTTGCGGCACGGGCAGCTTCACGCAACTCGGCAGTCGGTGCACCCTTCGTGTCGGTCGAGCGCTCGGCAAGTGCGGTGAAGAACCCGGGTTCGGCATCGGTACCGACCCATGCATCGAGCATGTCGGCGACGGCGTGCACCTGACGCAACGGCGCGACGACACCGCGCTGCATGCCGAGTCGCCACGACTCGCACATGCCGTTGAACGCCTTCGGCACGTTGGCCATACGTTGCGCAATGGTCGACCACTGCTCGGGTGTGTCGGTGGGCATGAGATCGAAGATGGCGCGCGCGTAATCGACGTCGCCGGCGATGACACGGATCGAACGCAGGTGCTCACCCGCGGCGAACTCGGCCTCGGCAAGTTCGAGCGAGTCACGCATGACGCCGGCGGCCAGACGATCGGCATCGTTCGTGGGTTCGAGCGCATTGAGTGCGGCGAGAGTGGTGCGCTGCAGAGCTTCGCGTGCCTCGTGACCGGCGGGGCTGAAGTCGGTCATGAGGTGATCGCTGCCGGGAATGCCGAGCGACGTAGCGAAGCCCGGATCGAGTGCCGCCATGCGATCGATGTAGTCGTTGGACAGGCGGTAAATGGGTGTCTCGTTCACGGCCCCAACTTAGAGCCGCCGTGTGCGACACTGACAATCGTGTCCCGAACCTCCTTGCGCCCGAAGGCGCTCATCACCGGTGCGTCGTCGGGAATCGGCGAGGCCTTCGCCCGTCGTTATGCCCGCGACGGGTACGACTGCATCCTCGTCGGACGTAACGCCGCCAAGCTCGACGAACTCGTCGGCGAACTGCGCCGCAACAACGTCGAGTGCGAGGCACTCGTCGCCGACCTATCGACCGATGAGGGAATCGAAGCCACCGCGCATCGCGCGATCGGATGCGATGCGCTCGTGCTCAATGCCGGCATCACCCATGCCGGCAGCGTCGGCAAGACGCCACCCGACGAACTCGCCGCACTCATGCGTTTGCTCGCCCTCGGTGTCATGCGGGTCGCCGAGGTGGCGGTGCCGTCGATGGTCGAACGCAAGCGGGGTGACGTCATCATCGTGTCGAGCGTCGCGGCGTTCACCCCGATGCGCAAGTCGTCGGCCTACGCCGCAGCGAAGAGTTTCGTCACCGCCTACGGACGTAGTGCGCATCTCGAGTTGAAGTCGAAGGGCGTGCGCGTCTGCGTTCTCGCCCCCGGATACGTGCAGACCGAGTTGATGAAGCGTGCGGGTCTGCACCACGTCGAGCGCAACATGCCGCGGTTCATGTGGCTCACCCCCGACGAGGTGGTCGAAGCGACGCTCGTCGGCTTGGCGCGCGGCCGCGACCTCGTGGTTCCGGGGTGGATTTACCGGGCATGGAAGCCGCTGATGGGTACACGCTTCTCGCAATGGCTGTGGGCAGCGATGCTCGGCCGCGGAAAGAAGAAGTAAGCGCCGGCTACGACGTCGTCTTGTCGCGCAGGTGGCGGCCGATGTGGCCGATGACGATGGTGTTCGTCGCGAGGTCGTGGTACAGGTGGATGCGCGCATCGCCGATGCGTATGTGCGGTCCGATGAGCACGTCCTTGTCGTTCCACCGGATGGTGTAATCCTCGGGGAACTTCTGGATCGCGTTGTCGCTCACGGAGGGTGCGTAGTTGAAGCGATCCATGCAGTACGTGTGCAGCACGTGCGGGGCGATGTCGCCGCG
>CAZIME010000065.1:0-541 GCA_964540395.1 uncultured Bifidobacterium sp.
GCCGGACGTCCGCAACGAACCGTCATCATTTCGCGGATGCGCGGCTACCACGGCACGAACTACGGCGGCACGAGTGCCCAGGGTCTTCCGCTGAACAAGGCGGGATGGGGTCCGCTCGTCGGTGACGTCGAGCAGGTCGCCGCCGACGACATCGAGGCGTTGTCCGTCGCGATGGGCAGGCACGGCGAACGACTCGCTGCCGTGCTCATCGAACCCGTGCAGGGTGCCGGTGGCGTGTATCCCCCGCCGCCCGGCTACCTGCAGTCGGTGCGCGAGCTATGCGACAAGCACGGTGTGTACCTCATCTTCGACGAAGTGATCACCGCGTTCGGTCGTCTCGGCACGTGGTTCGGCGCGCAGGCGTTCGACGTCGTTCCCGACGTGTTGTGTTTCGCGAAAGCCGTGACGTCCGGATACGTTCCGCTCGGCGGTGTTCTCGTGGGGACACGCGTGCGCGAATCGCTCGAATCGGATCCGAATTTCATCCTGCGCCACGGCTACACGTACTCGGGTCACGCATCGGCGTGTGCCGCGGCGATGA
>CAZIME010000065.1:551-5639 GCA_964540395.1 uncultured Bifidobacterium sp.
ACTCGAGCGCGGTCTCGTTGCACTGCGCGACGACGGCCTCATCGCCGAGGTGCGCGGCAGGGGCGGCATGTGGGCCGCGGGTGTGCTTCCCCACCACGATGCGCAGAAGATCCGCGACGTCGCACTCGCCAACGGCGTCATCGTGCGCGGAATCGGTGCCGAGACGAACGCCTTCTGTCCGCCGCTCGTCATCACCGACGACGAGTTGTCACGCGTACTCGACGTGTACGCGGATGCGGTGATGCACGCCGGGCGCTAGCCCGCCGGCCACCACCGACCGTCTTCGTCGACCCGCGCCCGCAGGCGCGACATGAGCGAACTCGTGTCGTACCGACGACCACCGGCGGCGACGACCTCGGCGTAGTACCCGTCGATGATTCGCGTCACCGCGAGCTCCGCCCCGTTGCGCTTGGCCTCGTCGAAACAGATGCCGAGATCCTTGCGCATCCACTCGACTGCGAAACCGAAGTCGAAGCTGCCGCGAACCATCGTCTTCGAACGGTTCTCCATCTGCCACGACTGCGCGGCGCCCTTCGAGATGACCTCGACCACGGCATCGGGATCGAGACCCGCACGCATCGCGAAGTCGAGTCCCTCGGCGAGACCCTGCACGGTTCCCGCGATGCAGATCTGGTTCACCATCTTCGTCAACTGTCCGGCACCGGCAGCACCGAGTCGGATGCACGCCCGCGCGTATGCGCCAACGACGTCGCGCATCGCGACGAAATCCGACTCCTCGTCGGAACCGCACATGATGGTGAGTGCGCCGTTCTCCGCACCGGCTTGACCGCCCGACACCGGCGCATCGACGAATCCCACGCCACGCGCGGCGCACCGTGCGCTCAACTCGCGCGCGAGACCGGCCGACGCCGTCGTGTGATCGACGAGCACGGCACCGGGCTGCATCGTTGCGAGGACTCCGTCGTCGCCGTACACGACGCTGCGCACGTCGTCGTCGTTGCCGACGCACAGCATGACGAGTTGCGCGCCGCGTGCCGCCGCCGCCGGAGTGGGCGCATGCGCACCGCCGTGCGCGGCCACCCATTCGACGGCTTTCGCCGCAGTGCGGTTGTACACGGTGACGTCATGACCGGCTTTGGCGAGATGGCGGGCCATCGGGGCGCCCATGACGCCGAGGCCGCAGAAGGCGATTTTCATGCCCGATCAAAGTACCGACGTCGCTCCCAGTCGGTGACCGACCGGTGGAACGACTGCCATTCGTGGCGTGCCGCGGTGAGCAGGTGGTGATGGACGTCGTCGCCGAAGCACTCGCGCGCCGCCGCACTCGCCTCCCATGCGTCGATCGCCTCGCCGAGCGTGAACGGCACTCGCGGCAGCTCGTCGCGACCGTAGGCGTTGCCGAGGACCTTTGCCGGCAGCGGCAGCGAGTGACGCACCCCGTACATTCCGGCGGCGATGATGCCGGCGAAGGCGAAGTACGAATTCGCATCGGCCCCCGGCAGGCGGCACTCGACGCGCGTCGAATCGCCGTGTCCGACGACGCGGAAACCGACGGTGCGGTTGTCGCCACCCCATGCGACGGCCGTCGGTGCCCACGAGCCGAGCTGGTAACGCTTGTACGAGTTCACCGTCGGCGCCCAGAGAATTGCGAACTCGCGACCGAGGTGCACGAGTCCGGCGAGCCAGTGGGCGAACATTCCCATCGGATCACCCGCCGCATCGAGCGCGAACAAGGAGTGCGGCTGATCGGCGCGGTTCACGTCGCGCACACTGCAGTGCACGTGGCACGACGATCCCGTTTCGGCGAAGTCGTACTTCGCCATGAAGGTGACGCTGCGTCCGTGCAACGACGCGATCTCCTTCGTCGCGTGTTTGTACAACAGGTTGCGATCGGCCATCGCCAGCGCATCGGTGAAGGCGAGGTTGATCTCGTGCTGGCCACGCCCCGCCTCACCCTTCGAGTACTCGACGGGAATTCCCGCCGCTTCGAGACCGCGCCGGATGTCGCCGATGACGTACTCGTCGCGGGTGGTTTGCAGGATCTGGTAGTCCTGCAGGAACGGTGCGTGCGGCTCGAGGTTCTCGTAGCCCTTCGCGTGCGCCTCCTCGACGCTGTCGCGGAACAGAAAGAACTCGATCTCACTGCCGACCATCGGCGCGAGTCCCGTCGCACCCGCACGAGCCACCACGTCGCGCAACACCTGTCGCGGACTCACGGCGATCGGATCGTTCGTCCCGGGGTGGAGCAGGTCGCACAGTACGACGGCCGTGCGCGGCACCCACGGCGTGATGCGCAGCGTGGAGAAATCGGCGCGTGCCACCATGTCTCCGTATCCGAGGTCGTACGACGCGAAGCGGTACCCCGGCACCGCGTTGTCGTCCATGTCGGTGGCGATGAGGTAGTCGCAGTTCTCCGTGCCGTGCTCGGCGACGTGTTCGAGGAAGAACCGACCGGTCGTGCGCTTGCCGACGAGACGGCCCTGCAGATCACCGAACGCCATGATGACGGTGTCGATCTCGCCGCGCTCGATGAGCGCAGTGAGTTCGTCGCGGGTCGGCTGCACGGCCATACCCGAGGTTCTACTTCTTCTTCGCCGCAGCCTTCGCGGTGGCAGCCGACTTCTTCGCCGAAGCCTTTGTCACAGCCTTTGCCGCAGTCTTTGTCGGAGCCTTTGCGATCGAGGCCTTGGCTGCCGGGGACTTCACCTCGCTCTTTGCCGCCTTGCCCGCCACCTTCAATACGCCGCGCTCGAGAGCCTGGTCGAGAAAGCGCGTGGCCTCCTCCGTCGAGCACTTCTTCGACGGCGCGATTTCGGAAATGAGGTTGAGTCGGGCGCGGTCGTACATCGTCTTTTCCGCGGCGGACAACTGGTTCTCACGGTCGCGCGCGGCGAGGTTGCGCACGACTTCGGCCACCTGGTACACGTCGCCGCTCTTCAACTTCTCCTGGTGGTTCTTGAACCGGCGCGACCAGTTCGCGGGAACTCTGGGGTCGGGCTTCGACAACACGTCGACGAGGTCCTGCAGTTCGCTCGCCGACACCGGCGGGCGGATACCCAGGTCGTGCGCCTTGGCGGTGGGCACCGAGAGCGTCATCCCCTTGCCGCTCATGTCCTTCATCACGCTCTCGAGAATGAGGTACTCCTGGACGACGTCGAAGGCCCGCATCCGCTTGACACCCTTCACGATGCACGCGCCGTGCTGGGGATAGATGATGGTGTCACCCTTCTTGAATTTCTTGATTGCCACGCGATCCTCCGGGGAAATGGTCGCTTCAGGCTAGGGCGACGTGTGCGTCACGGCGTTCTCGCAGAAATGAGGCAGTGACGCGAGCCATTCGCGCTCCGATGCGCCGCCATTGTGACGTTGGCGCCCCCGGCAGGAGTCGAACCTGCAACCTACGGATTAGAAGTCCGTTGCTCTCTCCGGTTGAGCTACGGGGGCCCTGTGACCTCGGCATGGCGGGGTATGACGCCGTCACCCGTGTCGCCCCTTCACGGTAGGGCGACACCGGCACGTCTGCGACCGACCCCGCGGGGATATGTCATTTGTATGACGGTAAGCGGCGATCTTTGGCACCGAATCGTCACTCCATGCGTCATGCACCGCACCTTGACATCCCGTAAACATGAAGTATCCCCCGTTGACGCCCGTCATCGGTGACCCAGAAGTTCCGGTCCGAAAGCCGGAAAGAAACAAGGAGGAATACCCGCAATGGAAGCAGTAAACGATGTCCTCGGTCTGCCGCTGGACAGCGCGAATCACGAGCTGGTGTACAACGCATTCTCCTTCGCCGTCGCGGCGATGGGAATCTCGTTCGTGTACTTCCTCGTGTCGCGCTACCGCGTCTCGCCGAACTACCGCAGTGCCGTGACGATGTCGGCGATGATCACCGGCATCGCCGCTTACCACTACTGGCGCATCTTCGGCGCACTCGCCGACGGCAAAGCGTGGAACGAGGGATACCGCTACGCAGACTGGCTGCTCACGGTGCCGCTGCTCGTCGCCGAGCTCGTCGTTGTTTCGGGCGCTTCAAAGGAAGTGGCCCGCAAGTCGACACCCCGACTCGTGATTGCTGCCGTGCTCATGGTCGCCACGGGTTACCCGGGTGAGACCGCAGCAGACGGCTCGAGCGCACGCGCCATCTGGGGAATCATCTCCAGCCTCTTCATGCTCTACGTGCTGTACGAGTTGTTTGCCGGCGACATCGGCAAGGCGATGCGCAGCCAGGCCGGCGAGGTGGGCAAGAAGTTGAACAACCTGCGCTACCTGTTGCTGTTCACCTGGGGCGTGTACCCGATCGCGTACATCCTCGGCGACAAGGAGAGCTGGCTGTCGAACACGCTCGGTCTCAGCGAGACCGGCGCGACGACGGCGATTCAGGTCGGTTACACGGTGGCCGACGTGCTCGCCAAGCCCGGCTACGGACTCATCATCCTCAGCATCGCGCTCGCCCGCTCGGCGTCAGAGGGATACCGCGCGGCATAACGCCACGACGGTTCGATTCCCGAAAGGTCCCGGTCGCAAGACCGGGACCTTTCTTTTTGTCCGGTCACGGTCGATCGCGGTCGCGCACCACTCTGCGACGACGAGCGGAGTCACCCGAGCAAGATGCGAAATTACGCGCCGCGATGCAGCAGTGCGTGGCGCAGGAAATTCAGCGCCGAAATGACCGACAGTTCGCGCATCATTTTGCGCTCGCCGGGAAGCATCACCGTGCTCGCCTCGACGGTCCCGTCGGGAAAGGCGATCGCTATGCACAACGTGCCCACCTTGCGTCCGTCCTGCTCGGCGGGTCCGGCGACGCCGGTGAGCGCAAGACCGACGTCGGCACCGACGACACGACGCACCTCGTTCGCCATCGTGCGAGCCGCGTCTTCACTGACGACCGGTCCCGGGGCCACGTTCAACACGTCGAACTTCACGTCGCTCGCATAGGCAACGACTCCGCCGCGCACGACGTCGCTCGCACCGGGCGTGGCGGTAAGACGTCCGGCGACGAGACCGCCCGTCACCGACTCGGCTACGCCGATCGTGAGGCCCCGCGCGCGCAACATATCGAGCACGACGGTTTCCATGGTGTCGTCGTTGACGCCGAAGACGAGGTCACCGACGACGGCGCGCACG
>CAZIME010000066.1:0-5622 GCA_964540395.1 uncultured Bifidobacterium sp.
CTTCGGCCGAGATCGAGCCGTAGCTCATCGCACCGGTCGAGAAGCGCTTGACGATGCTCGACACCGGCTCGACCTCGTCGAGCGGCACCGGCGGGTGCTGCGGCGCCAACTCGAAGAGTCCGCGCAAAGTCGCGAGGACTCGCGACTGGTCGTCGACCGCAGACGTGTACTGCTTGAACAGGTCGTAACGCCCCGCACGCGTTGCGTGCTGGAGTCGGTAGACGGTGTCGGGATTGAAGAGGTGATGCTCCCCCTCGCGGCGCCACTGGTACTCACCGCCGAGTTCGAGCTTGCGGTGGAGTCGCTGGTCGGGACGCGATGGATGGGCGACCGCGTGTCGCGCGGCAACCTCCGTCGCGATCTCGGCAAGCCCGATTCCGTCGAGACGCGACACGGTTCCGGTGAAGAACTCGTCGACGACTTCGCGCCCGAGACCGATCGCCTCGAAGATCTGCGCACCCGTGTACGAGGCCACGGTCGACACGCCCATCTTCGACATCACCTTGAGCACGCCCTTGCCGGCGGCCTTCACGTAGTTCTTCACGGCCTTGCGCGGATCCATTCCGCCGAGACCGTTGATGCCCTTGCCGTCATCGGCCGTGATCATGTCCTCGATCGACTCGAAGGCAAGGTACGGATTGATCGCACCGGCGCCGTACCCGATGAGCAGGGCCATGTGGTGCACTTCGCGTGCGTCACCGCACTCGACGACGAGCCCCACCATGGTGCGGCGACGTTCGCGCACGAGATGGTGGTGAACCGCACTCGTCAGCAGCAATGAAGGAATCGGTGCGTACACGGCATCGGCATTGCGATCGGACAGAACGATGATTCGCGCACCGTCATCGATCGCCCGCGATACCTTCGCGCGCACATCGTCGAGTGCCGCGCGCAGCCCGGCTTCGCCTTCGGCGACGCGGTACAGACCGCCGACGACGACCGCCGCGAGGTGCGGCATCGTGCCGTCGTCGTTGACGTGGATGATCTTCGCCAACTCGTCGTTGTCGATGATCGGGAACGGAAGGGTGAGCTGGCGGCAGTTCTCCGGGCCGGCAGCGAGCAGGTTGCTCTCGGGACCGAGCGTCGACGCCACCGAGGTAACGACTTCCTCTCGAATCGCGTCGAGGGGCGGATTCGTCACCTGCGCGAACAGCTGCTTGAAGTAATCGAACAGCAGTCGCGGACGCGTGGACAGAACGGCGATCGGCGTATCGGTCCCCATCGAACCGATCGGCTCGGCACCAGCGAGCGCCATCGGTGCGACGATGAGCTTCAATTCCTCGTGGGTGTACCCGAAGATCTGCTGGCGGCGCACGACGCTGTCACGGCTGTGCACGACGTGTTCACGGTCGGGCAGCTCGGGCAGCGCGACGAGTCCCGACTTCAACCATTCGCCGTACGGGTGTTCCGCAGCAAGTTGCCTCTTGATCGTGTCGTCGTCGACGATGCAACCCTGCGCGGTGTCGACGAGCAACATGCGCCCCGGCTGCAGGCGCCCCTTGCGCACGATCTTGTCGGCGGGAACGCTCACTACGCCAACTTCGCTCGCCATGATGAGCCGGTCGTCGCTCGTCACCCAGTAGCGGCTCGGGCGCAGTCCGTTGCGATCGAGCACCGCACCGATGAGGGTGCCGTCGGTGAACGCGACGCTCGCCGGGCCGTCCCACGGCTCCATGAGCGCGGAGTGATAGCGGTAAAAGTCCCGCTTCAGCGGGTCCATCGTGGGGTTGTTCTCCCACGCCTCGGGGATCATCATGAGCACGGCGTGCGGCAACGAGCGGCCGCCGAGGTGCAACAACTCGAGCACTTCGTCGAAACTCGCCGAGTCCGAACCGCCGACGGTGCACACGGGGAACGCGCGGTCGAGTCCCGAGACGAGATCGCTGCACAGGAGCGCTTCGCGGGTGCGCATCCAGTTGCGGTTGCCCTGCACGGTGTTGATCTCACCGTTGTGCGCGATGTAGCGGTACGGGTGGGCCAGCGGCCACGACGGGAACGTGTTCGTACTGAAACGACTGTGCACGAGCGCGAGCGCCGACTCGAAGTCATCGGCACCGAGGTCGGGGAAGAAAGTGCCGAGCTGCGGCGTCGTGAGCATGCCCTTGTACACGAGCGTGCGTGACGAGAGCGACGGGAAATACGTGCGCAGTTCCGTCGGCAGCTCGTGCTCGATCCGCTTGCGCACGACGAACAACTTGCGATCGAGGGCGACGTCGCGCGCACCCGCGGGATCGGACACGAACATGTGCGAGAAACGCGGCATGACTGCTCGCGCGCTGCGGCCGAGGCAGTCGGGGGACACGGGGACGTCGCGCCAACCGAGCAACACCAAACTCTCCTCGGCGACGATGCGGGCAACGTGCTCCACCGCCTTTTCGGCGAGGACGTCGTCGAACGGCAGGAACGCGAGACCGACGCCGTAGGCGCCGCGCTCGGGAAGCGTGACACCGGCGACGCGTCGCAGGAATCGATCGGGCACCTGGACGAGCACTCCTGCGCCGTCACCCGTGTCGGGTTCGGCGCCGGTCGCGCCACGATGCTCCATGTTGCACAGCGCACCGAGACCCGTGAGCACGAGGTCGTGCGATGCGCGACCCTTGATGTCGACGACGAACGACACACCGCACGCGTCGTGCTCGAACCGCGGGTCGTACAGGCCGCGCGCACGCGGCAGATCATGCAACATGTGTCGTCCTCATTGTCCAGGGGAACACCCGAATGGACGGTCGTCGGCGGATGGATGCAGTCGCACACCTGCGAGTGCAGGAAGCGCCACTGCCCGGGACGACGTTGGCCCGACTTCTCTATCTTACGGCAGGACCCGTCGGAATCGACGGGTCCTGCCCGCTCAGTTCGCGGGGTCGACGAATCGCGCGGGGCGGTTCTCGAGACTCGCCATGACCGCCTCGTGCTGGTTGGGCGTGTTCACGAGCGACGCAATGAGTTCGCGCTCGCGGGACATGTGCCGCGACGCGGCTTCGGCCGTCGCGCCGGCGAGGAGCGATTTCGCCGCACGCACCGCATCGGGGTTGCGCGCCGCGATCTGCGCGGCGAGTTCGAGCGCGGCCGCACGGGGATCCTCGGCGAGTCGGGTCACGAGCCCGAGCCGCTCCCCTTCGCGTGCGCCGACGATTCGCGCGGTGTACACGAGTTCGCGCACGACATCATCGCGCACGAGACCCTGCATGTGGAAGGTGCCCGCCATGTCGGGGATGATCCCCCAGTGCACTTCACGCAGCGACAACTGCGTGTCGGGGTGGGCAATGCGCACGTCGGCGCCGAGGGCAATCTGCAGGCCGGCACCAAGGGCGTGACCGTGCAACGCTGCGATGACCGGCACGGGCGCGAGGCGCCACACGCGACACACGTACTGGGCGAGGTGAGTGTCGCCGTCGACGACGAGCGTTCCCGGACCCGCGGTGTCGTCAACATCGGCGACGGAATGCGGATCGAAGTGCTGCGCGGTTCCGCTCGCACCGAGCGTCGCAAACGCGGCGAGATCGAGCCCCGCGCAGAACGAAGTGCCCTCACCCGACAGAACGATGACGCGTACACGCCGGTCGTCGAGCAACGATGCCCCGGCTCGGGCGAGCGCACGGAACGCCGCTGCATCGAGTGCGTTCCGCTTGTTGGCACGGCGCAATCGCACCTCGACAACGCCCGAGTCGAGTCGGTCCACGGCGACGCGATCCGATGCACCGTCACTGCCCATCGAGCACCCACCCCCCCTGCCTGCACACTTGCCTGCACACTCACCTGCGCCGTCCGTTCATCTGTACCGGCCCGGCGTGACACACTCTGTCACATGATCGATCATCCCCGACTCAACCTCGACGCCGACACGCTCCTGTCGACGACCCGCAGCGTGCGCAAGCGCCTCGACTTCGACCGACCGGTACCGCGCAGCGTCGTCGAGGAGTGCCTGCAACTCGCGCTGCAGGCACCGAGCGGGTCGAACAACCAGGGTTGGCACTGGATCGTCGTCGAGGACCCGGCGAAGAAGGTCGCGCTGCGCGACATTTACCGCGAGAACTTCGCGCTCTATGCCGCCGCACCCCGACCGAAGCGTGCCGATGACGACGTGCGCGCGCAACGCATGAACAAGGTCGTCGACTCGGCGTTGTTCCTCGCGGAGAACTTCCACCGCGCGCCGCTGCTCGTCATCCCCGCGATCGAAGGTCGCCTCGACAACCTGCCGTCGTTCGCAACGGCATCGATGTGGGGTTCACTGCTGCCCGCAACGTGGAGCTTCATGCTCGCGCTGCGCGAGCGGGGCCTCGGCAGCGCGTGGACGACGATCCATCTCATGAACGACGGCGAGCGCAAAGCCGCCGAATTGCTCGGCATCCCGTACGACGCGATCACCCAGGGCGGACTCTTTCCCGTCGCGTACACGAAGGGCACCGACTTCAAGCCCGCCGCTCGCCTGCCGCTCGACAGCGTTCTGCACTGGGACAGCTGGTAACGACGCCGACGATCAATCGACGAGCCGCAGGCCGGTCGGCGCGATCGAATGCGCAACCGAGGGCAGCTCGACGACGAACGACGTTCGATGCCCGGGAAAGACGTGCTCGGAGAAGAGCACAACACGCCCCTTCACGTCGCGCGTCGTCCGCTCACAGCGCAACACGGGTGAACCCGCCTTCACGCCGAGCAACTTCGCTTCGCCGGTCGTCGCTGCATCGGCGGCGATCGTCTGTGTTGCACCGCGCAGCGGCACGTCGATGAGTTCGTAGAACGAACTGCGCTCGACGTCGCTTCGCGACAGGCGACGCCCGATGTCCTCGGGGCACCACACCGTGACGACCGCGAACGGTTCGCCATCGGCGAGGTTGACGCGCTTCACCCGCAGCACGTCCTCGGCATCGAGCAAGGCGGCAATCCGCTTCGGGGCGCGCTCGAATGCGAAGTCGAGCACGCGGCGCGCGCTTCGCACACCCGCCACCGACAACTGCTCCTCGATCGTGCCGAGTCGCCCGAGCACCTGCGGTGTCGCGCCGGTAACGAGCGTCCAGCCGAGCCCCTGTCGTGATGCAACGAGCCCTTCGTCACGCAGCATTTCGAGGGCTCGGCGGATCGTCACCCGACTCGCCGCGAATTCCCCGGACAACTCCGATTCACTCGGCAGAACCGCGACACCGGCGTATCTGCCCCTGCCGATGCGCTTGCGCAACGTGTCGGCGATTTCGACGTAACGAATCGATCGTGGGGCGGAAGAGCGACGACGGGCGGCCATGGTGGTTCGTGCGAGCGGTCGAGCGGGGCGACGAGCCACGCAACATCCACTTGTACGCAACCTGTACGCTACGCGCATGACCGTCAGCGCCAACACGCCACTCGAACTCGTCAACGCGGTGTACGACCGCCTCCCCCGCATCGTGGAACTCGCCCGCACGCGGCTGAAGCGACCGCTCACGCTGACGGAAAAGATCCTCGTCAACCACCTCGTCGATCCGCAGGGCCAGGAGCTCGAGCGCGGTCGCAGTTACGCCGACTTCAACCCTGATCGCGTCGCGATGCAGGACGCGACCGCACAGATGGCGCTATTGCAGTTCATGACTGCCGGACTGCCGACCACGGCGGTACCGAGCACGGTGCACTGCGACCACCTCATCCTCGCGA
>CAZIME010000067.1:0-1302 GCA_964540395.1 uncultured Bifidobacterium sp.
GAGTAACCTGCGGGCGTGGCGATCGCCGACGACGACATCGAGCGGGTGCGTCAAGCCACGTCGCTGACGACCGTCGTGTCCCAGTACCTGTCCTTGCGGCGGGTCGGTCGCAACCAGGTTGGTCTGTGCCCGTTCCACGCGGAGAAATCCGGGTCGTTCAACGTGAGGGAGGAGATTGGTCGCTACCGCTGCTTCGGCTGCGGTGCGTCGGGGGACGTGTTCACGTTCGTACAGAACATGGAGCACCTCGATTTCGTCGGGGCGGTCGAGCATCTCGCGGCGAAGGCGGGGATCAGTCTCACGTACACGTCGGGTACGCAGCAGCGCGACCGACAGAAGGGCCGGGAGCTCGTCGCCGTCGTCGAGCGGGCCGTCGATTGGTACCACGATCGACTGCTCAACTCTCCCGATGCCCGTGCGGCACGTGACTACCTCCGCTCGCGGGGTCTCGCGGGTGACGTGGCACGACAGTTCAAGATCGGTTGGGCGCCCGACGATTGGGACGCGCTGAGCAAGGCACTGAAGGTGTCGCCGGAGATGATGCGCGAGGCCGGACTCGGATTCACGAACTCTCGCGGTCGCCAGCAGGACACGTTCCGCGCTCGGGTGATGTTTCCGATTTTCAAGGAGAGCGGTGAGGCCGTCGGCTTCGGCGGACGAATCCTTCCCGGCAGCACCGATCCCGCCAAATACAAGAACTCACCCGAGTCGTCGGTGTACGCGAAGTCGCGGACCTTGTACGGATTGAACTGGGCGAAGGCCGACGTCGTGAAACTCGATCAGATCGTCGTGTGCGAGGGATACACCGACGTCATCGGATTCCATCGAGTCGGCATCCACCATGCCGTCGCAACGTGCGGCACGGCCCTCACCGAGGATCACGTACGTCTGATGAAGCGCTTCACGTCGCGGATCGTCCTCGCGTTCGATGCCGACGCCGCCGGACAGGGTGCGGCGGAGAGGTTCTACGAATGGGAACGCAAGTTCGACGTGCAAGTTGCCGTCGCCCGACTCACCGGCGGAAAGGATCCGGGCGAGCTCGCCGATTCGGATCCCGACGCATTGCGCCGTGCAGTCGGCGAGCCAGAGCCTTTCCTTGCGTTCCGGCTGCGGCGAGTGCTCGAAGCCGGATCGACGACCACGCCCGAGGCGTCGGCGCGTACCGCGCGGGCGGCGATGGTCGTCATCAACGAACATCCCGACGTTCACGTGCGCAAGCTGTATGCCGGACAGGTGGCAACGCACGTGGGCATCCCGGTCGCCGACATCCCGCGCGTGCAGTCAGATCCGACGTTGAAGAAG
>CAZIME010000067.1:1312-5520 GCA_964540395.1 uncultured Bifidobacterium sp.
CCGATGTCGACCGCGTCCGCCGCCGCTGCGACGACGACGGCGGACGCCCGAGACGGCGCATCGGGGGAGGAGGCGGTGCTGGCGCATCTGCTCGTCGATCCGGCGCTCGATGCGCTCCTTTCGGAGCATCTGTTCGCCGGCGTCGCGCACAAGCAGGCATTTACGGCGATTCGCGCGGCTCACGGCGACGTGACGGCGGCACTGCGAAGCGTCGACGAACGGGCCGGCGCCGTCATCGAACGGGTGAGCGTCGCCGATCCGATCGGTGATCCGATCGTCGAGATCGTCAATCTCGTGCGTGCTGCGGTTCGTCGCGCCCTCGCCGTGCGCGGTCGACACGTCGATGCCGAGACGATCAAGGCCGACCGGGCGGTGAAGCAGGTGATGGAGCGATTGAGTGACCCTGCTGTGGCAGTATCGGTGCTACCCGAATTGCTGACATGGTTGAACACGGTGAACGAAAACGGGGCAGATCCAACATCAGGGGGGTGAAGCGGCAATGACGAGCATTTCGTTGCGCGGCGGTGATTCACCCGACACGGTGCGCCAGTACCTCAATGAGATCGGCAAGGTTGAGTTGCTCACCGCCGAACAGGAGCGTCACCTCGGAAAGCGGATCAAGGACGGACTGCGGGCCGAAGATCGTCTCCGTGACGTCGGCGAAACGCTCGAAATCTCCGAACGGCGCGAACTGAAGCATCTCGAGCGTGATGGTCGCAAAGCCCAGGATGAGATGGTCCGGGCGAATTTACGCCTCGTTGTGTCGATTGCACGTCGGTACGACCGCAAGGAACTTCAACTCGCCGACCTCATCCAGGAAGGCAACATCGGCCTCATGCACGCGGCAAAGAAGTACGACTACGAAAAGGGTTTCAAGTTCTCCACCTATGCGACGTGGTGGATCCGTCAGGCGATGACACGGGCGATGGCCGACCAGGGGCGCAACATCCGAATACCCGGTCACATGATGGAGATCGTCAACCGTGTCCAGCGCGTCGAGCGGGAACTCACGGCGGAGTTGAATCGCGGTCCGGGACCCGAGGAGGTCGCGGCCCGCGCCGGAATCTCCGTCGACGAGCTGCTGAAGATCACGCAACTCACGCTTTCCACGACCAGCCTTGATGCGCCGATCGGGGTCGATGCCGATGACATTACGGTCGGTGACACGATTCCCACGGATACCACCGCCGACCCGCTGCGCGAGACGATGAGCCGGGCGCGCATCGACATGATCGAGAAATCCCTCGAGCATCTTCCCGAGCGGGAGCGACGCATTCTCTCGATGCGCTTCGGTCTCGGTCAATGGAAGGAAAAGCCGCACACGCTCGAGGAGGTGGCTGCGCTCGAAGGCATCACCCGGGAGCGTGTCCGTCAGATCGAGCAAAAAAGCTTGTCGAGACTGCGCCATCCAAACAACAAGGAGAGCCTGCGCTCGTTCATCGACGACGAGTGACGTGTCCCGCCCGGCCGGTGCGCGTGCGTCACTGGTAGCCTGCAGAAGCCTTTCCGGGGTAGCTCAGTTGGCAGAGCAACGGACTGTTAATCCGTCGGTCGTGGGTTCGAGCCCCACCCCCGGAGCCATCGACATGTAATGACGTCGGGCCAGTAGCTCAGTGGTCAGAGCAGGGGACTCATAATCCCTTGGTCGTAGGTTCGATCCCTACCTGGCCCACTCACGCACTCATGCGCACCACCGTGCGGTGTGTGTGCGACACTTTCAGCGGCGCGGCGCGTCCGGGTCGGGGAGATGTGCAGTGTCCGAGTCGCGAGATGCGCCCTGGTGGTCGCCGGAGATCCTTGCCGAGACCGAGCGGCGCATTCGCTCGGGAGCCGACGTCGCATCGGGCGACATCAGGAACGACTACGGCTCGTACAGGGCTCTCGTCGCGGGTGCCGACCCGTTCGCTTCCGGTCTGTATCTGCACAACGAGTTCGACCGTCGGCGTGTCGACACCGTGTGTCGCGACTACCAGAGGATTGCGCGGTCCTTCTCCGTCAACGAACCGCGCAAGGTTGCCGATCTGGGATCCGGAGCAGGGTTCACGACGGCCGGTTTGCGTCGGATGTGGCCGCATGCCTCGGTCGTCGGATTCGAACTGTCGGAGGATGCGGTGAACTTCGCGCGCAAGCAGTGGCCGGAATGCACGTTCCACGCGGGGGCAATTCGGCCGGACGTGCCGCTCGTTGACGGGCCGTTTGACGTCATCCTGTGCCAGGAGTTCTATCCGTTCACCCGCACGCGCGATCGTCGCGACCACGACACCTGGTTGAGATTCCTGCGTGCGAATCTCACGGAGAACGGAGTTGCTCTCGTGATGGTGACGACGAGCAACGACGAATCGATCAACGCGAATTACGCCGCGCTGCGGAACCGCAGGTCGATGCGGCGGATCCTGCTGGCTGCACCTCGCCTGGCACGGCTGCTGCCGTACGCACTCTCGCGGCTCGCCGGCGCCGTCCTGGCCGCTGTGCGGCCTCCCTGGGCACGGAGCATCTACGTCGTTCGTCCCGACGGTAGATGAGCGGGCTCGGAACGATCGGCACTTGCCATTGCACGTTTTCGCAGTAAGGTGACCACGGAAGCAGCACGACGACTGGGAGGGTTCGTATGTCGCAGGAACGTGAAGACGTATTGATCGCATGCCAAGCGCTCGGAGCCCACGGGCTCGGTGGTGTGATCGGTGGCCACGTGTCCATCCGCGTCCCGGGTGAGCGGGCCTACTGGACGAACGTTCTCGACAAGACGTTCGAAGAGACGACGCTCGAAGACATCGTGAAGCTCGACTTCGAGGGCAACCAGATCGCCGGTGACCGCAAGATCAGCCCGGGGATCGGGTTCCACCACGGCATCTACATGCACCGCCCCGACGTCAATGCCGTCGTGCACACGCACGGTTTCTGGGTGACGGCGCAGTCGGCGTTCGCCCGACCGCCGAAGATGTGGCACAACCTGTGCACCTACTTCTGGAAGAAGACCGCGGTGGCGCCCGACGACACGATCGAAGCGATCGCCCCGGCCCTGTCGAAGGATGACGTTGCGATCATTATCCCGTGGCACGGTGCGATCACCGTCGGCAACGACATCGGTCATGCCGCGGCGCTGCACGCCACCTTCGAGTACGCCTGCCGTCTCGACGTCACGATGGGGGCGACGTCGGCCGAGCCGATGCCCGAGTCGCAGTGCGCGCACATGCGCTCGCTCATCGAAAAGGCCGATTACCTCCGCCTGACGTGGAACCTCATGAAGCGTCGGGTGAACGAAGCGAACATTCCCAGCCTCGTCTGACCGGTGATCACCCGTCGCTGCGGGCGGGTGTGTCGACGGCGTCGCGGCCCGTCGCCCCTCAACGGGTGACGACCGTCTCGGCGACGCGCATCTCCTCACCTGAAGATGCTCCGAGCACTATGCTCGCCGCATCACCAAGATCACGTACGGCAACTGCCGTGCGAGGAGGAGACACACAATCCAATGAGAAAGCACAAGGGACTCAAGTCCGCTGCGCTCGCTCTCGCCGCATTCGCGCTGGTTGCCGGCGCATGTGGCGGTAGCAGCGACACGGCCAGCGAAGAGACCGTTGCCGAGGAGACCACGGAAGAGTCCACCGGTCTGCCCGGTGAGGGAATCCTCGCCTGCATGGTCACCGACACCGGTGGCGTCGATGACAAGGGCTTCAACCAGATCTCGTACGAAGGCATGAAGCGTGCCGAGAGCGAGCTCGGAGTCACCATCGACCTGCTCGAGTCGACGAGCGATGCCGACTACGCACCGAACCTCCAGGCGTTCGCTGACAAGGGCTGCAATATCACCGTGACGGTGGGCTTCTTGCTGGGTGACGCAACGAAGGCCGCTGCCGAGGCAAATGCCGACCTCAACTACGCGATCGTTGACTTCGCGTACGACCCGCCGGTGGCCAACGCACGCGGTCTCGTGTTCGCCACGGACCAGCCTTCGTTCATGGCCGGCTACCTCGCCGCTGCGATGACGAAGACCGGCACCGTCGCCACCTTCGGTGGTGTGAACATTCCGCCGGTCACCGTGTTCATGGAAGGCTTCCGCAAGGGCGTTGAATACTTCAACGCCGAAAAGGGTGCGTCCGTGAAGCTCCTCGGTTGGGACGGCACTGACGGCACGTTCGCCGGAAACTTCGAGAGTCTCGACGACGGCAAGAACATTGCCAAGAGCCAGGCTGACGAAGGCGCGGACATCA
>CAZIME010000068.1:0-548 GCA_964540395.1 uncultured Bifidobacterium sp.
CGCGTTGCTCGGCAAGAAGTGCTTCGCGCTGCGCATCGCGTCGGTGATGGCGCGCGACGACGGCTGGCTCGCCGAGCACATGCTCATCGTCAAGCTGACGAACCCGCAGGGTGAGAAGAAGTACGTCGCCGCGGCATTCCCGTCCGCGTGCGGCAAGACCAACCTCGCGATGCTCGTTCCGACGATCCCGGGCTGGAAAGCCGAGACGGTCGGCGACGACATCTGCTGGATGAAGTTCGGAGACGACGGTCGTCTGTACGCGATCAATCCCGAGGCCGGCTTCTTCGGTGTCGCACCGGGCACTGGATGGTCAACGAACGCGAATGCGATGCACACGCTCACCGGCAATTGTCTGTTCACGAATACTGCTCTCACGCCGGACGGCGACGTGTGGTGGGAGGGAATGACCGACCAGCCGCCGGCACGGGCCACCGACTGGCGCGACCAGGCGTGGACGCCGGAGTCGACGACTCCCGCGGCGCAGCCGAACGCACGATTCACCGCACCCGCGTCACAGTGTCCGTCGATCGCCCCCGAATGGCAGGACC
>CAZIME010000068.1:558-5487 GCA_964540395.1 uncultured Bifidobacterium sp.
TGGTCGTCGTCGCACGACGGTTCCGCTCGTCACGGAGGCGTTCGACTGGGAGCACGGCGTGTTCCTCGGCTCGATCATGGCGAGCGAGACGACAGCGGCCCAGGCCGGTGCGGTCGGCAAGTTGCGCTTCGATCCGATGGCGATGTTGCCGTTCTGCGGCTACAACATGGCCGATTACTTCGCCCACTGGCTGCGCGTGGGCAAGAAGGCGGACGCCTCGAAGTTGCCGAAGATCTTCTTCGTCAACTGGTTCCGCCGCGACGACAACGGCCGATTCCTGTGGCCCGGCTTCGGCGAGAACAGCCGAGTGCTGAAGTGGGTGTTCGAACGCGTCGACGGCAAGGCCGACGCGGTACGTACGCCCATCGGAATGCTGCCGACGACCGATGCCATCGACACGACCAACCTCAACGTGGCCGCTGACGATCTCGCCGAGATCCTCAGCGTCGACGTTGCCGGCTGGAAGGACGCCGTCGACCAGATCCGCGAGCACTACGCGTCGTTCGACGGTCGCGTGCCGAAGGATCTCCACGCCGCACTCGACTCGCTCGAGAGCGAGTTGGCTGCCACAGTTGGCGCGAGCAAGTAAATACAGTCGGCGCAAGCCGTTAAATACAGTTGGCGCGAGAAAGTAAATACAGTCGGCGCAAGCCGAATGCGGAGAGAGTCGTCAGCTCTGGCCGACGAGCATCGCTCGAATACCCAGTCCCATGAGGAACAGGCCGCCGAAGCCGTACAACAGGTAGAGCTTGTGACGAAGTTGCGCGCGGTAGGAGTAGAGAATCGCCACCGCGATGATCGCGACGAACCCGTAGAAGGCGTGGAACTGCGGGAAGACGCGTCCTTCGGCGTTCACCATGGCGACGCCGAGGATCACCTGAACGAACACGGTGAGTTGCGCAACGACCGTGTACCACCACAGCGGGCGTCCGCGCAGGGCGTGCACCTTGTGCGCGGCGAGAGCCCATGCACCGGCGAGCCCGTTGCCGATGATCTGGAACCAAGCGAAGTTCTCGTGCAGATTCGACAGCGTCGATGCGACAACGGCCCCGTACACGGACATTGAATCTACCGTTCCGCGGCCGTCGGGTGTTCAGTCGTCGAACAACGCGGCGCGCGTGTCGGGCGCCTTCGCTCCGACGCGGATGAACCATTCGGTGGAGAACGCCATCGCGAACATTTCGTCGCTCATCTCGAGAAAGAACGACGAGTCGGTGACCTGGCTCGCGTGGCATGCGATTGCTGCGCGTTTCGCGTGGCGGTACTCGCGCACGTCGAGGTGGTGCGTGATGACGCTCTCGGGTTCACCCATCGGGTTGCCGTCGTCGGCGGGGGCTTCGGGGTCCCAGTCGATCTCCATGCCCGCCTGTTTCGCCAGCGCGATGGTGCGGACGTAGAAATCGCGGTTCAACGTGCACTCGTACACCTCGTCGATGCCGGCGAGTGCAGCCGCACGATGTCCGACTTTGTGCACCATGAGATGGTCGGGGTGCCCGTAGTTGCCGTGCCAGTCGTACGTGCAGACCGCGACGCGCGATCCGTCGGATGTCTCGTCGCGCACGATGTCGGCGAGACGACGCGCGGCATCGTCGAAATCGGCGTTGATGAACGCCTCGGGTGCCGAGTTCTGCGCCCAGCCCGTCATTCCGCTGTCGGCGTAATCGAGCCATTCGACGCGCGCGATGCCGAGGATGTCGGCCGACGCGTGCAACTCGCGACGACGACGGTCGATGAGCGTCTCCCCCGCAGCGAGATCCGGGGGGACCTCGCCGTGGCGGCCGTCGGTGGCGACGACGAGAACGACGCGGTGACCTTCGGCGACGAGCTTGGCGATCGAACCACCGGTGATGAGGCATTCGTCATCGGGGTGCGCGTGCAACATGACGAGCGTGGCCACTGACGCACCTGCCGTTCAGGCTTGCTTCACGGCGCCGGAGGCAACGAGTGACTCGATGCGCGCGGCGTCGATGCCCCAGTCGCGCAGAACCGTCGTCGTGCTCGCACCCGGGAATTCGGCCGACGTCGGGTCCGCGGCGGGAGTCGCCGAGAAACGCGGCGCGGGAGCCGGCTGCGGCAAACCATCAATGTCGAGGAACGTACGACGGTGGACGTTGTGCGGATGTCGCGTCGCCTCGCTCATGGTGAGCACCGGCGCGAAGCATGCGTCGGTCGTCTCCATCAGTGCGCACCACTCGGCCTGCGTCTTGGTGCGCATGACGTCTTCGAGACGCTTCTTCAACGCGGGCCAATTGTCGCGGTCCATCTGGCGCCGGAAGTCGGGATCGTTCGTAAGTCCCGTCTTCTCAAGCAGCAAGGCATAAAACTGCGGTTCGATTGCCCCGACCGTGACGTACTTGCCGTCCTTGCACTCGTACACGTCGTAGAAGTGTGCACCGAGGTCGAGCATTCCCGTACCGGGCGCGTCGATATCGAAGAGACCCGTCGAACGGAAGCCCCAGAACATCGTCATGAGCAGTGCCGCCCCGTCCACCATTGCCGCATCGACGACTTGCCCCTTGCCGGTGCGCTGCGCCTCGAACAACGCGCACACCATGCCGAAGGCGAGCAGCATTCCGCCACCGCCGAAGTCACCGACGAGGTTGAGCGGCGGAACGGGACGCTCGCCGGCACGCCGGATGTGGGCAAGGGCGCCGGCAAGCGAGATGTAGTTGATGTCGTGACCCGCTGCCTGCGCGTACGGACCGTCCTGGCCCCAACCGGTCATGCGACCGAAGACGAGCTTGCCGTTGCGTGCGAGGCACACGTCCGGCCCGAGACCGAGGCGCTCCATGACGCCCGGGCGGAATCCCTCGATGACGCCGTCGGCCGAGGCGATGAGGTCGAGTGCGACGGCGACGCCGTCGGGGTTCTTCAGATCGATGGCGATGTTGCGCCGACCGCGCAACATGACGTCGGGGTTCACGCCGCGCTGCGAGGCGTCGACGGCCGACGAACGCTCGAGACGGACGACTTCGGCACCCATGTCGGCAAGCATCATCGCCGTGAACGGACCGGGACCGATGCCGGCCATTTCGACGATGCGCAGCCCGCGCAAGGGACCGGTCGTCACGACTGCACCGCCACTTTCGCACAGTGGCGAGCCACTGCATCGATGAACGTCGGCCACAACGGCCGGGGCAGGTCGTGCCCCATGTCCTCGATGACGAGCAACTCGGCGTCGGGGATGAGTTCGGCGGTTCGCTCACCGCCGCGCAACGAAATGAGCGTGTCGTCGGTGCCGTGGATGACGAGCGTGGGAATGGCGAGGCGTTGCAGCGCCTCGCTGCGTCGGCCGCTCGCGTAGATCGCCGCCAATTGTCGGTTGGATCCTTCCGGGTAGTACATACGGTCGTACTCGCGCGCCGCCCGCGCACGCGATACCTCGTCGCTGCGGTACTTGCGGGACTGGAACACCTGGTACTTCAGCGAGTGCTCGACGTACCCGGCGCGGTCGGCCGGCGGTACGGAAATGAGCACCTCCATCGCCTCGGGGGTCGACTGCATCGTCTCGGGTTCGCCGGGCATCGACATCATCGAGATGAGAGAGGCAACGCGTTGCGGATGCTCGATCGCCATGACCTGGGCGATCATTCCGCCCATCGATGCACCGAGCACGTGGGCGCGCTGCACTCCGAGGTGATCGAGCAGGCCCACCGCATCGGCCGCCATGTGGCTGAGCGTGTACGGCACCGGGGGAATCGCGTCCTCCATGAGCGCCGCCATGACTACTTTCTCGACGTCGACGTCGACTTCGTCGAGATGCGTCGACAAACCGCAGTCACGGTTGTCGAAGCGAACGACGTGGAATCCGCAATCGGCGAGTCCGCGCACGAAGTCGTCTTCCCACACGATCATTTGCGCACCAAATCCCATGATGAGCAGCAATGTCGGATTGCGCGAGTCACCCCACGTGTCGAACTCGATCTCAACAGGAATGACCCGCGAACCGTCGCGGTATTCGTCGACGAGTGCACGCGGCATGGGAATTACGGTAGCCGTCAGCCCGTAGTCTGCCCCCGTGGAAGCGGACCGGTTGCTCGAGGGACTCGACACCGACCAACGCAACGCGGTCACCGCACCCGCCACGGCAACCGTCGTCATTGCCGGCGCTGGGTCGGGAAAGACGCGCGTCCTCACCCACCGCATCGCATGGAGGATCGCGACGGGAAGTGCCGTCGCCGAGCGCGTACTTGCCATCACCTTCACCCGCCAGGCGGCCGGCGAGCTGCGCCGGCGGATCACGCGACTCAACTCCGCGGGAGTGCGCCGCAGCGACGCGGCGGCACCGACGATCGGCACTTTTCATGCGGTGGCGCTGCAATTGGTGCGGCAGCGGCTCGCCGACGACGGTGCCATGATGCCGTCGTTCGTCGGAAACCGGCCGGCCCTCATGGCCGCCGCACTCGAAACCACACCGAACACGGCTCTCGTTCGCGACGCACTCGTCGAGGTCGACTGGGCTCATGCCCGCAACGTCGGTCCCGAGGTGTACGAGCGCGAGGCGCGACGTGTCGGACGCACCTCCCCTCTCGCGGTCGAACGGATTGTCGATGCGTACCGTGCGTACGAACGACTGAAGAAGCGCCGCGGTCTCGTCGATCTCGACGATCTCCTCATCTCGACGCTCACGGCGATGCAGGAGCGTCCGGCTTACGCCGATGCGGTGCGCTGGCGGTTCCGTCACCTCTTCGTCGACGAAGCGCAGGACATGAACCCGCTTCAGTTCGCACTGTTCGAAGCACTGCGCGGTGATCGCCACGATGTGTTCGTCGTCGGCGATCCGATGCAGGCGATCTACGGTTGGAACGGCGCGGATCGGCGCTTGTTCGATGCCCTACCCGATCGCATTCGCGGCACGACCGTGCTCACCCTGCCGAACAACTACCGCTGCACCCCGCAGATCGTTCGCGCGGCGGTTGGCGTTTCACG
>CAZIME010000069.1:0-5242 GCA_964540395.1 uncultured Bifidobacterium sp.
AGTTGAAGCGATCCATGCAGTACGTGTGCAGCACGTGCGGGGCGATGTCGCCGCGCTGTAGGCGTGCGGCGATGTTGTTCAACTCGAGCAGGCTCTCGAAGATCCGGCGGTGGGTGACGGGGTTGAACTGCGTCTTGCCCAAGCGATCGAGCACGTTTTCGTGGAAGACGAGGTTCCTGAACGTCGTCATCGCCCGTGACACCACGCGTTTGAGGTCGTTCCATTCCTCGGGGCTGTCGCGCAGGGTGAGCAGGTCGGTGAGCTGGTCGCGGTACCGATCACGGTCGTCGACCGCCTTCGCGGTGAGATGTTCGGTCGTCGTCAGGTTCTCGATGAGCGAGTCGTAGTCCTCGCGCAGTGCCTGCACCTCGGCGCGCAACTGGTTGCGTTCGTGGCGCAGTTCGTCGACTTCGGGCGAGGTGCTCTTCGCCACCTGCTGCTCGATCGTGCGAGTCGGTGCGGGGGCACGCCGAGGCGACGGCAACAACAACGGCGGCAGTGCAGCGACCGCAGCCTGAACGAGCAGCGTGACGAGCGGTTCGGGATCGCGGGCGTGGTACAGCAATGGCTCGGTACCGCGCGGCCAGACGACGGTCGTCCACGTTCCCGACACGAGCCGCGAACCGTGGAAGCGACGGAAGCCCTCTTCGGCGGCCGCGGTGTCGAGATAAGCGACGTGGGCGACACCGGCGAGCGCGGTGGCGCGTACGGCATCGATGAGCGCCGGACCACTGCGCGAGCTCGTGCACTCGATGACGACGGGAAGTCGGCGTGAATGTGCCTCGAGTACGAACGCGGCGAGTGCCGCACCGTCGTCCTCGGTGTCGGCATGGATGATGCTGCCGACGAGCGGGTACTGCGCATCGGTTGCACGCATCACCTTCGCCACACCGGTGACGAGCGCGCTCAGCGTTGCATCGGGCAACTCGGTAGCGGGTCGCGGAACGACGAGCGGCTGGGTCGGGCGCAACGTGCGGCGCACGTCGAAGACGAGTTCGTTCTTGCGTCCGGTGAGCACGGTGATCGTGGTGCCCCGCGCCGCATCGACAGAAGGGTGCGGTTCAAGCACCTCGACGCGGAACACCGGGTCGTCGGCCGAGTGGCGCACGGCGATGCGCGTCTTGTTCGTGCGCTTCTCGTGCGGATGCGACTCATCGAGCCACGTCATCACCCTGGCCACCACGTCGTCGCGCATCTCTCTCGTCCACTTCGTGACGAGGAAGGAAGCGCCGAACGTGGTGAGCATGATCGGTCAGCGCACTACGATCAGTGCGAACTCGAGGACGCCGCGGTCTTCAGTGCTGATGCCCGGCAGCGACGGATCGGGAATCTGCCAGTCGGCAAACACCACTTCGAATTCGCCGCGCACCTCGATGCCCGCAGGAGTCAGCGTGGCGGTGAGCGGAATGGTGACGGTCTTCGTGGTTCCGCGCAGCGTGAGATCACCGGTGGCGTCAATAGTGACCGGACTTCCGGCCAATGCGCCGTCGGGCAACGTGATCGGTGCACCGAGCACGAAAGTGGCAGTCGGGTACGTCACGACGTCCATGATTCGTCCGGCGAACTGGCGGTCGCGGCGCGAATCGTCGCTTGCGATCGTCGCCATGTCAACCTCGAACGACGCAGCCGTCAGGCTCGTGGCATCGAAGGTGAGCGAGCCGGTCACGGCATTCGTGCGGCCGACCGCGGTGACGTTCTGCCCGAACAAGATCTCCTCGACGCGGTAGCCGGCCACCGATTCAGCGGTGAGATTCCACGTTCCCGATACATCTGTCGGTAGCGCGGGAATCTCGGCGGCGGTGGTATCGGTGACCGTATCGGTCGGGGCGACCGTCGTTTCGACGAGCGGGGCGGGGGCATCGTCGCGGAACACGTTGATGTAGATCCACGGGCCACCGACGAAGGCGATGGCTGCGACGATGACTGCGACGAGGGTGATGCGCAGGGGGCGAGTCATGCCTCGCACGTTACCCCCGTGTGCCGTCCCGGGCCGGACCAACCTCGTAATGTTGCCGCGTGACGTTGTCCGGCGTGCTCGGAACCCTGGCGACGGTGCTGTCGATCATCTTCATCTGGCCGCAGGTGTTCCGCGTGTACGCCAAGCGCAGCGTCGAAGGCGTGTCGGCGATGAGCCAGCTGCAGAGCCTCTTTGCATCGTCGTTGTGGTTCGCCTACGGCAACATGCTCGACCGCTGGCCGCAGATCATCTCGAGCTTCAACATCGGGCTCGCCAACTTCCTCATCCTCGCGTTGCAGTGGCGCTATCAGGCGATTCGCGGCCGCATCCTGTGGCCCGCATTCGCCGTGTCGATCGTTGTCGCATTGTGGTTCTCGCGCATCTCCGTCGATCTCGTCGGCGCGGTGGCGATGATCATCGGTGGGCCGTCGATCATCCCGCAGACGTGGCGGGTGTGGCGCAGCGAACACCTCTACGGCGTGTCGGTGAGCACGCACCTGCTGCTCACCGCGATGGCGAGTGCCTGGTTGGCCTACGGCATCGTCGTGCGTGACGTCTATACGGCGGGGCCGAACGTCATCGGCGTGCCGTGCGCGATGTACATCACGTGGCGCGCGTGGCGATCACACGAACGGTTTCGCACGCCCGAGACCGTCACCGCGCTTCCCGACGAACGGCTCGCCGGCTAGTTCTCCGCTCTCCCGACGAAGGCCCAACAACGTCTCGACAACGCGTGCGGGCACACGTATATATGGATGCCGTACATATGGATGCCGCTGCACGTATGCAGCCGCGGCTCGTTAGGCGAGCGTCAGGGTCGTCGTCACCGTGCCGGCGCGCTGGTGCGCGGCTGTCAACGTGAGCGTCGTTCCACGCGATGCCTTCACCAACCACTCGTGCAACGTGCGGTCGGGGGTGCCGTCGGAGTTCAGCCCGCCGTTCAACAAGAACGACGCACGTCCCTCGAGCTGACCCGCCTTCACGCGCGCCTCTCCGCCGACCACTTCGCCACCGCTCACCTCGAGGGTGAGGGGCAGAACGATGTGGTGCGAGCGGGCATGGGCGGTGACGTCGGTCGGCAACCATCCGGTGTTCGCCACACCGATGCGCACCCGCCACGTGTCGTTGCCGACGGCGTGTGCCTCGGCGAGACGAATCTCGATGCGCGGCGAGGCGAGTGCCTGGTACACGGCAACGTCGGTGTGTGCGGCGACTTCGTCACGCAACTTCGAGCCCGGAGCGTTCGTCCAGATGCGGAAGAAATCCGGGCCACCGAGCTCGACGCGCCCGAGTTGCGGATGGTCGAAGGCGTACCACTGCACGTAGCTGCCCGGCGCGTGCGTGTCGGACCACGAACACACGGCGACGTCCTGTTCGGGTGTCGGTCCCACGTACCACACGTCGGTGGGTGAGTGTTGTCCGGTGGCGCGGTAGATCGCGTCCCAGAATTCCGTCGTCCACGAGTACACGCCGAGATGGTCGTATGCCCAGTCGTCACCTGCTCCACCCATCACCTTCGACTTGTCCCACGTGAGATCCTCGAACACCGAATGCACGGGGTACGTCGTCAGCGGCGTCGAATGCTCGCCGAACTTCTTGAAGATGAACAGGTCGACGGGCGACAGCTTCGAATCAGGTTGATTGCTGCTCGGGCGCAACATGAACCCACCCGCCGTGTGGAACGCGTTGTATCCGCACACGTTCGGACGCGCCTTCACGGCGCGAATGAGCGCATCGATCTCCGGTTCCGACGCGGGGTGATCACCCGAGCCGAGCACGTCGACACCCCAACCGGCGGGGAAGTTGCGGTTGAGATCCAAACCGGCGGGGTCGCGCGGTTGCGGCACGGTGAAGCCGTCGAAGTTCTCGAGATGTCCTTCGGTGAGCAGGCGGTACCGCGTCGCACCGGCGCGTGCACCCGTCGGCGGCACGGGGACCATCACGCGCGGTTCGTCGGGGTGTTCCTGCCATGCGCCGTCAGGATCGGCGATGCGCATCGTGAGGATGCGACCGTCGCCGTCGATGTCTTCGGGGTGCAATCCGGGCCAACGATGTCCGTCGCGCCACGGCCACGGTCGCACGCTCGAGCGGTGGTACAGCGGACGATCGGCCAACGCGTCTTCGACACCGTCGGGATTCACCCGTGGCGCGATGTAAAAGGTGCGCGTCTGCAGTGCGTCGACGACCGTCGCATCACCTGCGCGGAACCGCGTCACCAAGTCGTCGATGATGAACAGCGCCGCGACGCCACCCGTCACCTCGACGGCATGAATGTTCGCGTCGATCCAGTGCGCCGGCTTCACGTCGTGGCTGCCGGTCGATGAATCGGTGATCGTCGCCACCAACAGATCGCGGCCGAGGTGCGAGCAGCCGTAACTCGTCACCGTCACGAGATCGGGGTTCGCGGCGGCGATGTCGCGCAACCATTGCGCCATCTCGTCGTAGCGCAGGAAACGGTCGAAGGCGTACGTCATGTGCCCAGAGTACGCCCGGCCATACCACCGCGCCCAAAGCTCGGTCGTGGGAGACTGTGCACCATGGCCGACGCTGCACTACTGGCGAAAACGACGATCAGTCCGTCGGATCTCACCTTCGGGTGGAGCTCGTGCAAGCGCTGCCTGTGGCTGAAGTACCGGCACGGCATTTCGTACTCGGGTCCGATGCCGGGGCTGGTCATGTCGTTGTCGCGGCGTCAGGAGAAGTGGTACGAGGACAAGTCGTCGCACCACTTCAGCACCACGTTGCCGAACGGAACCGTGCACAGCACCGGTCTCAAGGTGACGAGCACGCCGATCGTCGTCAACGGCGAAGAAACCCCGCTGTCACTGTCGGGCAAGTACGACTTCCTGCTCGAGTACGACGACGGCACGTGGGGCATCGTCGACACGAAGATCGTCGGCAAGAACGGCGAAGCCGGTTCGAAAGCCGAGTTCTACTGGCCGCAGCTCGCCGCGTACGACTACATCCTCGCGCACCCCGCCTCGGGTGAGCCGCGCAACGTATCGACGCTCGGGCTCGTCGTGTGGTCGGTGGGCGACGTCGAATACGACGGCTCGGGCGAGCCGCGCATCTCGTTCCCGCTCGCGTACGAACCGATGCAGCGTCAGCCGCAGCGGTTCGAGACGTTCATCGGCAGTGTCGTGAGTACGTTGCTCGGGCCGATGCCCGCGTCGGGCGAGAAGTGCGGCACCTGCACCTTCCTCGGCAAGGCCCGCGAAGCACTCGGCTAGATCATTGCGCGATACTCGCGATCGTCATGTTCAACTGAACGCTCATGATCACGAC
>CAZIME010000070.1:0-5241 GCA_964540395.1 uncultured Bifidobacterium sp.
CGGTGGTTCATCGCTGTTCATGGCGATGGCGGCGTCGGGGCTTCTCATGAACGTTGCGCGTAACATGAAGTAAGCGCATGAGCAGACACCCGTCGCCAACCTTCGCAGTCGTCACAGGCGGCGGTACGACGGGACACGTGAACCCCGCAATCGCGGTTCTCGAGTTGTTGCACGAGGCCGGGCACGAGGCCAGCACGTTGCACTACGTCGGGTCTGACCGTGGAGTCGAAGTCGGACTCATCACAACGACACCATTTCCGTCGACCTTGTTGCGTGTGCGTGGGTTTCGCAGGAGTCTGAGCCCGCGTGGGATCCTGCACAACCTCGGGATGGTTCCCGTGATGGCCAAGGCGAACAGGAGCGCACGAACCCTGCTCGAGACGCTGAAGCCACGCGTAGTGGTATCCGTCGGGGGGTACGCGAGCGTGCCCATCTGTCGGGCCGCGCGACGCCTCGGGATACCCGTCGTCACGTGTTCGTATGACCGCACCCCTGGGCTCGCGACGAGGGAGCAATCCCGCTACGCCGAGGTGAGTGCGGTTGCGTACGGCGACTCGACGCTGCGTGCCGCCACGCTGACCGGCGCGCCCGTGCGAGCAGCCATTCGCACACTCGATCGTGCATCGCAGCGTCCAGTTGCTCGCCGTTCACTCGGTGTCCCCGAAGATGCGTTCGTGGTGGCGATCATCGGTGGATCGCTCGGATCGGCCTTGCTCAATGGCATCGCCGACGAGATCGCCACGTCGTGTCCGAGCGGAATGCACGTCCTTCATCTCTGTGGTGAGCGATATGCCGCGACATCGACCGTGTCGTCGCCGAACGTGACGCGGATCCCCTACACGAATGCGATGCACGACGTGTATGCGGCGAGCGATCTCGTCGTCTCTCGTGCCGGTGCAAGCACGATCGCCGAAGTGTCCGTCGTCGGCGTGCCGTGCATCATCGTGCCGTGGGCTGGTGCCGCCGAAGATCACCAGACGAAGAACGCCGTGTGGCTGGCAGAGGCCGGGGCAGCGACTCTCGTTGCCGAAGCCGACGCTTCGAGTGCGCGAGTTCGCGAGTTGGTCGTGGGATTCATGAACGACCGCGACACGTTGGCGGAGATGGGGCGGGCTGCTCGAGCGCTCGGTCGAATCCACGACGGAACCTTGCTCACGCGTGCGATCGAGCGAGTCGGTTCACTCACCATGCGCGTTGACCTCTCGGTGCCACGACGAGTGCACGTCGTCGGAGTCGGTGGTCCCGGCATGAGTGCGCTTGCCGTCGCCTTGCTCGAGGCCGGTCACAGCGTGTCGGGGAGTGATCTCGTGGACTCCGAAGTCGTCGCGCAACTCAGAGCACGTGGTGTCAGGATCACCGTTGGACACGACTCGCAAGTGGTCGACGGTGCGGACATCGTGACGTACTCGACGGCGATCCCGGCGACGAACATCGAGCTCGTCGCAGCTCGGCGTGCCGGCACGACCGTGGTGACGCGTGCTGGTGTGCTCGCAGCGTTGTGCAGTGAGAAGTCGTCGATCGGTGTCGCTGGTACGCACGGGAAGACGACGACGTCTGGCATGCTCGCAACGATCCTTCGCGACGCGGGTCGGGATCCTGGATTCGTCATCGGAGCCGACGTGCGTTCACTCGGCGGATCGGCGCACTGGGGGACCAGTCGCGACTTCGTCGTCGAAGCCGACGAAAGTGATTCGACCCACGTGTCGCTTCCTCTCTCCGGAGTCGTCCTGACGAACGTCGATGTCGACCATCTCGACCACTTCACGACCGTGGCGAACCTCGAGGCGAGCTTCGAGCGATTGCTCACCAACGCAGTTGGCCCGAAGGTCGTGTGTGGCGACGATGTGCGGGCGACCGTGATCGCGCGGCATCACGGCGTACGCACCTATGGATTGACGTCGGGGGTCGACGTACAGGCAACTGACGTCGTGTATCGCGATGGTGGATCGTCGGCCACGGTTCGCGACAACTCCACGGGTCGGACTCTCGGTGAACTCACCCTTTCGCTCCGTGGTGAGCACAACGTGTTGAATTCCCTCGGTGCTCTGACGATGGCGCTCGAGCTTGGGGTCGACCCTGGCGTTGCGCTTCGGTCGCTGTCGACCTTCAGAGGAGTGGAGCGTCGATTCGACCTGCGTGGAGAGTCCCGCGGTGTGACCTTCGTCGATGACTACGCGCACCTGCCGCGGGAGATTGAGACGGTTCTCCGTGGCGCTCGCGACTCGTCCGACAGCTGGACGCGGATCGTCGCGGTGTTCCAGCCGAATCGCTACAACCGGATGAACACGATGTCGCCCGAGTACCGCGACGCATTCGTGGGTGCCGATGTCGTCGTCGTGACGGAGATCTACCCGTCGGGTACCGCACCCATCCCTGGCGTAACTGGCAAACTTGTCGTCGATGCGATTCGTGCTGCACATCCGAGCGCGCGCGTGGAGTGGATCTCGGATCGAGGAGATCTCGTGAACTTTCTCGCGAACGAATTGCGCGACGGTGACCTGTGCATCTCCATGGGGTGCGGTGACATCGAGTCCCTGCCCGACGAGGTGATTGCAGCGCGAGCACGACCATGAGCGGTGGCGCACGCGCCAAGCGCGCCACCAGTGTGGAAATCGAAGACTTCACCCGCCTTCTCGGCGATCTTGCGCGGCCCCAGATGCCGCTTGCGCCGCTGACCACCTATCGGGTCGGAGGGCACGCAGCAGTCGGGGTCAGCGTGGAGTCGATGGACGACCTCGTGCGCGTGAGTGAGGCGCTCCGCCAGGTTCCGATTCCGATGCTCATCGTTGGCCGAGGCAGCAACATGCTCGTCTCCGACGACGGGTTCGCGGGTGTGGCGATCGTGATGTCGAAGTTCACCGACTACCTCGATCTGCCTGACCGCGAGGAGGGCGGTGAGCCGATCGCGCTGTTTGGCGGCGCGGTCTCGTTACCGGTTGCGGCGCGCCAGAGCGTTGCGCGCGGTCTTTCCGGATTCGAGTGGGCGGTCGGTGTGCCCGGCTCGATCGGCGGCGCGGTGCGAATGAACGCCGGTGGTCATGGATCGGACATGGCTTCGTCGCTACGACTCGTGCGGCTCTTTCATCTGACGACCGGCGACGAGGTCGTCGTGGCGGCGGAACATCTGGGATTACGTTTCCGTGGCTCGGCACTCGCCGATCATCACGTCGTGTTGAGTGCGACGGTGGAGTTGTCGTGGGCGACCGACCACGCAGCGAGCGAGGCACAACTGGCAGAAATCGTGCGGTGGCGTCGTGAACATCAGCCCGGCGGGCAGAACGCCGGTTCGGTGTTCGTCAATCCGGTTCCCGGTGAGGTCTCCGCGGGCGCGCTGATCGACGAGCAGGGACTGCGCGGACTACGCATCGGAACTGCTGAGGTGTCCACCAAGCACGCCAACTTCATCCAGGCCGACGACGGGGGAACTGCTCTCGACGTCGTGCGAGTGATGGCGGCGGTGAAGAAGCGAGTGTTGGATGCGACCGGCTACGACCTGCACAGCGAGATTCGTCTCGTCGGTTTCACTCCGGGCGACGATGCCGATCTGGATGCGGTGCTCGGAAGTGAAGCAGACACGTCGGTGGCCACGATTCGCCTCGAGCAGGTGATGGAAAAGATCGCGCGTCATGGGGCGGCTGGTGACTCCTCAATTCCGTTGACCGTGCTCGCGGGATCGATTCCCTCCGACGGGGTGGAAGACGTGTCGCAAGACGTGCTCGACGAACTGCGTGGCGCCTTCGCAGGTGATGAGTCACAGTCGCAGTCGCGTCCGCAGGTGCGCCCCGAACCAACGGTCGTCGCCGAGACGAGCACTCCGCCGGTTGTTTCAGAACCGGTCGTCGTGGAGGAGTCGTCCGCATCAGAACGCATCGTCATCGAAGACGATGCACTGCGCAGTGCAACGGACGTGGACTTCCCCGCAGACGTGCAGAGCCAATCCGTGCACTATGCACCGACATCCACGCGGGTGGTCATCACCGACGACTCCTTCGTCGGAGCCGAGGTCGGTTCCACGACGGGCATCGTGTCGTCGACCGCGACGATCATCGACGATGCGCCGTTCGGTCGGCGTGGCTTGATCGCTCGACTGCGCGCACGTGTGGCCGGTGCGTTTTCGCGCACGCAGAACCGACGCAAGGCGATCCTCGTCGTTGCGGCCAGTGTGATCGGCGGCGGTTCGCTCGTGCTCGTCATCCTTGCCTCGCCGATCGTGGCCGTGCGCAACGTCCAGATCGAAGGTGTCACGTATGCCGATGCGCGGCTCGTCGATGCCGTCGTGCGGTCGCTCAAGGGCAAGTCGGTGCTGACGGTGGACACCGCGACGGCCGAAGCACGCCTCGAAGGTGACCCGTGGGTCGCCGATGCGCGGATCTCGACGTATCTTCCGAATCGCGCCGTCATCGAGGTGTCCGAGCGCATCCCCGTTGCATGGTTCTTGGGTGTCGACAATCGCGCCCGTGTGATCGACCTCGAGGGTCGGGTGCTTGCCATCGTGGACGGTCGTCCGACCGAATATCTCTGGATCGACGGCACGGGACCGAATTCGTCTCCCGGTGCGGTCGCCTCGGATGCCTATCGGGCTGCTGGTCAGCTCGCGATTTCGATTCCTGAAGAGATGAAGCCCCTCGTGGAGAAGCTGGGTGTCTCCGGACCGAACAATGTCACGATGACCCTCGTCACGGGCACCGTGATCGACTTTGGGGAACCCGTGGACATGCGCAACAAACTCGTCAACGTGGTGGTGCTCCTGCGGCGCCAAGACCCGAACGACATTGCGATGATCGACGTCTCCTCGGGCACACCCGTGGTCAAGACCGAATAGGGCAGTGGCGGGGGCGCCCCGAGGCGTCAACTACTCTCTAGGACAGCGTTGAACCGCCCTGGTCGAGTGCCCGGACGGCGGCGAGTAGGCAATGAAAAACTCTCACGGTGACGCTCAGTGAGAGGTTGAACGAGGGACGAGGGAAGAACATGAGCGGAGCTCCACAGAACTTCTTGGCAATGATCAAGGTCATCGGTGTGGGTGGCGGTGGTGTGAATGCCATCAACCGCATGATCGATACCGGTATCCGTGGGGTCGAGTTCGTGGCAGTCAACACCGACGCGCAGGCGCTGCTGATGAGCGACGCGCACTTCAAGATCGACATCGGCCGCGACATCACGCGTGGTCTTGGCGCAGGCAGTGATCCCGAGATCGGTCGCGAGGCGGCGGAGAACTCTCGTGCGGAGATCGAAGAACTC
>CAZIME010000071.1:0-4809 GCA_964540395.1 uncultured Bifidobacterium sp.
GCTTGTCCTGGTCGTTCTTCGTCTTCGGCTCGATGGCGACGTGGATGACCGGCTCCGGGAATTCCATCCGCTCGAGGACGATCGGCTTGTCGCGGTCGCACAGAGTGTCACCGGTGGTGACGTCCTTGAAACCGAGACCGGCGACGATGTCGCCGGCAAGGGCGACGTCGATGTCTTCGCGCTGGTTCGCGTGCATGAGCAACAGTCGTCCGACGCGCTCGCGCTTCTGCTTCACCGAGTTGTACACCTCGTCACCCTTGGCCAGGCGCCCCGAGTACACGCGGAAATAGGTGAGGCGCCCGAACGGGTCGGCGACGATCTTGAATGCAAGCGCGGCGAACGGTGCCTTCTCGTTCGCTTCGCGGGTCATCCTCTCCTCGCCGTTCTCGCTCGTGCCCTCCGCTGCAGGAATGTCGAGCGGTGAAGGCAGGTAGTCGACGACGGCGTCGAGCATCTGCTGCACACCCTTGTTCTTGAACGCCGATCCGCACAACACCGGAACGAAGCTGAACGACAGAGTTCCGAGACGGATACCACGGCGCAGATCCTCGTCGTTGAGGTCGCCGTCGCTGATGTACTTCTCCATCAGCTGTTCGTCCTCGGCGGCGGCAAGCTCGAGCAGTTCGGCACGGTACATCTGCGCCTGATCGAGGTACTCGGCCGGAATGTCGGTCTCGTAGTACTTCGAATCCTTGTCGTCACCCTCCCACTCGATCGCCTTCATCTTCACGATGTCGACGATGCCGCGGTACGCCGACTCGCCGCCGAGCGGCAACTGGATAACGGCGGGAACGGCCTGCAGGCGGTCCTTGATCATGTCTACGGTGCGGAAGAAGTTTGCGCCGGTGCGGTCCATCTTGTTGACGAAGCACAGACGGGGAACGCGGTACTTGTTCGCCTGGCGCCACACGGTTTCGGACTGCGGTTCGACGCCGGCGACGGAGTCGAACACCGCGACCGCGCCGTCGAGGACGCGCAACGAGCGCTCGACTTCGATGGTGAAGTCGACGTGACCCGGGGTATCGATGACGTTGATGCGATGATTGCGCCAGAACGCGGTCGTCGCGGCCGACGTGATGGTGATGCCGCGCTCCTGCTCCTGGACCATGTGGTCCATGATCGCCCCGCCCTCGTGCACCTCGCCGATCTTGTACGTCTTGCCGGTGTAGTAAAGGATGCGCTCGCTCGTCGTCGTCTTGCCGGCGTCGATGTGCGCCATGATTCCGATGTTGCGGTAGCGCTCGAGTGGATACTCACGTTCAGACATGGAGGGGCACCTTCACTGCAGGGGTTCGTTCGGGGACTGTGATTACCAGCGGTAGTGGGCGAAGGCCTTGTTCGCCTCGGCCATCTTCTGCATGTCTTCGCGCTTCTTCATCGCCGCGCCGAGACCGTTCGACGCATCGAGCAACTCGGCGGCGAGGCACTCAGCCATCGTCTTCTCGCGACGGGCGCGGGCGGTGTCGACGACCCAGCGGATGGCGAGCGTCGACGCGCGGCGCGGCTTCACCTCGACGGGCACCTGGTAGGTGGCTCCACCGACGCGACGGCTGCGCACCTCGAGCGGGGGCTTCACGTTGTCGATCGCACGCTTCAGGGTCGACAGCGGTTCGCCACCCGTCTTCGTTTCGATGAGTTTCATCGCGTCGTACACGATGCCCTCGGCCTTGCTCTTCTTGCCGTGCAACATCACTTTGTTGACGATCTGTGTGACCAGCGTGGAACCGTAGAGCGGATCCGGCGTGAGGTCGTTGCGGGAAGCGGGTCCTTTACGCGACATGTGTTTCTGTGCTCCTCTTCTTCGTCACTCGGACCTATTTGCCACGCTTCGCGCCGTAACGGCTGCGGGCCTGCTTGCGGTTCTTCACACCGGCTGCGTCGAGCGCGCCGCGGATGACCTTGTAACGAACACCGGGAAGATCGCGAACGCGACCACCGCGCACGAGAACGATCGAGTGCTCCTGCAAGTTGTGGCCCTCACCGGGGATGTATGCCGTCACTTCGACACCACTCGTCAGTCGCACGCGCGCGACCTTGCGCAGTGCCGAGTTCGGCTTCTTCGGCGTGGTGGTGAACACGCGGGTGCACACACCGCGGCGCTGGGGGGATCCCTTCAACGCCGGAGTCTTCGTTTTGGACGACTTCGAGCTGCGACCCTGACGAATCAACTGCTGGATGGTGGGCACGCGACAACCTGACTTTTCTGTGACGATGACGAACGCTGGAAACGAGCCAAAATTCCGGCTCGCCGCACCGACGGAAGTCCCGCCGGAAGGCTCTTCAGCCTACGGGTGGCCGCTCGGTCTCCCCAACCCCGCAGACACCCGTCCCCGCTCGCGCGGGAACTCCCGAACGTTTTCGGGATCAGGGCCGGTGAATCAGTGTCGGGTGCGCGGCGGGACGAACCCGCCCGCGCACCCTACTGGTGAAGTCTTCGGCTGAATTACTCGGCGTCGGTGTCCGCCGCCGCATCGGCGTCGGTCTCGTCGTCACCCGAGTCGGGCTCGGGTGCCACCGCGACGGCCGTACCAAACACCGCACGCATGTCGGCAGCATCGGCAACGTCGTTGGCATCAACCATCGCACCGTACGTACCGCGCGGAATCTCGATGCCCTCGCTGAGGCTGTCCGACGACCAGGTCGTCGGGGCCACGTAATCGGGGTAGTCGATACCGAAGAGGTTGTACGCATCCATGCCGGTTCCGGCGGGGATGACCTTGCCGATGATGATGTTCTCCTTCAGGCCGATGAGCGGATCGCTCTTGCCCTCGATCGCCGCCTCGGTGAGGACGCGAGTGGTTTCCTGGAAGGACGCTGCCGACAGCCACGACTCGGTGGAGATTGCCGCCTTGGTGATGCCCATGAGTTCGGGGCGACCCTCGGCACTGCGCTTTCCTTCCTTCACGAGCTGCTCATTCGTCTCGCGCAACAGTCGCGAGTCGATCTTGTCGCCCGGGAGGAAAGGCGTGTCGCCCGGATCCTGCACGATGTAACGACGGGTCATCTGGCGGATGATGAGCTCGATGTGCTTGTCGTGGATGACGACGCCCTGGTCGCGGTACACCTTCTGCACTTCCTCGACGATGTACTGCTGGGTGTCGCGAATACCGCTGATCTCGAGCAGTTCCTTCGGATCGATCGGACCGCTCGTGAGCAACTGACCGGCCGTGACGGAGTCGCCATCCTTCACGAGCGGGCGACTGCCCGACGGAAGGACGATCTCATGCTCGGTACCCGAATCGTCGATGATCTTCACGGGGATGCCGCGACCGTCGTCCTCGAGGATGCGCACGATTCCCGTGCCTCGCGCGAGGTACGCCGAGCCGCGCGGATGGCGCGCCTCGAACAACTCGACGACGCGCGGCAGACCACCGGCGATGTCCTTGCCGGCGACGCCTCCGGTGTGGAAGGTACGCATCGTGAGCTGGGTTCCCGGCTCACCGATCGACTGCGCGGCGATGACGCCGACTGCTTCGCCGAGTTCGATCTCGGTTCCGGTTGCCAGCGAACGTCCGTAACACTTCGCACAAATGCCGACCTTCGACTCGCACGTGAGTACCGAACGAACGCGGACACGCGTGATCGCCGGGTCGTCGCGCAACTGCATCATTTCGGCATCGCCGACCATGCTGTTGCGCGGCAGAACCGTGCCGTCCGACAGCGTGACGTCGGTGTGCAGCGTGCGGCCGAACAGTTTCGTCTCGAGGTAACTGCGCTTGTCGGCCGTGTCGGGCTGGACGTTCTCCACCCACATGCCCTGTGCCGTGCCGCAGTCCTCCTCGCGAACGATGAGTTCCTGCGCGACGTCGTGGAGACGGCGGGTGAGGTAACCCGAGTCGGCGGTACGCAGCGCCGTGTCGACGAGTCCCTTTCGCGCACCGGGGGTGGCGATGAAGTACTCGAGGGTGGCGAGACCTTCGCGGAAGTTGCTCTTGATCGGACGCGGAATCATGTCACCGCGCGGGTTGGCGACGAGGCCTCGCATGGCGGCGATCTGGCGCAGCTGCGTCATGTTGCCGCGTGCGCCGGAGCTCACCATCATGTCGATCGGGTTGAAGCGATCCGACTTGAACGCCTTCTCCATCGCCTTTTGCACCTCGGCGGTGGCATCGGACCAGATCTGTACTTCCTGCTGGCGACGTTCTTGGTCGGTGATGATGCCGCGGCGGAACTGCGTCTCGACCTTCTCGGCACTGTCCTCGTAATGCTCGAGGATCTTGCGCTTTTCGGGCGGGGTCTTCACGTCCTCGATCGAGATCGTGAGTCCTCCCTGACTCGCGTAGCGGTAGCAGAGGTCCTTGATGCGATCGAGCGCGACGGCGACCTCGTTCTTCGGGTAGTTGTCCGAGAGTCGTTCGACGATCTCACTGAACTCGCGCTTGCGGATCGGCTTGGTCAAGTGTCCGTAGCGTTCGACGAAACCGGCGGGCAGCGCTTCTTCGAAGATGAGGCGACCCGGTGTCGTGTCGAAGTACTTGCGGCTGCCGTCGGCGGCCGTTTCGAGCACCTTGATCTTCGAGTGGAGCGTGACTGCGCCGTCCTCGAGTGCCGCGACGACGTCGTAGAGGCGGCGGAAGGCTCGGCCCTCCCCCGCGCGACCGTCAACGGAGTCCGTGAGGTAGTAGCCACCGATGACGAGGTCCTGGCTCGGTGTGACGATCGGACGGCCCGACGCCGGCGAGAGGATGTTGTTCGCCGACAGCATGAGCACGCGGGCTTCGGCCTGCGCCTCGACCGACAACGGCAGGTGGACTGCCATCTGGTCGCCGTCGAAGTCGGCGTTGAACGCCGTGCACACGAGCGGATGGA
>CAZIME010000072.1:0-4580 GCA_964540395.1 uncultured Bifidobacterium sp.
CGACCTTGATCTGCATCGGGTAGCCGAGCCAACCGAAGATGTCGATGTTGTCCCAGCCCTCTTTGTTGTCACCACGGGGCGGGTAGTAGTTGATGCGCACCTTGTGGAAGACGTTGCCGTACAACTCGGGATATTTCTCGGGCTGCAGGATGTTCTCGAGCACGCCGAGCTTCGACTCTTCTTTGGTCTTGAAGTTCTCCGGATCGTCGAGCACTTCGCCGTCGCGGTTGCCGAGGATGTTCGTGGAGTACCAACCCGACAAACCGAGCATGCGGGCCTTCAGCATCGGTGCGATGACGGTCTTCACCATGGTCTGACCGGTCTTGAAGTCCTTGCCGCTGATCGCGACACCGCGCTCGATGGCGAGGTCGCGCAAGACGGGCGTGTCGACGGCGAGGTTCGGTGCACCGTTGGCGAACGGAATTCCCTCGAGGATCGCTGCGTACGCGTAGAGCATCGACGGGGCGATGGTCGGATCGTTCGCATCGATTGCCTTCTCGAAAGCGGCGAGGTCGCGGTGTGCCGGACCCGGCTCGATGAACTTTTCGGTGCTCGCACACCAGATCATCACCATGCGCTCGACCTTGTTCGTGTCGCGGAAGCGGTGGATGTCCTCGCGGATCGCGTTCAGCATCGCCCGCTTGTCGACCGAGCCCATGACGTTGCCGGCGTCGATGTTCTTCACGTACTGGCGATCGAAAGCGGCCTTCATCGGTCGGATCGCACGGAGAGTGTCGGCGATGCCCTCGATGTGGCGGGGGCCCTCGAGCACGCCGGCGCGCTGGGCGGCGACGTAGGCGTCATCCGGGAACGGATCCCAGGCTCCCCACACGATGTCGTCGAGTGAGGCGAGGGGGACGAAATCCTTGATCAGCGGCGAGCGATTGTCGGTGCGCTTGCCGAGGCGGATGGTGCCCATCTGGGTGAGCGAACCGACCGGGGCGGCAAGGCCGCGGCGGGCGAGTTCGACGCCGGCGATGAGGGTGCTCGACACGGCTCCGAGCCCCACGGTGAGCACACCGAGCTTGCCGGTGGCGGGGGCGATCGTGCGAGGTGATGACTGCGAGGACGGGCTCATGAATGCTCCTTGGGCGCTCCGTATCGGAGGCTCGTCAAGCCTATGCCACGTACGCGCCGCGGGTTCGCTCATCGGCGCGCGCCCTAGCGTGATGGCGATGGCATCACCCGCGCGTACCGCCGGCGGTGCGCTGCTGCTCGACGGAGTGGCGTTGCGCGATCTCACCGTGAAACGTGTCGCAGACGAGGTGCACGCACTCGGTGCCACACCGACTTTGGCCACGGTGCTCATCGGTGACGATGCGCCGTCGCAGGTGTACGTGCGCAACAAGCACCGCCAGGCGCAACTCGCGGGCATGAACAGTCGCAACGAAACGCTGCCCGCGGACGTGTCGCAGGAGCGCGCCGAAGCGCTCGTTCGTTCGCTCGCCGACGACCCCGCAGTGACGGGAATCCTCGTGCAGCAACCCGTTCCGGCGCATCTCGACGGTGAAGCGTTGTTGGCGCTCATTCCGCCCGACAAGGACGTCGATGGACTCACCGTGGCGTCCATGGGTCGCCTGATGCGCGGCGAGGATTCGCTCGTGCCATGCACGCCGCTCGGTGTATTGCGACTGCTCGAGCACTACGGCGCGCACACTGCGGGTGCACGTGCCGTCGTCGTCGGACGATCCACGCTCGTCGGCATGCCGCTCGCCGTGTTGCTCGCACGCAAGGGAATCGACGCGACTGTCACCGTCGCGCACAGTCGCACGCGCGACCTTGCCGCCGTGTGTCGCGACGCCGACATCCTCGTGTCGGCAACGGGGCAGGGACGAAGCATCGGTCGCGAACACGTGAAACCTGGTGCATGGGTGATCGACGTCGGTATCTCGCGCACGAGTGACGGACTCGTCGGTGACGTCGACTTCGATGCTGTCCAAAGCATCGCCGCGGCGATCACCCCGATGCCCGGCGGAACGGGCCCGATGACGGTGGCGTGTTTGATCGAAAACACCCTGACGGCGTGGCGTTTGCAGCACTCGCACAGCTAGTTGACGGTGCGGTCGATTCGCGACGAGTGCGTCGAGCGCACCGTGCCGGCCGGAGGCTGCCGCGTTACAACTTCGGCGTGACTTCGTTGAGCAGCATCGCCGTCATCTGATCGCGCACCGATGCGCGCGAGATGTGTTGCACGCGTCGCAGGTGATCCCACATCTCGAACGACGTCATCGCCTCGATGCGTGCAATGCGCGCCTCGGCATCGGCCATGTCGCGCAGTTCGTTGGCGAACGCCGCCGTCGTCTGGCGGGCAAGACCGCGGCGCATGCGCTGCATCGCATCCTCGATCACCTGCGACCGTCGCGCCGACGAATGGTGGCGAATTCCGCGACGCACCGGTGCCACGCTCGACCAGTACGCGTCGCGCCGTTCGACGAGTTCGCGCACACGTTCGTACAGCGGCAAGCCGAGCGGGATCGGCTCGAGCAGCACGGCAACACGTTGTTCCTGGCGTTGCACCATCGCGGCGTACAACGACTCCATGTCGTTGTAGTGCTGGAACACCGAACGCACGGACACGTTCGCCCGTTCGGCAACTTCGCGAACACTCGGCTCCTCCACACCTTCGGTGAGCAGTTCGAGCAGCGCATCGGCGATGCCGATACGGGTGCGAAGGGCGCGAGCGCGACGACCATCGAGGTTCCCGGATGCACCGGGGGGCTGATTGTGCACTCGTGTTCGACGAGTGGAGGTCGTGCGACCGGGGTGAGTCACGCCCCCCGCTTCCACAATCTTGCACTGTAGATGCAATCGTTCACGAATGCGCAAAGAGATGCCAACGGCCGCCGGGCCCTTGTAATGCAAGGACCCGCGGACTGCGGGCCGTGGTGTTTTTGGGGCCATCGGTGACCGCCCAACACAGTCCGGCGAGCCGTCGCGTAACGAGCAATTGAGGGGTAGTTCTGCCCCGGTTGGGCGTGCGATCGCGATGGCATGCGGATCGGCGCGACGGTGCGCGTCGTTGCAGCGATGTGATTTTTCGGTGACGTGAAGCGTCGTTAACGAAGTGCTTTTCCGTTCGGCGTGAGGTCGGCCGACGTTTCTACGTTCGCTCGCCGTGAACGCGACAACTCACGACCGAGAGCAGAGCAGTACTCGTCACGTGCGCGCACAGCGCGTTGCCGCGCGACTCGCCGTCGTTGCCGCACTCGTTGCAGCGAGTGCGATGGTGGCGCGCGAAGCAGCGGCCGATGCCGCTGGTGCGGCCGTGCGCCGGGGCGACGGAACGGCCACTCGCGGTGCGGCGCTCGCGCGGTACGTCGATCTGGGCGATGCGCATACGTGCGTGGTGCGCGACAACTCGACCGTCGTGTGCTTCGGATCGAACACGTCGGGTCAGATCGGCGCCGGTGCGGTGTCGAGCATCGGCGGTGCGGCGAACCAGATGGGCGACAACCTCCCCGTCGTCAGTATTCCGCTGGGAGGAGCGACGGCGATCACACAGGTAGCGACGGGTGCGAACCACACGTGCGTGTTGCGCGACGACGGCGCGGTGCTGTGCTTCGGTGCAAACGCCAGCGGACAGCTCGGACTCGGCGATACGGCGAACCGTGGCGACCAGAACGGCGAAATGGGAACGGCGCTACCGACCGTGCAATTGCCCACCGGAACGAAAGCGCGCGCGATCACCGCCGGTGCAGCGCACACGTGTGCACTGCTCGACGACGACTCGATCGTGTGCTGGGGTGAGAATGCCGACGGTCAACTCGGAGCGGGTGACACGGTGACACGTGGTGACAATGCAGGCGAAATGGGTAATGCGCTCGTGCGTGTCGACCTCGGTGCGAACCATCGTGCGCGCGCAGTGAGTACCGGCGCGGATCACACATGTGCACTGCGCGACGACGACTCGATCGTGTGCTGGGGTCTCGGTGCGAACGGCCGTCTCGGAACGGGTAACGAGGACTCGGTGGGGGACGAAAGCGGTGAGATGGGCGATTCGCTCACTGCCGTCAATCTCGGAACTCGGCGCAGTGCACTTGCTGTAAGTGCCGGAGCGGCGCATACGTGTGCGATCCGTGACGATGAGCAGCTGGTGTGCTGGGGTGCCGGATCTAATGGACGACTCGGTATTGGGAGTGAAATCGATATTGGCCTCACCACGAGTGAACTTGGCGATTCGCTAACTCCTGTTGACCTGGGCGAAGAAATCCGTGTCAAGTCCGTAAGTGCGGGTGGTGCGCACACATGTGCACTACTTGTCAACAACACGACGAAATGTTGGGGTGCGGGTTCCGCTGGACGACTTGGAATTGGCACGCAAAGCAACATGGGCGATACGCCCGAGACGGTGGGCGACAACCTGCCAACCGTCAACCTCGGCACCGGTCGCTCGGCGCGTGCCGTGTTTGCCGGCAGCCAACACACGTGCGCAGTACTGGACACCTTTGTGATGAAGTGCTGGGGTCGTGCGAGTTCAGGTCGTCTTGGCAATGGCTCAACGTCAAACAATCTGGCGGACTCGCCATCAGAACTCGGTGAGGGACTGCCTGCGGTGCAGCTCGGAACCAACCGCACGGTGG
>CAZIME010000073.1:0-4570 GCA_964540395.1 uncultured Bifidobacterium sp.
CCATCGAGGCGAAGATGGTGACGAAAGCGATCGAGCGTGCGCAGACCACCGTCGAGCAGCGCAACGCCGAGATTCGCAAGAACGTCCTCAAATACGACGAGGTGATGAACCAGCAGCGCAAGATCATCTACGCGCGCCGCGATCAGATCCTCGAAGGACGCGACCTCAAGGCTGCCGCTCTCGAGTACCTCGCCGATGCCGTCGACTCGCTCATCGAGTCCCACTGCGTGTCCGAGGCGCAGGACGAGTGGGATGTCGACGGTCTCGCCGTCGAACTCGCCTCGTTCTGGCCCGGTTCGGTGCAGGCATCGGCACTCGCAGCGTGCACGACCACCGACGAGATCTACGACCTCGTCATGGCCGACGCCTCCGCGCACTACGAGCGCCGCGAGGTCGAACTCGGTGCCGACATGATGCGCGAGATCGAGCGTCAGGTGATGTTGCGCATTATCGACCAGCGTTGGCGTGAGCACCTCGAAGAGATGGACTACCTCCAGGAGGGCATCAACTTGCGCGCCATGGGTCAGAAGGACCCGCTCACCGAGTGGCAGCGCGAGGGCTTCGAGATGTTCGGGGCGATGATGAGTGGAATTGCCCAGGACTTCGTGCGCTACGTCATGCACGTCCAGGTCGTGCGCAACGACGAACAGGCCGCATCCGCCGCGCCTTCGCCGATCGCCAACGTCACGACGAATCGCGCCGACGAGCCGGTGGTCAGCCGACCGGGGCGCTCTGGCGCCGCGTCCGGTGCCGCGACGTCGTCGGGGAGTGCCGTCGACTGGTCGAAGACGCCACGTAACGCACCTTGTCCGTGCGGCTCGGGGAAGAAATACAAGCAGTGCCACGGCAAGGCATAGGTCGGCCGCAACAATGAGGGACTTCGGTGGCGATCTCGCCGACGTGCGGCGCCGCATCGACGAGGCGGCGGGTTACCTGAAGATCGATTCCGCACGCGTGCGGCTCGCCGAACTCGAGATCGAGGTGGCGCGCCCCGACCTGTGGGACGATCAGGACCACGCGAAGAAGGTGAACTCCGAGTACTCGAACGTGTCGGCAGACGTGTCCGAGTTCGACCGGCTCATGCGCTCGATCGACGACCTCGACGTTCTCCACGAGATGGCCCGCGAGATCGACGACGAGTCGCAGGAAGCGGAGATCGAGCAGGGCATTGCTGCACTGCGTCGCGCGCTCGACGACGTCGAGCTGCGCAGCTTGTTCACGGGTGAGCACGACACCGCCGATGCGATCATCCAGATCAATGCGAAGGACGGCGGGGTCGATGCACAGGACTGGAGCTCGATGCTCCTGCGCATGTACACACGGTGGGCCGAGCGACGCAGCTTCGCCGTCGAGATGGGCGACGTATCGCAGGGTACGGAAGCGGGCATCTTGTCGGCGGACTTCACGGTGCGCGGTCGCTATGCGTACGGCCTGCTCACTTCCGAGCGCGGTACGCACCGTCTCGTGCGCATCAGTCCGTTCGACAACCAGGGTCGGCGCCAGACGAGCTTTGCAACGGTGCAGGTGTGGCCCGTGCTCGACGAGCCCGACGTCGAGATCAACGAATCGGACATCGACATGGAGGTATTCCGCGCATCAGGTGCCGGCGGTCAGCACGTGAACAAGACGTCGTCGGCGGTGCGCCTCATCCACCGCCCGACGGGTCTCGTTGCGTCGTCGCAGCAGGAACGCAGCCAGTTGCAGAACCGCGAAAACGCGATGAAGAAGCTGCGCACGATGCTCGCCACCCGCATAGAAGAGGAGCGCGAAGCCGAGCTTGCGCGTATCGCCGGCAAGCAGGCGACCGTCGGTTGGGGTACCCAGATCCGTTCGTACGTTTTGCAGCCGTACCAGATGGTGAAGGATCTGCGCACCGATGTCGAGATGGGTAACGTCGACGCAGTGCTCGACGGGGATCTCGACGAGTTCATGGAGGGCTACCTCCGGTGGCGCCGTACGGGGGCCGCGCAATGATCCGTCTCGAGGGCGTGACGAAGATCTACGGCCGTGACACGGTCGCGGTGAGCGACGCCACGTTCGACATCTCGAAGGGGGAGTTCGTCTTCCTCGTCGGTCCGTCGGGGTCGGGAAAGTCGACGCTGCTGCGGCTGATGAGCCGCCAGGAAGTTGCCGACGAAGGTGAAGTGTGGGTGGCGGGTCGCAACGTCAACGAGATGACGCCGTCGCGGGTGCCGCACCTGCGCCGTCTACTCGGCAACGTTTTCCAGGACTACAAACTGCTGACGAACAAGACCGTGTTCGAGAACGTCGCGTTCGCCCTCGAAGTGATCGGCAAGCCGCGCCACGTCATCGCCGAGCAGGTGCCGCTCGTGCTCGATCTCGTCGGTTTGTCCGGCAAGGAGGAGCGATTCCCGCACCAGTTGTCCGGCGGCGAGCAGCAACGCGTCTCGATCGCCCGCGCATTCGTCAACCGCCCGCTCATCATGCTCGCCGACGAACCGACGGGCAATCTCGACCCGGCGACGAGCGAGGGCATCATGACCCTGCTCGCCGAGATCAACGACACCGGTACGACGGTCGTGATGGCGACGCACGACCACCGCGTCGTCAACGCGATGCGACGCCGGGTCATCCAGCTCGATCGCGGCGTCATCGTGCGCGACCAGGAGCGGGGAGTGTACGAGTAATGTTCACCCGAATCGGTTATGCGCTGCGCGAAACGTGGGCGAGTTTCCGTCGCAACCTCACTCTCACCGTTGCCGCCGTGCTCACGTCGGCGATCGCACTATTGCTCGTCGGGGCCACGTTCCTGATCCAGCGCGCATTCGAGAACCTGCTCGTGCAGTGGCGCGGTGACGTCGCCATGATCGTCTTCGTGCGCAGCGATGCATCACCCGAGCAGATCGATCTCATCAACCAGACGTTGCTCGCATCGCCCCAGGTCATCGACGTCGACAAGCTGCGCTACCTCGACAAGGCGGAGAGTTATGCCGAGGCGCAGCGCATCTTTGTCGGCGATCCCGTCACGCTCAGCCTCCTCACTCCCGAGACGATCCCCACCCAGTTCAAGGTGGTGCCGCGCAGCGACGATCCGGCGCTGGTGCGCAGCCTCGGTGAGCAGTACCGCACGTTGCCCGGTGTCGAAGCTGTCGCGCTCGCCGAGGATGAGTTTGAGGTGATCTCGACGTTGTCGCGCTTCGTGCGCACCGTCACGCTCATCATGTCGCTCATCCTCCTCGTCGTCGCCGTCGGTCTCATCTGGAACACCATCCGCACGGCGATGTTCGCCCGGCGCCGCGAAATCGAGGTGATGAAGCTCGTCGGCGCGACGAACTGGTTCATCCGCGTGCCATTCATGCTCGAGGGACTGCTCCAGGGACTCATCGGAGGCGTCGTCGCCTGCGGCGGTGTGTGGGTGCTCAACGGGGCGTGGACGAACGGCGTCGCCGGTTTCAAGCCGGGCACAGGGATCAGCAGTCTCATCGTTCCCGGCGGCTACCTCGGCGGCGTGATGTTTGCGCTTCTCGCGATCGGTGCGCTCATCGGTGCGATCGGCTCGGCGATCGCTGCATCGCGCTTCCTCGATGTCTGACGACCGCGTCGACGTGACCGCGTCGCTGTACGACCGCCTCGGCGGAATGCCGTTTTTCGAGCGACTCGTCGCCGCGTTCTACGAGGGCGTGCGCACGGATGCGCCGCTCATCGCGCTGTATCCCGAGCCCGACGATCTCACCGGAGCGCTCCGACGACTCGCCACGTTCCTTGCCCACTACTGGGGTGGCCCCGACGATTATCTCCGCGAGCGGGGCCATCCACGCCTGCGGCTGCGGCACATGCCGTACCTCATCGACGCCGACATGCGCGACCGTTGGTTGCGGCACATGGGAGCGGCAGTCGAATCGTGCGTCGCGGACCCCGCGATTCGCGAGGAGATGCTGCGCTACTTCGTGCGTGCCGCCGAGCATCTGCGCAATGACACCGGTCTGCCGATCACCCCGAGTTCCTACCCGCGCGACTAGCGCAGGGCCCAGCAGGCGATCGCGCTCGCCGCAGCGACGTTGAGCGAGTCGACGCCGGGGTGCATCTCGATTCGTACGCGCATCGCGCAGGCATGGAGGATCTCGTCGGACAATCCGTTGCGCTCGGATCCGAGAACGATGAGTCGTCGTGCGCCGTCGGGCAGCGACACGGTCGACAGGGGTGTCGCATCGGCGCGGGGTGTGAGGGCGATCGTCGTCACGTCCCGAGTGTGCAGCGAGCGGATGAACTCGGCAACGTCGGGCACCCGCGTGTGGCGCACGCCGAAGGCGGTGCCCATTGCGACACGCAACGAACGGCGGGCGAGCGGATCGGCACCGTTGTCGTCGAGGAACAGCGTGTCCCAGCCCATCGCCGCAGCGTTGCGCACGATCGAGCCGACGTTGACGGGATTGTCGACGTTGTCGGCGAGGATGCCGCGGGTGAATGATTCGGCGAGTTCGGTCCACGCCGGTGGTTCGGGGCGGATGAAGAGCGCGAGCACATCGAGCGGCACGCCGACTCCCGTTACCCGACGACGCACCTCGTCGTCGGCGCGGAACGAATACGCCTCGTAGTCCGGTGCGAATTC
>CAZIME010000074.1:0-4536 GCA_964540395.1 uncultured Bifidobacterium sp.
ACGGCTCCTGTCGGTCACCGTGGTCGCCCATCGCGCGAGACCGGCGATGAGGGAGTTGAGCACGTCACTCACCGCCTGCAGATCGACGTCGTCGGGCAGCTCGCCGCGTTCGCTCGCTTCTGCGCACACGCGACCCATGAGCTTGAAGCCGCGACCGCCCATGTTGCGCATCGCGACCTGGAGCTCCGGGTGGTGCGCCTTTTCCGCGGCGACACCGACGACGAATGACGACAGCGTCGGATCGTGCTCGCCGAGTTCGAACATCGCGTCCAACATTGCATCGAAGCGCTCGAGGAAGGTCTCGTGCGCCTCGACGGCGCGCTCGAGTGCCGAGTACACCTGTTCCTGGACGTCCTGGAACACCGCAACGTACATCTCGATCTTCGACGGGAAGTAGTGGTAGATCGCAGCGGTCGTGATGCCTGCGGCAGCGGCAATTTCACGGTTCGTCGTGGCGGTGAAACCCTTCGCCGTGAACGACTTACGTGCCTGTTCGAGGATGGCGGCGCGCGTATCGACGGCATCGTCGGAACTGGGACGTCCGACGCGTCGGGCCATGCCGTGAGACGTTAGTGAGCCAGCGTCCCCGGTGCCGTGGCGGACCGACAACATTCACGACGACGAGATGCGGCCGAGGCCCGTGCTGCACACGGGGTTGCGGGGCGTTACGGAAGCATGCCTCGGATGATCCGCGACATTTCCCGGGGTCGGTCCCCTTGCACGCTGTGGCCCGCACCGTCGACGAGGTGCACGACGGCATCGGGACGCCGGCGCAGGAACTCGGCGACGTCGGCATCGTCGACGACGGGCGACAACGCTCCGCGCACCAACGCAACCGGACACGTCGTCGCTTGGAGCACCTCCCACAAACCTGCGGCGATCCGTTCCCTGCCCGGTCGATCCGGGTGACTCCGACGGTCGTAACGCCAGCGCCACGTGAGATCGTCGAGTTGCACTGCATTGTGCAGGATGCCCCGGCGCAGCGACGATTCGGAGCGCGTCGGGTTGTGCTCGATGGTGCGCCGCAGTAGTTCGTCGAAGTTGGGAAAGGACTGCGGGCCGTTGACGAAGTCCGTGATCGCCTTCGCCTTGGCGTCGGTGACCCCGGGCGTGATGTCGACGAGGACGAGACGACGCACGAGGTCGGCGCGCTGCGCGGCCAACGACAACGAGGTGAGGCCGCCGAGGGACATTCCGACGACGACGTCGGCATCGGGGGCGACCTCCTGGATGAGCGAACCGATCTCGTCGGCCATCGTTGCAGGGCTGTAGTCCCCGTCGTCACGCCACGACGAATGTCCGTGACCCGGCAAGTCGACGGCGAGCAGCGGAACGTCGAGATCGAGTGCGACGGTGTCCCACGTGTGGGCGTTCTGCGCACCGCCGTGCACGAGCACGACACGCGGTGATGCAATACCCCACTGCAGGGCACTCACGATTGAGCCGCCCACCGTGCGGTGGGTGATTCTGCGCACGACGGGTGTCGCCGGAGCGGAGAGCCCGAACTCGGCGACGTTTTCGGCGAAGAGTGCGAACTCGTCGTAGGGGATGCGTTCGGACATCACCGTCACCTTAGGTGGGTATCAGGCGCCGGCAACCGTCGTCGTCCCCGCGGCGGGATCGACGGGAACGATCGATGTCGTCGGAGCGTTCGGATCGACCGGCACCGTCGTCGGGACCGTCGTGTAGTTCGGATCGGGACGGTCTGCCGGCGGCAACGGTGAGCCGTACTCCTCGGGTTCCTTGATTCCGTCGAAGATGTAGATGCGGTCGCGGTACTCGACGAGCGACGGGAAATACCGAGCAACCGACATCGGGATGCGGATGCACCCCTTCGACGCGGGCTTCAACGGAACGAGGATCGCGCCGTGAATTGCGAGGCCCTGGTTGAAGTAGACGGGGTTGTACAGCGTGCCAAGTTTCGTTTCACGCGTGCCGAGGCGTCGGTTGTAGAAGGTGAACACTCCCGGTGTCGTTGTCGCAATACCGCAGATACCCGTCTTCAACTGTTCGCCCTTGGCAATTTGTTCGGGACTGTTGTTGCCCGGTTCGCCCGGGTCGATGACGACCTCTTCGCACCACGGCTGCTCGGTACCCGACGAGATGTGCGTGACGAGCAATGGTTGTCCGTTGGCGAGGAAGACGACCATCACCTGTTCCGGGAGGTACACCTCGACGTGCCGGCCCGTGTCGGCCACGCGCCGTGGCGCAATGACGACGTCGTCGCGCATGACTTCCCACATCTCGGGTGTGACGGTTCCCGTCGCTTCTTCGCGCGGGACCTTCATGATGAGCTTCTCGAACGCCCACAACGCCTGCACCGTGCCACGACCGAGCACACCGTCGATCGGTCCGGGATCGAAACGAAGGTCGGCGAGGCGCTGCTGCACCATGCGCACGTCCTCGCCTTGATCTCCCTCGACGAGCGCGCGGGTCAGGGCAACTGTCAGCCGCTGCGGCGTCGTCGCCGGAACCGACGACGACGTGACGTCGGCGGACGAGGCATCGTCGGCAGGTGCGAAACGCTCGACGGCAACCGCGACGGTGGCCATGAGCACGATGACGATCGATGCGACGACGCCGAGTACGCGGGCATTCGGTCGTTGCGACTGGTAACTCATCGGCCGGGCGAGTTACGCCGATTTCACTGGCTGCAGGGAATTCAGCTCTCGGCGCAGCGCGAACGCTTCGCGGAGGATCTTCACGATGACCGAGGGCGAGCTGAGCGTGGACACGCCCCGCGTGCGGGGGAAGTAGTCGACGCCGAACTGAAATATTGAGTAACCGAGTTTCTTCGCCCGAACGACGAGCTCGGCATCGATGAAGGACCCCTCGCTCTTCAATGCGATGTCGCGGAAGATGTCCCGGCGGACGACCTTGAAGGCGAAGTTGACGTCACGCATGCGGACCCCGAACAACACCCGCACGAGCAGGTTGTACAGCGCCGAATAGACGACGCGAACCCATCCCTCACCGGTGCGGTCGAACCGGTACGCACTGATGACATCGGCCTCGTACTGGCGCATGAGACGCAGGGCCTTGTGCAACTCGCGCATGTCGAAGGGCAGGTCGGCGTCGGTGTACACGACGACGTCACCGCCGGCGGCGGCGAACCCCGACTTCATCGATCCACCGAGCTTGCGGTTGACGGGGTGATGAACGACCCGCACGTGCGGATCGGCTGCTGCGGCGGCATCGGCCAACTCGCCGGTGCCATCGGTCGATGCGTCGTTGACGATGATGAGCTCGTAGTCGCCGATCTCACCGGAAGCGACCAGCTCCCGCGAGACGTCGTGTGCCGCCGAGAGGGCGCGATGGATGTATTCGCGCTCGTTCCACATCGGGAAAAACACCGACAACTTGGCGAAATGTGGTGCCTTCATTCGACGTCAGGCTAACGACGCGCTTCCATCGAGCCTCGGCCGCGCGACGGCCGTGAGTACCCTTGGAAAGCGATGACGCGGGATCCATTGGGCAACACCCTGCGCATCGTCGTCACCGCCTCGTGGGTGCTCGTCACGGCGAGCCTCGTCATTCTCGCGACCGCCAGCCGCACCATCGGCAAGCCCGCATGGTGGGTGACGGATCGCGATTTACCGATTGGCCCGCTGCTCGTGGCAGTACCGTTCGTTGCCCCCGTGTCGGCAGTGCTCGCGACGTGGCGCGCACCTCGCGTGGCGACGGTCGTCCAGATGCTCGGCGTCGGCCTGCTTGCCGCCGTCGCCGCTCTCGACGTTGCGCGCACTCCCGCCGTGTCGATCGCGCAGTTGGTCGTCGCCGGTTGCGCACTGCTCGTCTCGATCGGATCACTCGCTGCACGTCCCGTGCGCCGCGCCGCGCCCGCCATCGCACCCGCATTCGCCAATGACCTCACCGACAAAGGGGTTCGTTCATGACGACCGGTCACGTCCTTACATCGTTGCCGCGCGGCGAACGCGTGGGGCTCGCGTTCAGCGGCGGGCTTGACACCTCTGCCGCCGTCGCATGGATGCGCGAGAAGGGAGCGATTCCGTGCGCTTACACCGCCGATCTCGGTCAACCCGACGAACCGAACCTCGACGATGTACCGAAGCGGGCGAAGCATTACGGCGCCGAGATCGCCCGACTCGTCGACTGCACCGAGCAACTCGTCAACGAGGGTCTCGTGGCCCTGCAATGCGGAGCGTTCCACATCGCAACGGCAGGAAAGACCTACTTCAACACGACGCCACTCGGTCGCGCCGTCACGGGAACCCTTCTCGTGCGCGCAATGGCCGAAGACGGCGTCGACGTGTGGGGCGACGGGAGCACGTACAAAGGCAACGACATCGAACGCTTCTACCGCTACGGCTTGCTCGCCAACCCGAAGTTACGCATCTACAAGCCATGGCTCGACGACACGTTCGTACGCGAAATGGGCGGCCGCGCGGAGATGAGCAAGTTTCTCGCCGAGCGCAAGCTGCCGTACCGCGACACCGCGGAGAAGGCGTACTCGACCGACGCCAACATCTGGGGCGCCACGCACGAAGCGAAGTCGCTCGAGGAGTTGTCGACGTC
>CAZIME010000075.1:0-4505 GCA_964540395.1 uncultured Bifidobacterium sp.
CAGCGTGTTGAAGCAGTGCGGGCACTGCGTGATGATCTTCTTCACGCCCATGCCGTTGAGCATTTCGACGTTGGGCATGGCCAGCATCTGGAACAGATACTCGTTGCCCGACCGACGAGCCGAATCACCGGTGCACATTTCACTCGGTCCGAGGATCGCAACGTCGATTCCGGCCCGCTTCAACAGCGCAGCCATCGACTGCGTCACCTTCTTGTTCTTGTCGTCGAAGCTTCCCGCGCATCCCACCCAGTACAGGTACTCGTGCTGCAGTGGCTGACCCGGATCGACGACGGTGACGTCGAGGTCCTTCGCCCATGCGGCGCGGTCACCCTGGTTCATTCCCCACGGGTTGTACTGGTTTTCCATCGCGCGGTACGCGTTGCCGAGTTCGGCGGGGAAGTTGCTCTCCATGAGCGACAGGTAGCGGCGCATGTCGAGGATCTTGTCCATGATCTCGATGTTCACGGGGCAGATCTCGTCGCACGCCTTGCACGTCGTGCACGACCACACCTCTTCGGCGGTGATGCGCTCGAACAACGAGTTTGCGTTCACCGTGATCTCGGAGTCGACACCGATCGGCGGCGATACGCGACCACCCGGGGCATGCGCGGCGGTGGCCGCCATCACTTCACCGCTCTTCAGGATGATCTCGCGCGGATCGAGGGGTTTGCCGGTGGCGTGAGCGGGGCACACGCTCGTGCAGCGACCGCACATCGTGCACGCATCGAGGTCGAGCAGTTGCTTCCATGTGAAGTCTTCGACGACGCGCGCACCGAACGACTCGAGCGATGTCTCGGCGAGATTGGGCATCGCCCGCATTGCACCCTTCGGGCGTTCACGGTCGCGGAGGTACATGTTCAACGGTGACGTGAACACGTGGCGCAGCATCGTGATCGGCAAGAGGGCAAGGAACGCGATGAACGTGAGCCAGTGGAATACCCACCACGCTTGGTGCCACCACTGCAGAGTTCCCAGGGACGCACCGTTGACGAGCTGTGCAAGCGGGTATCCGATGATGCTCCAGCGCTCGTAGTCGAGGTTCTCCCCCGCTGCCTGTCCGGCGGCGATGCGGTACGTCTCCGTTCCGAATCCGCTCACGCCGATCGCGAGGAGCACCCCGAGGATGGCGGCGTGTTCGGGCTTCGACTTGATGCGGATGCGGTACGGACGCTGGACGTAGCGGCGCAGGATTGCCCACACGACACCTGCGGTGAAGACGACACCGCCGACGTCACCGACGAGTGCGTATCCCTTGTATACGTCACCGTGAAGGAACTTCAGACTCGGTGGCAGTTGATGGTCGACCTCGAGCACGGTGGTGACGCCGAGCAGTACGAGGAATCCGAAATAGATCATCGAGTGCATCAGGCCGGCTGCACTGTCGCGCAGCAACGTCTTCATGTACACGCCGGCACGGAAGTCGGCGAGGCGACGCTTGACGTTTCGTGCGTTCGTGTTGCGGCGCTCGGGTGCGCCGCGTTCCCAGTTGCGGATGCGGTCGGCGAAGCGCAGCGAACCCCAGATGAGGATCATCGGGGTGACCGTGTAGAAGGCCACCTTCAACGGATCGGGGATGCCGCCGAACACCGTGCGATGAATCGGCGAGTCGCTCTCCCACCCGGTGAGTGTCGGGACGATGCCCGACACGAGGGTGAAGATTCCGATCCCACATCCGATGAGGATGGAGAGGTGGTACGGCTTCAGACGACGATTGGTCGTCGCTGAAGAAGAAGGAGTCGTGTGATCACCGGCCATGGCGATCTCACGCTAGTTGCGCGGTCACCCGTACGAAGATCGGTCGAATTCGCGGATTCGCGCCGCGAGAGTGGCGAGCAACTTGTGTGAAAGTGCCGGCACGTCGTCGAGAACGCCGTGGAAGTGCCGCTGGCTGAGAACGAGGACGTCGCATTCGGTCTCGCACACGACGGTCGCGGTGCGTGGTCCGTGATCGAGAAGAGCCAATTCGCCGATCATCGCCCCGGGTCCGACATGGGCGATCTTGCGACCGGAGCGTCGCACGACGGCCGTTCCCTTCACGACGATGAATGCCTCGCGACCCGGCTGTCCCTGTTCGATGAGCACGCGTCCGGCGGGAAACGTCACCCGCTCGCACGCCTTTGCGATCCGTGCGAGATCCTTTGCAGAACACGAGGAGAACAACGGAACGTGGCGCAATGCGGTGAGTGGGTTCGGCACGCGGACCATGGCAGGACTCTAGAACGATCCGACGTGACCGTTGAGCGACACTGCCAGCACGCAGCATCGGGCGCGGCCGCGCCGTGATTCAGTGCCCGCCGGCCTGCTTCGCGACCGCATCGGCAGCTGCGGCAATGGCTGCAGCATCACCGAGATACCGCGCCGCTGAGACGACGAGCCCCACCGTCGAATCGGGGCGCAACGTGTACAGCCGGGGGACTCCCGTCGGCACGTTCACCTCGGCGATGTCGGCTGCCGAGATGCCCTCGATGTGCATTGCCAGTGCCCGCAACGAATTGCCGTGCGCAGTGACGAGGACGTTGCGACCGGCACTGAGCAGCGGAATGAGCACCTCATTCCACATCGGGACCACCCTCGCGACGACGTCCTTCAGACATTCCGTCGCGGGAAGCACCGACGGATCGAGGTCGGCATACTTCGGATCGTTCGCCGGGTGCTCCGGTGACATTCGATCGACCGGCGGCGGCGGAACGTCGAAGCTGCGTCGCCACAACTTCGTCTTCTCTTCGCCGTGTAGTCGCATTGTTTCCTTCTTGTCGAGACCCTGCAGTGCGCCGTAGTGGCGTTCGTTCAACCGCCAATCCTCAAGAATCTGCAGATCGGGTTGCCCCAGGGTGCCGAGCGCCCGACGACACGTGTTGATGGCGCGGGTGAGCCGTGACGCGTACGCCACGTCAAAGCGCAGACCCTCGGCGCGCATCGTGCGACCTGCCTCGTCGGCCTCCCTCTCCCCTTGCTCGCTGAGCTCGACATCATGCCAGCCGGTGAACAGATTCAGCTCGTTCCACGTACTCTGCCCGTGGCGCAGTGCAACGAGGATTCCCGGGGTGGCGACGGTGTTCATGGGGCAAGGTTAGGTCTCGGCGAGAATGGTCGACATGGTCGCGCGCACCGATGTCGTCGTCGTCGGATCGGCGAATCTCGACGTCGTTGCGACGACGGCGCGACTCCCCCGGCCCGGCGAAACGGTCACCGCTGAGGGGTACTTCGAAGCATGCGGTGGCAAGGGCGCCAACCAGGTCATCGCTGCGGCACGGGCCGGTGCGCGAACGACGTTCGTCGGCGCGGTCGGTGACGATGATGCGGCACGACAGTTGCGTGCGGCGTTCGTCGCCGACGGTGTCGACATTTCGCATCTCGTCACGGTCGATGCACCGACCGGTCGTGCACTCATCGGCGTGTCGCACGACGGTGAAAACCTCATCATGGTCGTGCCCGGCGCGAATCACGTCCTGTCGGTCGCTGACGTCGATGCAGCCGCCGAAGTCATCGCCGGTGCACGCGTGTTGCTCATGCAGTGCGAAGTTCCTCTCGACGTCATCGAACGGGCCGTTGCCCGAGCCGGTGACGACACGATCATCGTGCTCAATCCGGCACCCGCTCGCGACATCCCCCGTCGGTTGCTCACCGAACTCGACGTCATCGTGCCGAACGAACACGAGGTGACGCTGCTCGGAGGGACGGCAGCGTTGCTCGACGCGGGCGTCGGTGCCGTCGTTGTCACCGAGGGAGCCCGCGGGGCCCGACTTGTCACCCGTGGGGGTGAGACGAGGATCGCACCCCACGCCGTCACCCCGGTCGACACGACGGGTGCGGGCGATGCGTTCTGTGGAGCGCTCGCCGCCCGACTCGCCGCAGGCGACACCTTGCCCGTGGCCCTGCGCGCCGCCGTCGTCGGGGGAGCGTTGTCTACCCTCACCCGGGGTGCCGTTCCCTCGCTGCCCACATGGGCGGCCATTTCCCGGCATCTTCCGTCGGACCGCTGATTTCCACGTTGATTGCCTGTTGATTCCTCCTTGAATCGTGGGAGCACTTTCCGACTGGGCTCCGTTGTGCCACCCAGCGGGGCATGTGACCAAAAACATGAGTGCTTAGCACTCAACTTTGTTGAGGGTTGGGGATAGGGTACGGGTCCCGAAAACCCCACAGGAGGAAAGTGCTCATGGCCAAGGCAGTCGGAATCGACCTCGGAACGACGAACTCCGTCGTCGCGGTGCTTGAGGCGGGCGAACCCGTCGTCATCCCCAACTCGGAAGGTGCACGGACCACCCCGTCGGTCGTTGCCTTCTCGAAGTCCGGTGAAGTACTCGTCGGTGAGGTCGCCAAGCGTCAGGCGATCACGAACTTCGATCGCACGTTCCGCAGCATCAAGCGCCACATGGGTGAGGCATGGCAGTCGGACGACATCGACGGCAAGCGCTACACGCCCCAGGAGATCAGCGCCCGCACGCTGATGAAGTTGAAGCGCGACGCCGAGGCATATCTCGGTGACACCGTGACCCAAGCGG
>CAZIME010000076.1:0-3961 GCA_964540395.1 uncultured Bifidobacterium sp.
GAGCTTGATCGGCAGTTTTGCGGCGTCGATTTGGGCCTGACGACGACGTTCTGCGTGTGCCTCGCTGACGAGTCTGTCGAGAACCGTTGCGACGGGAAGGCCGTCGCGTTCGGTAGTCGAGAGCGTGTTGGCGATTCCGACAGCGGGTGCTCCGAAGACGACGATCAACTCGCCCAGCGCGTCGGCAAGGCGTTCGCCGGTCGCGCAGCGGTCGAGAATCCGCACAGCCGCGCGCTGAACGTCGTCGGACCCCCAACGTGCGATGCAGTCGAGCGCCTGGTGCGACGTGCGTCCACTCTTCAGGAGAACGACGAAAAGGTCGACGAATTCGACAAGCGCGGCAGATGCGTAGGTGGTTCTCTTCCACGCCAAGATGGGAAGCCGGTTGATCAGTCAAACGAACATGTGATTCTCCTCATCCATCGCCGTCCGACGAGGTTCAAAGTGACGCCCACAACCACACAAAAGAGGCCGATTGGCCCGCCGAAGTAGGCCGCGCGAACCGAGGAGTTCGTAATGCTCATCAGCACCCCGAAGATGACGGGAAGCCACGACAGAACGCGGGCGGCGAACACCGCTTGGGCGGCGAACATTCGTCTCTCGGTGCGTATCGCGTGGCGTTCGCGCAGTGCCCACGATGCGCGTTGCAGCGCAAACGAGGCGCCTGCACCTCCTGCGGCTGCTGCAACGAGCGACCTGATGAGAAATGCTTCGTCGGTCGACCGGCGGGCCGCATCTTCGAGAACCTCGGGATCATCGAGCGGTGCGCCCGTGCGACAGTGCAGAAGGAGAACACGCAGCGAGTCGGCGAGTGCGGTCGAACGCGACTCGCGAACGGTGGACTGGATCGCACCGCGCAGCGATGATCCGAGTCGAAGGTGTCTGTCGGCCACATCGAGAAACGCGGCGGCATCGAGGGCCGGTTCGGCCGATTCGCGACGGGCGCACTCCGGCTGCGTTCGACCAACCAATCGAATGGGTCGGTCGGCAAGGCGCCGAAGGGCGAGGGCCCGTGCGACGACCGCGGGTACCACCGGACGAATGACCTGCATCGTCAGTGATCGAGAAGGGAGGAGACGATGTAGTTGCCGTCGGAGCCCAGCGTGTCGTCGACGCGAACCACGTCGGCGATTCGTCGTTCACCATCGATGGATCGTTCGACATGGACGACAAGGTCGATCGCCGATGCAACGTACGAACGCACCGCTGACAATGGCCAGTTGGCGATTGCCCGGAGAACCATCGACTCGAGCCGGTGGAGAGTGTCGACGGCGGAGTTGGAGTGGCAGGTGGAGAGTGAACCGGCATGACCGGTGTTCATCGCCTGGAGCATGTCGAAGGCCTCGGCACCGCGCACTTCGCCCACGAGGAGGCGATCTGGGCGAAGGCGCAGTGCGTGACGCACGAGGTCGGAAAGTTCGATTGCCGCCACTCCCTCGGCGGTTGCCGGTCGCGTCTCGAGATACACGACATGCGGATGACGGATGCGCAACTCGTTGGTGTCCTCGAGAACGATGAGCCGTTCGGATGAGGGGAGCAACTCGGCCATCGCCCCGAGAAGAGTTGTCTTGCCCGTCGACGTTCCGCCCGAGACGACGATGTTGAGACGCCGGTCGAGGGCACTGGCGACCAGATCGGCCGTGCGCGCGTCTGCAAACGAGGTGAGTGAATGACGTCCGTGCGCGAAGCGACGGATCGCAAGGTTGAGTCCGTGCGGGCTGACGGGCGGAATGGCCGCGCAGAGACGCGAGCCATCACGCAACCGTGCATCGACGACCGGCGATGCCAGGTCGACGCGACGACCGAGAGGTGCAAGCAGCCGTTCGACGAAGGCGGCAGCCTCACCCGTACCGATGTCGTCGAGCCGTGAGAGCCCCGACGTGCGTTCGACCCACACCTCGGTGTCGTTGTTGACGACGATCTCGCGGACGTCGGAGTCGTGGAGAAGCGTGAAGAGTTCCGTGGACACCGGCGACTCACTTGGTCGTGTGTTCGGCAATGAGTTCCGCAAGCGCCTCGTCGAGGGCACGTGGAACCCGGTGCGACAGGAGGCCGGCGTCGACCGCGCGGCTGATTGCCGGGTCGTAGGGCACGGTTGCGCGTACCGGCACGTTGAGAACGTTGGCGACGTCACCCGACGTGAGCGCCCGACCCGGTTCATTGATGAGGATGCATCCGTCGACGGAAAAGCCGTCGTTGTGAACGCGTCTCGTTCCACGGCGAAGTGCGAGGTAGCAAGGCCTCGTGATGAGATAGGAGGCGGTTGCAGCTTCGACAAGCGGGTTGCCTGGCGCGATGGTTCCGACGTCAACGACGACGGGTCCGCGCAACGAGGTCAACTCGGTGGCGAGAGACAACCACTGTGTTTCCGTCGGTTCGGTGGCGGATGAACGGGGAAGAAGGCGCAGTGCGGAATTCACTTCGCACATCCCCGACCCTTCGGGTTCGGCAATTCCGAGCGTCGCGGGAAGGTCGCCGCGAAGATCGACCAGGTATCCGCCTCCCCGATGGCGTGCCGCCAACAACAACCCGAGAGCTGCGGCCGTCACCGTGGTGCCGCTTCCACCCTTGGCCGACCTGCAGAGAATGATCATGTGGGGTCCTTTCACACGGTTTGATGTCGTCGGCTCCATGTGTGCGAAAGTGCGGCCACATTCGGCAGGTCGAATTCATCGGTTCTTCGGCTACGGTGCGAGCGTCATGGAGGTGTCCGTGCGCCTGGTGGGCTCCGCCGCCTTCAAAGCGGTTGGGACGAGTGATCCTCGTCCGGCGGGTTCGATTCCCGTCCACCTCCGCCAATTCGTCGTCTCACGAATCCGAGTGCTGCTGTTGCTGGTGTTCGGTTTCATCGCGGTCGCGCCGCCATCGGGGGTGTCGGCCGACCCGGCGGAACCGGGCAACACCGAGAGCGTCGTTGAATCGATCACGCCGTCGAACCCAGCGGTGAGGGTCGACATCATCGGCGGAGACGCATTCGTGCGGATGCGCGTCGAGCGTGGCCATTCGGTCGAGATGAACGGCTACTACGACGAACCATTCGTACGTGTCGATGCAAACGGCGAGGCATTCGTCAACATCGCATCGCAGACCCACGAGTTGAGCAGAACCCGTTACGGCACCACAGCGATCGATGAGAAGCCCACGTCGACCGCCGACCCGGTGTGGCGCCGGGAGTCGACGAACGGAACCGTGCTGTGGCACGACCACCGTGTCCATTGGATGAGCACGCAAGCCCCACGTGCGACTGATGAGAGTGGTCTGGTGCAGCAATGGACCATTCCGATGAGGATCGATGGTGCTGCGACCGTGGTTTCAGGGGGCCTCTACGTTCGCGACGCACCAGGATCGTGGTGGTGGCTCCTCGCCATTCCGGCGCTTGTCGTTGGCTATGCGTTGTCCCGCCGCGGTGCACCGCGGGAGCTCGCCGGTGCCGGCCCCGCCCCCGGTGCCGGCGCAGTATTTGCCGTCACCGGCTCGTTCATGTTCTGGGGGCTTCCATCACAGGCGCGCGGTGCACCGGGAATGTTCGTTCTCGGCGTTTTGACGGTCGTCATTTCGGTGACGACGGCGATCTTTCGGCATCGAAGCGAGATAGTCGATGCGCTCGTCACGTCTGCAGCCGTCGCGTTGTTGGTGGCAGTTGTCATCGAGCGCGAAACCGTGACGAACAGGTTCGTGCCGGGACTCGGGGACTCGATCGTGGTGCGTCTGACGGTTCCGCTGATTGCCGGGTTGGCGGTTGGCACGGGGGCACGCGCACTGAAGCGACTTGTGGGCAAACCCGAGGTGACTGCGTCGGCGTGATGTCTGTGCGTCAGACAGCGAGAAGGTCGCGCGCGCCGGTGTCGCTGGAGGGGTGACGCAGCTTGCTCATCGCGCGGGCTTCGATTTGACGAATGCGCTCGCGCGTGAGGTTGAAGTGTTCACCGACTTCTTCGAGCGTGCGCGGCTCGCCGCGGTC
>CAZIME010000076.1:3971-4359 GCA_964540395.1 uncultured Bifidobacterium sp.
AGACGCTGGATTTCTTCGGGAAGCAGCGCGGTGGCGGCAAGCTCGAAGGGTGATTCAGCCGAGCGGTCTTCAACGACGTCGCCGAGTTCGGCATCGCCGTCTTCGCGCAGTGGTTCGGACAGCGAGAGTGGTTCGGCCGCGAAGCGCAGCGCTTCGGTGACCTTGTCCTCGGGCATCTCGACTTCCTTGGCGAGCTCGGCAAGCGTGGCCGGACGGCCGTACTTCAGCTCGAGGCGCGAGCGGGCCTTTTGCAAGCGGGCGAGGGTGTCGCCGGCGTGGACCGGAAGGCGGATCGTGCGGCCCGTGTTGGCGATGCCGCGCGTGATTGCCTGACGGATCCACCACGTTGCATAGGTGGAGAACTTGAAGCCCTTGCGCCAGTCGAACT
>CAZIME010000077.1:0-4345 GCA_964540395.1 uncultured Bifidobacterium sp.
TCGAAGAAAAGCACGTGCTCTCGCACCGTGGCAAGGCGTTCCGCGAGATGGCGCGGCTGCTCGCAATAGTCAGCTGACGACGAACTCGTCGAGGTCGCGACCGACGCTGATCGTTCCCGCGTAACCACCGGAGCGCACGTCCGAGGCGAAGGACTCGACGTCGCGTTCGTTGCGTGGAACGGGGATCAGGTGGGTGAGCACGAGGTGCGGTACGCCGGCGCGCGCGGCCATCTCACCGAGGGCGACGGTGTCGGCGTGGTAGTCGAAGATGGCCTCGAACGGGGTGCCCTTGGTCGCTTCGTGCATGGCGCGGCTGCGGCATGCCTCGTGCACGAGGATCGCCGCGCCTCGGGCGAGTGAGCCGACCTCCTCGCACACACGCGTGTCTCCCGAGATGACGACGGAACCTGCTGGCGTGTCGACGCGATACGCGACTGCATCGGGGACGGGTTCGTGGTGCACGGCGACTGCGGTGACAACGACGTCCGAGTCCTCCGAGCGCCACACCTCGCGGGGCGTCGGCTGTGGAACGAACGCCTGAACCTCCACGCGGGGTGGCGCGGGCTGCACGTGTTCGACGCGCAGCGCGATGTCGTCGTCGAAGGGCTCCAGCATTCTTCGTGCGAATCGCTCCGGCTTGCCGGTCGGGCAGACGATCGTCAGCGGACCGCTCGGGTGGATCGTCTGTTGGATCCAGCGGGTGAGGGCGACGTCGGCCAAGTCGACGACGTGGTCGGAGTGGACGTGGGTGACGAACACCGCACTCAACTGGTGCGGTGACACTCCCATCTCTGCGAGTCGCATTACGGTCGCTCGTCCTGTGTCGAACTGCAGTACGACGTTTCCGTGGCGCACGCACACTCCAGCTCCAGCGCGCCCCGCAGCCGGGTGCGGCACGCCGGTGCCGGTGAGGGTGACAATCGTCGAGTTCACGAGGCGCGAGCCACGATCCGGTTGGTGATCGTGGCGATTCCGTCGATCGTCGTCGTCAGCACATCGCCAGATGCGAGGAAGCGAGGCGGCTTTCGCGTCGCGCCGATTCCGCCGGGGGTACCGGTGAAGATGACGTCTCCGGGATAGAGCTCGACGATGGAGGAGAGGTATTCGATCGTTGCTGGAATCGAAAAGATCAGGTCGTCGGTGGATGCACGCTGCATCTCCTCGCCGTTGAGCGCACACGACACGACGAGTGCGTCCTTGTTGGCCAGCTCATCGGGCGACACGAGCCACGGACCGAACGGAGAAAACGTTTCGCGGCTCTTGCCGAGTCCGAATTGTGGAGGATTGCTCGCAAACTGCAGGCCGCGATCCGAGATGTCCTGGCCGGGGCAGATTCCCGCCACGTGGTTCCAGGCATTGGCTTCGGTGATGTTGCGTCCGCCGGCCGAGATGACCGCGACGACCTCGGCCTCGAAGTCCACGAGCGGTCCCGACAAGACGACATCTCCGTGTGGTGAGGTGATCGATGACGGGAACTTGGGGAAGGTGAGGGGCGAGGTCGGGATGTCCATGCTGGACTCTTCGGCGTGCGAGCGATAGTTGAGGCCGATACCGAATACTTGGCGCGCGTCCGGCGAGGGTGCGTCGAGCTGTCGCTCGTCGAGCGGGATGTCGAAGTGCGTGTTCGACGAAGCAAACTCGCGTAGTGCGTTCCATTCGGCGAAGCAGGAGTTTGCCGCGGCGGGGAGAGCGCCGTTCGAAGCGGCATTGACGTCGACGAGCGATCGGCCATCGGGTGATACCAGGTGTGCACGACCGTTGAGTACTGCAAAGCGCATGATGCTCCCTTGACGACGTTGTGGCGATGGCCCTAAGGTCATCTTAGTCAAATGTCTAATCACGGGTGCACGCGCACCGAGGGGGTGGTCATGTCCGAGCCGATTCGGCCCAGCAAGTTCGCACACATCGTCCTGCGGACGCGTCGATATGAGGAGATGATCCAGTGGTGGTCGACGTTCCTCGGAGGATTCGTGCGCATGCGAACCGACTACCTCGCATTTTTGAGCTACGACGACGAACACCATCGAGTCGCAATCATCGGCTTGCCGCACCTCGCCGATCCGACTCCCGACGCAGTCGGCCTCGACCACTTCGCCTACAGCTTCTCATCCCTCGACGACTTGTTCGGCAAGTACGACGAGATGTGTGCGATCGGATCCGCGCCGTACTGGACGATCAACCACGGCATGACGCTGTCTGCGTACTACCGCGATCCGGACGGCAACCAGGTCGAGACGCAGGTCGACTCAATGTCGATGACGGATGCTGATGCGTTGATGCGCTCACCGGGATTCTTTGATAACCCGATCGGCGCGAACGTGGACTTCCCCGAGCTCATCGCCCGCTACCGCGCGGGAGCGCCGGCTTCGGAGATCTTCGACACTCGACTCACGGGCAGCAAGTGAGCGTACGCGAACGGGCCGACGAACGACTCGTGCGCGCGGCAGGCGACTTGATCGTCGAGGTCGGTCCACGGGCGGCGACGGTGCGCTCGATCGCCGCACGTGCCGGGGTCAACCACGGTCTTGTGCACCACTACTTCGGGAGCAAGGACGAGTTGCTGCGCGCCGCGATGGTGCGCCTGGTCGAGGATCACCGAAACTTCGTGAAGGCCGAAGGTGGCGGCGATCCGCTGCCACCACCCATGCTCCTGCTCGAACAGCGTCGTTACTTGCGCGCAGTCGCCCACTGCGTTCTGGATGGAGAGCTGGACCTCGCCCTCATCGAGGTGACGGAAGGTCTCTCGGTGCCGCGCGCCGCATTCGACCACATGCGTGCGGCGCGGGGTGGTACGGCCGACATCGAGCTCAAATCGGCGTTGTGCGTCGCGATGGCACTCGAGATGGGATGGGTGCTCCTCGAACCGTTCATCTTCGCGGTTGCCGAAGTCGACGACAGTGAGGTCTCCGAAGCACGCAAGGTGGCGGCCGAGCTGCGACGGGCGATGGCGCGAAAGGTCGCAACGTGAGTGCACGCGTCCCGGTCGTGATAGTCGGTGGAGGGCCTGTCGGACTGACGATGAGCATCGCGTTGTCTCGCCGCGGCGTGGACAACGTCGTGCTCGAACGTCACCCCGACGTCTATCACCTGCCCCGCGCGATCGTGATGGACGCCGAGATTCGCCGGACCTTCGCGATGCTCGAGGCCGATCGCGGGCTCGATTCGATCCTCACGCCGATGACTCGCGCCGATTTCGTCGATGCCGCGGGGAACGAAGTGATGGGCATCGATGTGTCGTCGATCGTTCTCTACGGGCTTCCTGCGGTGAGCTGTCATTATCAACCCGAGTTGGACGCACACCTGCTCGCACTCGCCCGTTCGTTTGGCGCAGACGTTCGCTTCGGTTGTGAGGTGGTGGACGTGCACGACGACGGTCAGCAGGTCGCCGTCACTTTGCACGACGGCACGGCGATCGACGCCAACTACGTCGTCGCCTGCGACGGGGCGTCAAGTCCGACGCGCAAGCGCCTCGGTATCGACCTCGAGGACCTCGCCTTCGACCAGGACTGGTTGGTCGTGGATCTCGAATTGACCCCGTCGGGGGTCGCCAAGTTGCCGAATGCGACCCGCCAAGTATGCGACCCGGCGCGACCGGTGACGCTCGTGCGCGGTCATCGCAACTATTACCGCTTCGAGTTCCAACTCCAGCCGAGTGAGGATCCGAAGACGATGAACACGCCCGAGGCGGCGTGGAAGTTGATGGCGCCATGGATTTCGACCGATGACGCACGGCTGATCCGACACGCTGCATATCGCTTCCACGGAGTAGTAGCCACTCCGTGGCGTGTGGGCAGGGTGTTCCTTGCCGGCGACAGCGCACACCAGATGCCGCCGTTCATGGGTCAAGGGCTCAACTCGGGGATGCGCGATGCATTCAACCTCGCGTGGAAGCTTGCGCTCGTGTGTTCGTCGCGAGCGTCGGTTGCACTCCTCGACACCTACGAGCCGGAGCGCATGCCGCACGCCCACAGCACGGTGCACCACTCGGTCGACACCGGCCGGCTCATCGACCAAATCGCCGGTCGCGTGAGTCACGGCATCGACGACTCGGCCGGCTACGGCGGAAGCCGCCCGCAGCCGCGACTCGGCGAGGGTCCACTGTCGGGTTCGGATCCGGCGTGCGGGTCGATGTGGCATCGCGTGGGCGAGATCGATACGCGCTGTGTCGTGTCGGCGTCACTCGTGGTCGCCTCGCCTCGGCCACTCGCAACCGTGCTCGACGATTGTGCGCTGCCGGTCGAATCCGTCGTCGTCGATGGTCTGGACGGCTACTACGTGGTGCGCCCCGATGGTTACGTCGCAGTGCGCACCGACGACGAAGCGTCGCTCGTTAATGCACTCGTCA
>CAZIME010000078.1:0-4058 GCA_964540395.1 uncultured Bifidobacterium sp.
CATCGGTGCGGCGTTCGGTATCGGAGTGTGGGTGGAAGACCCGTTCGTATGGGCCAACACATGGAACCGCGAGAAGTACGGCAAGGCGACGGTCATCGTCGACCCCGACACCGACGAAATCGAACAGGCGTGTGACGGTACGTTCCTCGTCGTCGTCAACGAGCGAATCGATTTTCACTCGGGCCTCACCCGGGAGTACGCCACTGCACTTGTCGAGGGTTGGATCAACACCGTCGAGTCGATCGCGATGCGCGACGACATCGAGGTGGCGACGGCGCCGCGCTGAGCGTCACGGGTATGTACGTCACCGCAGTGGCCGGCAGCTGATCGGGCAGAATGGCGCTATGCGCAGCACATTGCCGTCGGGCACCGTCATTTCGATCAACACGTCTCAGGCGGCGCCGGTCGGCGGGTTGGTGATCATCCCCGACATCTTCGGTGTGCGGCCGTTGTTCGACGACATGGTCGATCGGTTCGCACGTGAGTGGAACATGCACGTCGTTGCCGTCGAGCCATTTCCGGGCTTGAACCTCGGGCCCGAAGTCGAGCCGCGACGTGCGGCGGTGACGAACCTCGACGACGACAAACACCTCGCCGATCTCGAGGCCGCCGCCGGCATGCTCGGCGTTGCGCACGTCGGGTTGATGGGTTTCTGCATGGGTGGCATGTACTGCTTCAACTCGGTGCGCAGTGCGACGTTCGCCAAGATCGCCTCGTTCTACGGGATGATCCGCTTGCCCGAGTACTGGCGCTCGCCGTCACATCGCGAGCCGCTCGACTACCTGCGCGCCGGCGACGCGGGCAAGGTGCTCGCGATCATCGGCACGAAAGACCCGTACACGCCGGCCGACGACGTTGCCGCGTTGCGGGCGACGGGTGCGGTGGTGCGTGAATACGCGCAGGCCGATCACGGGTTTGCCCACGATGCAGCGCGACCGGCACACCGTGCCGACGATGCGCGCGACGCGTTCGAAGCCGCGCGAGCGTGGTTGACGCCCGCGAAGTAACGCCCTAGGCGGCGCGGGCCTCGAGCTTGGCGCGATCGAGAATCTGGTAGCGGCGTTCGGACTGCTGCAACCATCCGAGACGGATGAAGCTGGCGATCGCCTTGTTCACGCGCTCGCGCGACGCACCGACCATGCCGGCGAGTTCTTCCTGCGTGACGGGGAGCGTGAACTCGTTCGCACCACCCGACAACTCGAGCAGACGCTTGGCGGTGCGGCCGGTGACGTCGAGAAAGACGCTGTCTGCGAGCACTTCGTCCATGACGCGGAGACGTGCGGCGAGCAACTTCGTGACACCCCACAACATGTTCGGGTTCGAGGTGAGTTGTTCCTTGACGATCGCGTAGCGAATTTCGAGCACCGTGGAGGGCTCGATGGCACGGGCGGCGGCACTGCGCTCACCGTCGTCGAGCAGACCGAGTTCGCCGAAGAGATCGCCCGACTCCATGAGCGCGAGCATGCTCTCGCGGGTGTCGACGGCGCGGTTGGAAATGGCGATGGCGATGCGCCCCGAGAGCACCATGTACATGGCAGCGGGGGAGTCACCTTCGTTGAACAGAACGTCACCGCGCTGCAAGGTGAGCGTGCGACCTGCTGCGGCGATGGTCTTCAACGATGCGGGGGATGCCGACGCGAAGAACTCGCTGCGGCCGAGGACATCTTCATGTGTCATAACGACTTCACGGTACTACCCTGATTCGCGATGTCACCCGTGGGGAAGCGCCCCGATGGTGAACGGATTTGGACCATCGTTCTCGCGGCCGGATCGGGCCAGCGATTCGGGGCGATGAAGCAGTTCGAAACGATCGGATCGCGCCGTTTGGTCGACTGGTCGATGGATACCGCACGTTCCGCAAGCGACGGTGTCGTGTTGGTGGTACCCGCGGACATGGTCGGTGGCGAAGGCGCGACGAATTGTGTGGTGCCCGATGCGGTGGTGGCCGGGGGTGCGACGCGCAGCGAATCGGTGCGCCACGGGCTCGCAGCCGTGCCGGCCGAGGCGACGATCATTTGCGTGCATGATGCAGCGCGACCGTTTGCGACGTTTGAGGACTACCGCCGCGTCATCGACGCGGTGCACGGCGGAGCCGACGGTGCGGTGCCGGGATTGACCCCCGCCGACACGATCAAGCTCGTCGAAGAAGACGGAGTCGTCGTGTCGACACTGCCGCGTTCGGCGTTGCGTGCGGTGGCGACCCCGCAGGCATTTCGTGCCGCGGCGTTGCGCGCGGCGCACACGGGATCGGGCGAAGGCACCGACGATGCGTCGCTCGTCGAAGCGAACGGTGGTCGCGTGGTCGTCGTCGACGGCAGTGCGCTGAACCGCAAGATCACGACGACCGAAGACATGGCGTGGGCACGTGCCATGCAGGCGCGGGAGATCTGACCGTGCGAGGATCGACGCGGGAGGCGATGTGAAGATTCGGGTCGGACAGGGCTTCGACGTGCACCGCTTCGCCGCAGATGGCGACGACCGGGCATTGGTGCTCGGCGGCGTGACGTTTTCCGGTGAGCGCGGACTCGTCGGACACAGCGATGCCGATGCGGTCGCACACGCGATCAGTGATGCATTGTTGGGTGCGGCCGGATTGGGTGATTTGGGGATGCACTTCCCCGACACCGATGCCAAATGGAAAGGTGTGGCGAGCACGGAGATCCTGACGCGGGTCGTCGAGATGGTGCGTGCGGCGGGGTGGACGGTCGGCAACGTCGACTGCAACATCGTCACCGAATCGCCGAAGATTGCGCCGCGGCGCGAGGAGATGCAGGAGAAAATGACAGCAATCGTGGGTGCACCGGTGTCGATCAAGGGTCGACGCGCCGAGCAGATGGGCGCCCTCGGTCGCCGTGAAGGTCTGATGTGTCTGGCCGTGGCGATCGTGAGCGCGCCGTGAGCCGCAACGCGCCCAAGCGCGGCGGTGGTGCCGGTCGCGGTGGTGGCAAGAAGGACGTCGGGCGCGCCAAGCGCAGCACGCGCACGGGACGCGCACCGCGTGGCGGCGATGCCGGCGGTTCAAGTGGTTCGAGCGGCAAGAGTTTCGGCGGTGGACGCAGCGGCGGTCGTGCTGCCGGCAGCAAGAGCGGTGGGTTCTCCGCGGGTCGCAGCAGTGGATCGTGGAGCGCGGGTGCGCGCACGCCGTCCGGTCAGGGCGGTGGCAAGAAGTTTTCCGGTGCGCGTCGCGCGCCGGGTCAGGGACCGCGTCCGAAGGGCAAGCACGAACGCGGCCTCGGAGGCGGTCAGATCGAGGGTCGTCAGGCGGTGCGCGAGTTGTTGATGGCAGGAACGCGTCGTGCGTTCGAAGTGCTCATCGCCGCCGACATCGATCCGAGTCCTCTTATTACCGACATCGAGATGCTCGCGAGTGAGCGGCGCGTGCAGGTGCGACGCGTGCCGCGACGCGAGATCGAGCAGATGGCACGCAGCGAAGCGCCGCAGGGAATCATCGCCCGTGCGGCGGCGCTCGAGGATGTTGTGCTCGACGACGTGCTCGTGAAGCGCGATGAGAAGAAGTTGTTCATCGTCGCCGTCGACGGCGTCACCGACCCGGGCAACCTCGGTGCGATTCTGCGTTCGTGCGATGGAGCGGGAGTCGATGCGGTGGTGTTGCCGCGGCACCGTGCCGTGCACGTGACACCCACGGTGGCGAAGTCGGCCGCCGGAGCCATCGAATACGTGCCGATGTGCGTGGTGCCGGGGTTGCCGAGTGCGATCCAGTCGATGCGCGATGCCGGCGTGTGGGTGGTCGGACTCGACGACGAAGCGGACAAGTCGTTGTTCGACCTCGGTGATCTCGCCGCGGAACACGTGTGCGTCGTGCTCGGTGCCGAAGGTGCCGGGTTGTCGCGCCTCGTGCGCGAACGGTGCGATCTCGTCGTGTCGATTCCGATGCAGGGATCGTTGTCGTCGCTCAACGTGTCGGCTGCGGCCGCATTGGCGACGTACGAGGTGGTTCGCGCGCGACGCACTCACTCGTAGAGTGATGGCGCGTCGACGACGCACTCGCCGGGGTAGCTCAGTGGCAGAGCAACCGCCTTGTAAGCGGTAGGTCGTGG
>CAZIME010000079.1:0-3956 GCA_964540395.1 uncultured Bifidobacterium sp.
CGATGCAGGCGATCTACGGTTGGAACGGCGCGGATCGGCGCCTCTTCGATGCCCTCCCCGACCGCATCCGCGGTACCACCGTGCTCACCCTGCCGAACAACTACCGCTGCACCCCGCAGATCGTTCGCGCAGCGGTCGCCGTATCACGCCACTCGGGACGTGAGGCACACGTTCGAGCGGTGCGCGGCGACGGCGCAGCCGTGCGGTTCGTCGAATACTTCGACGAACTCGACGAGGCGCGCGGAATCGCCGCGCTCGTCGAGCGACACCTGCAGCGCCACGGCGGTCGACCCGAACAGTGCGCTGTACTCACCCGCACGAACTCGCAGCTCGATGCGGTACGCGACGCGCTCGGTGCCGCGGGGATTCCCGTGCGCAGTCAGCGCTCGACCGCCACGCGCTCGGCGGCGATTGCCGAGATTGCCGAATGCACCGATCGCCACGAGCTCGCAGTGTGGGCCACCGACACGATCCTCGAATCGACCGATACCCACGAGCGGGTAATCGCCGCAGCGCTGCAATCCTTCCTCTCCCAGCAACAACCGGGGGTCGTCAACGGTCGCAACGCCGCCGCCTGGCTCATGGCGAGCGAGCCGACAACCGACACCGACGGTGTCGAGCTGCTCACCTTCCACGCGGCAAAGGGTCGCGAATTCTCCTGTGTCGTCGTCGCCGGCGTCGAGGCCGGGCTGGTGCCGCACGGGTCGGCAACGGCTCCGGAGGCACACGCCGAGGAGGCTCGCCTGGCGTACGTCGCTCTCACGCGTGCAGCGGACTTCCTGTACGTCACGTCGGCGACGCGTCGCAAACGCAGGGCGACGAAACCGAGTCCGTTCTTTGCGGACATCGGCGGCTCCGGCGAGATCGGCGCACCGGTCGCGCCCGGGGACGAAGCGGAGGCGAGCCGACCCCGCTTCGTGCGATCCGCACCCACACCGGAGGAAAGCGCGATGGTTGCTCTGCGCGAAATGCGTGCGCGACAGTCTCGGGCGTTGCGTCGCAGCCCCGAATCGATTCTCTCCGACGACGAGATTCGTCGCATCGCGGTGCTGCAGCCACGCGACGTCGAATCACTCGAGGGAATTCTCGGAACGCTCACCGCGCGGCGTTTGGCGCCTGCGATCCTCGATGCGCTGGACCGAACACCGGCGACGTAACGTCGCTGCGTGGCGGCACTGACGTGAGCGACTCGATTCCCGTATCGACACCGGCATCCGTCGCCGACGACTTCGCCGCACAGCGCTTCGCCGTCGTCGACACGGAAACGACCGGGCTGTCCACCACCGACGACGTCGTACTCCAGATCGGAGTCGTCGTCGTGCGCGCGGACGGCACCGTCGAACACGAGTACTCCACGTATCTGCGACGCCTCACCTGGGGGTTCGGGCACGTCGGTGCGTACGCGGTGCACGGCATCAGCCGCCGCAAGCTGCGCTCGGGCATCACACCTCCGGATGCACTCGCGCGACTCAACGATTCCCTGCGCGGTGCCCTGTTCACCGCACACAACGCCAAATTCGACCTCGGCTTTCTCGCCTCCGATGCCGAACGGTTCGGCATCGACATGCTGCTGTCACCCGCGCTGTGCACGCTCCAGCTGTCACGCAAACTCGACCCGAAGCGTGAGCGATCGCACAAGTTGGGCGACGTTGCCCAACACTACGGAATTCCCCGCGTGCAGGAACACGACGCGCTCGCCGATGCACGCCTTGCTGCACGTTGCCTGCCGCATCTGCTGCGCGACCTGTCGATCACGAGTGCCGCAGACTTGCGCAGTCACCTCATCGTCGACACGGCAAACGCCGCGTAGCGGCGTCGATCGTCAGCTCGCCCGGTAACGGGCACGCACCCGAGCCGCCGTGTCGGCGGACAGTCCGCGCCACGACTCCGGTGCGATGACTTCCACGTTGCGACCGGCGCGCAGCAACAGGCGACGCAACCAGTGCTCGCCCGTCACCGGCAGCACGACCTCGAGCGAGCCGTCGCGCAGGGTACGTCGCGACACCGTGGGGTACGACTCCGCGATCCACGCCGCCGCCGGCTTCACGCGCAGCGTTACCTGCGGCACGTCGTCACCGAACCATGCACCGTCGTCACGCGACGACCGCACCGGATCGAAAACCTTCCCCGTGGCCGCGAGGGCCTCGATCCGGTCGGTACGGAAGGTGCGTTCCTCCCCCGACTTTTCGTCAAAGGCGGCGACGTACCAGCGACCCGACACGGAGAACAGGCGCAAGGGTCGAATGGTGCGTTGCGCGCGCTCGGCGCGCGACGGTGAGAAATAGGTGATGCGCAGCTCGTGCCGCGCGGCGATGGCGTTGCGCAGTTCGGCAACGTGCGGGGCTTCGCCGGCATCGATGGCAACCGGTACGTCCTCACCCGCGGGAAGCAAACGCTCAATCTTGCGCGTGGCACTGAGCAGCGCAGATCGCTGCGGTGCACCCGGCATGCGATGGGCCGCGCGAACCGTCGCGACGATGGCGAACAACTCGGCGCTGCTCAACTTCAACGGACGGGAGAACACGACCGGCACTTCGGCGATCACCCAACCCTCGTGGATGAACACGTCGATGAGGGCGTCGGGGGTGTACGGAGGAACTCCGCACACTGCTGCCATCTGCAGGTCGGCGACGAGGTCGGCCTCGCTGATGCGGAACTGGCGGGCCATGTCGACAAGTCGCACCTTCTTGCGCTTCATCAGCCACGGCAGCATGACGAGCAGTCCGCTGACGCGCTCGGCAGCGCTGCGCGGACCGCGCCGCGAGCGAACTGGCGACGACGCCTGAGCGACCTTCTTATTCCCGACCGATTTCTTTGCAACAACTTTCTTGACTGCAGCCTTCTTTGCAGCGGCCTTGTTTACTGCGGTCTTCTTCCCACCCGTCTTCTTTGCGCCGGCTTTTTTCGCCGACACCTTCTTTGCCGCAGCCTTCTTCGCACCGCGTGAACGGGACGAAGACGGTCGACGGGTCACGATGCCTCCGCTGCGAGATCGTCGAGCCAGCCGATGACGACGTCACGCACTTCGAGGGGCTCGAGCACCTCGGCTTTGTCGACCATCGCGAACAACCACAACCGGAACGCCGAGAGGTTGGAACACGGCACATTGAACACGGCGGAGCCGTCGGATTCGTGCCGCTCGATCGCTCCCTCGCCGAACTCGCGAACGACTTGTTTCACGAGCGAGGCATCGACTCGCACAAGGGCGTGCGAATACTCGTAGTCACCAGCGGCGAGCATCTGTCGCTCGGTGGGAACTGCGCGGAGGAGATCCATGCCCTTGGGCATGGCGAAGGAGTTGCGCTTGCCGGCGACGACGTCACCTTCGATGCGATCGACGCGGAACACCCGCTGGGCCTTGCGCAAGTGATCCCATCCGATGAGGTACCAGTAACCGCGACGCGCGAGCATGCCGTACGGATCGACCGTGCGCTCCTCACCCTTGTAGCGGTACGTCAACGGGGCGCGGGCGACGATCGCCGCCATGACGCGCGCGAGGTTCGGATCCTGGAAGGGAACGGTGACGCGCCCGAGCAACGAATCGTCGACGCGTTCGGCGCCGAGCTTCCACAGTGCCTGCTCCCCCTCCTGTGCGGCGAGGTGGACGGTGGCGACGGCCAGTTGGAGTGCCGACATTTCCTCGTCGCTGAGATCGAGATCGGCAAGTTCGTAGTTCGTACGCTGCACCAGGTACGCAGACTCACCGGCCTGTGCGCCGCCGAGAGTGACCATGTCGATGGGAATGCCCATGTTGCGCAACTCAGCCTTGTCGCGCTCGAACTGGGCGCGCGCCGCCTCGTCCTTGTCCGAGTACTGGCCGGCGAGTTCGGCACGAATCTGTTTCAGGGTGACGGGCTGGGAGCGGTCGACGAGCAGTGCAAGGAGGTTGAGCATGCGCTCGGCTGCGTCGATTTTCGTCGCCACTGCGTTCCCGAGTGTAGTTGTCACGATCGGCG
>CAZIME010000080.1:0-3886 GCA_964540395.1 uncultured Bifidobacterium sp.
TCCGGTCGGCCATCGAATGCAGGAGCGGCCGCTTGCCCGGCGCATCCATCAGGAACACCACGAGCGGCAAGGTCCCGGCTGCGTCGACCAGAGACGTCACGTACGTCTCCATCGAGCCCTCGGTTGTCTCGATGAAGATGTCTCTACCGCCCACGTTTCGCGCCATGCTGCGAAACTAGCGGTTTTCGACAATGATGTCGAAAATGGCATAGCCTCGCGGCATGGGCATCAATTGCATGACCGCCGGGGTCCACCTCCCCCAGGCCGGACCCGCTGCGTCCGGCGAGGCGATGACCCGCGCCGCGCAACTCGCCGAGCAACTCGGCTACGCCGACGTCTGGGTCAGCGATCACCTCGTCGTTCCGACGGGCGCCCAGTATCCGCCGTCGGCCTACGTGTACGAACCTCTCGCGTCGCTTGCCTGGGTGGCCGCCGCGACACGACGGGTCGGCCTCGGCACGACCGTTCTCGTTCTCCCCATGCGCAACCCGATCCACGTCGCCAAGACGGTCGCGACGATCGACTTGATGAGCGGTGGTCGCTTCATCCTCGGCACGGCAGCGGGCTGGCTGAAGGCCGAGTTCGATGCCATCGGTGTGCCGTTCGACGAACGCGGGCCGCGCACGGATGAAGCCATCGACATCATGCGCCACGTCTGGACGAACGACCACATGACGATCGACTTTCCCGTCCATGGAATCCACATGGAGTCGATCCGCGCGCAGCCCCAACCAAAACGAAGGATCCCCATCTGGATCGGTGGTCATGCCGACATCGCGCTACGCCGTGCGATCGCAGTCGGCGACGGCTGGCACGGGGCGTTTCTCTCTCCCGATGAAACAAAACCACGGGTCGACAAGCTGCGCGCCGGCCGACCCGAGGCTGCCTACGAGATCTCGATGCGCACCCGTTGGGATCCACTCGAAGACGACAACGACCTGATTCTCGCCGAGATCGATCACTACCGTGACGTCGGCGTCACGCACCTCGTGCCCGAGCCGCGTCAACGTACCGTTGACAAGTACCTCGAATCGATCGAAGCCATGGCCGCATTGCTGCGACGAGCCGAAGTGGTGATGCAACCGTGACGGGGACGAAGCGCACCCGCGGTGGCCACCGGCCCACCGGGACCGCAGCCGAGCGACGCGCCACGACTGCACGGCCGACGACCGACAAGTCGCAACGCACCCGCGACGAGATTCTTGCCGCGGCACGCACGTGCTTCGCGCGGCACGGCTACGCGACCACGACGGTCGAACACATCGTCGACGAGGCCGGACTTTCGCGCGGCAGTTTCTACACCTACTTCGAGTCGAAGGTGCACGTCTTCCGTCACCTCGCCGCGCGGATCGACCGCCAGATCGCCGAACAGGTGGCGACGCTTTCGCCCACTGCAAAATCCGGCGCCTACGAGAACCTGCTCACATCGAACCGCAACTACCTGCGCATCGTCGCCGAGAACGCCGATCTCTACCGACTTGTCGATGACATGGCCGCCCATGACCCCGACGTAGCAAAGGCAAGACTTGCCTCCCACCAGCGTCACGTCGGCCGCGTCGCAGACACCATCCGTCGCTGGCAACGTGCAGGCAGGGCCGACAGGACGATCGACGTCGACATCACGTCGGCCGCCCTCGTTTCGATGTTGTCCGGGTTCGCTCGCTGGACGCACCTCGAGGGTGATGCCTTCGACGAGGACGCCGCCGCGACACGTCTGACCGACATGTGGGCCGCGGCCTGCGGCCTGGAAATTTCGGCACTGCGATGAACGACACCGAGGTCCGTGCAGAAGCACGGGAATGGATCGCGCAGAACTGGAATCCCGCCATGCCACTTCTCGATTGGCGCACGCTGCTGGTCGACTCGGGCTGGGCCGTGCCGTCGTGGTCGCCGCGCTGGTTCGGCAAGGGACTTCCCGCATGGGCCGACAAGATCGTGAGCGACGAACTCGCAGCGGCCGGAGCCGTCGGCATGCCGCTCGGCGGCGGCACGACCCTCGCCGCGCCGACACTTCTCAAGCACGGGAGCGACACCCTGAATGACGCCGTCTTGAAAAAGACGCTCACTGGCGAACTCACCTGGTGCCAGCTGTTCAGCGAACCCGGCGCCGGCTCCGACCTCGCATCTCTCTCCACCACCGCCGTGCGCGACGGTGACGAATGGGTCGTCAACGGCCAGAAAGTGTGGAACACGAGTGCGCACCATGCCGATCTTGCAATGCTCCTCGTGCGCACCGACTGGGATGCACCGAAGCACCGCGGCATCACCTACATGGTCTTGCCCATGCACCAACCCGGCGTCGAAGTGCGCCCCATCGTTCAGATGAACCGGCATGCTTCGTTCAACGAGGTTTTTCTCGCCGACGCCCGCGTCCCCGCAGCCAATGTCGTTGGCGATCTCAGAATGGGTTGGGACGTCGCGCGAACCACACTCGCCAACGAGCGCTCGTTTGCGACGATGAAACGCCCCCGTTTCGGCGCACAATCCGGACTGGCGGTCGACCAAGCCAAGGCAGAAGCCGACGATCACTTCGCCACCTACGTCTGGTACCCGCAGCGTGCCGGACGCGCCGACATCGTCGTCGACCGCGCGCGTGCCAACGGCGTCAGCCACGACCCGATCATCCGTGATCGCATCGCCGACCTGTACTGCTTCCGAATGGCGAACGAATGGACCGCACTTCGCGCACGCGCCAACCGCGAACTTGGCCGTCAACCGGGCCCCGAGGGATCCCTCGGCAAACTCGCCGCATCCGAGGTCGCCCGACGAGCGGCGATCGTCCACACTGCGATCGCCGGCGCCAACGGCATGTTGTGCGAGACCGATGATGCACTGCATGCGATCATCGCCGAGGTACTCGTGTCGACACCCGCGCAGTCGATCGCAGGCGGAACCGACGAAATTCAGAAGAACATCATCGGCGAGAAGATTCTCGGTCTCCCGCGCGAGCCTGCCGAGGACCCGGCGCAACCATTCCGGCGCGCTACGCGCTGAGCGACTCGATCCGCGCACCCGCAGATGCAGCGATGACCCAGCCATCCACACGGGCTTCGGGATCGCACAACGCCACCACGCAGCCCCCGAATCCGCCGCCGGTCATCCGTGCCCCATATACACCGGGGGTCTCTGCCAGTTCGCGAACCGCGCGGTCCATCTCGGCCGTCGACACCTCGAAGTTCTCGGCGAGGCTGCGGTGCCCCTCGAGCATGATCTCGCCTGCCAATCCGAAGTCGTACGACGACAGGGCACCGGCAAACGACCGCACGCGGGCGTTCTCTGACACGACATGAACCGCACGCCGACGAACACGCACGTCGTCGATCGCGGCCAAGTCGCGCAATGCGACGTCGCGCAACGGCCCCACAATCGCCTCGGCCGCCGCGCACTCGGCGACGCGCGTCGCGTATTCCGAACCTTCGAGCGTGCGCGATGCAACGAAACGCACCACCACCTTCACTGAATCGGGTACCGGCGCATACGTCACCTCGAGTGAACGGCAGTCGATCAACGTCGCATGACCTGCCCGACCCGCGGCGATGCACAACTGGTCCATGATCCCGCAGGGAACACCCGTCGCGTCGTGCTCGGCCTCTCGGCACAATTGCGCCAATTCGACCGCCGAGCCACGAAAACCCAAAGCCAGCGCAGCCGCCACCTCGAGGGCCGCACTCGAACTCAGCCCCGCGCCGATCGGAATAGTCGTCGACACCCGCCCCGAGACCGAGCGCGAGCCCGACACCAACCGATGCACTGCCTCGACGTAACGCAACCACTCGTCCCCTTCGACGTCGGCCGACACAAGAGACATCGCGTCGGACTCCGCGAACTCGATGACCGTCGAGCGGTCGATCGCCATGGGAAACACCAGCCCACCCGTGTAGTCGGT
>CAZIME010000081.1:0-3780 GCA_964540395.1 uncultured Bifidobacterium sp.
CCGCGTGGCCGACTGCAAGGGCTTCGCGAACATCGGCGAGTACGACGACGGTCGCCCCGGCGAGATCTTCCTCACCGTGTCGAAGCAGGGTTCCACCCTCGCCGGCATCATGGACTCGTTCGCCAAGAGCGTCTCGTACGGTCTGCAGTACGGCGTGCCGCTGCATGCCTTCGTCGAGGCGTTCATCAACACGCGCTTCGAGCCGGCCGGCATGACCGACGATCCCGACATTCGCATGGCGTCGTCGATCATCGACTACCTGTTCCGTCGCATGGCCGTCGAGTACATGACGCCGGCTGAGCGCGCCGAGTTGGGAATCTACACGCGCGAAGAGCGCATGCAGCCCACCCTGCCCGGCGTCGAGGAATCGGTCGTCGACACGGCACAGGGCGTCGACGTCATCGCCGACCCGAAGACCATTCCGTCGGCGGGTGAACTCGCCGCGAGCATGGCGGCAGCCGCACCGCACCACGAGGAGCTGAAGAAGGCGAACACCGGCGAGCTCTGCTCGGCATGCGGTTCGTCGAACATGCGTCGTGCCGGCGCGTGCCACGTCTGTGGTGACTGCGGCAGCACGAGCGGTTGCTCGTAAGCCGCAGATCGGCAATACCGGAACTCAGTCGTCCTGCTTGCCCAGCACCCGACACGGCATCGTCTTGATGCCGTTGATGAAGTTGCTGCGCAAGTAGGACGGCTCACCGGTCACCCGCAAACCGGGTAGGCGACGGCGGATCTCGTCGAACGCAACGGCGATCTCGCGCCGCGCAAGGTTCGCTCCAAGACAGAAATGCGGGCCGCCCGCACCGAAACCGATCTGGTTCGGTTGGATCGGGCGCGTGACATCGAAGCGGTACGGGTCTGCGTACACCGCGTCGTCGCGGTTGCCCGAGTTGTAGAACATCACGACCTTGCTCCCCGCGGGCAGCGCCACGCCACCGAGTTCCGTGTCGCGAGTGGCTGTGCGACGGAAGTGAATAACGGGGGTGGCCCAACGCACGATTTCCTCGACGGCCGTGCGCGTGTGGGTGTCGAAATCTCCGAACCACGTGCGGCGTTGATCGGGGTTGTGCGTGAGGGCGTGCATACCGTGGCTGATCGCATTGCGGGTCGTTTCGTTGCCCGCGACGACGAGGAGGATGAAGAAACTGCCGAATTCCTGGCTCGTCATCCGCTCGCCGTCGAACTCGCCGTTCATCATGATGCTCGTGAGGTCGTCGGTTGGCCGGGCGAGGCGTTCCTCTCCGTGCGCCTGGGCGTACTGGTACAACTCGAGTCCGCTGCGCAGCAGGTCGCCGAGCGTCGACCCGAAGTCGGGGTCGGTGGCGCCGAGGATTTCGTTCGTCCAGCGCAGGATGCGCGGCGCATCGGCGGCCGGAATGCCCATCATGTCGCAGATGATTTGCAGGGGAAGCGGTGCCGCGAGCTTTTCGACGAAGTCGAATTCGTCACCGTTGCCGTGCTCGTCGAGCACGTGGTCGACGAGCCTGCGAGCGGTGTCGCGTACGTAGTCCTCGATGCGCGATACTTCACGCGGGGTGAAACCCTTCGACACGATCGAGCGAATGCGGAAGTGTTTCGGGTCGTCCATGTTGATCATCGAGCCGAAAAACTCGTTGAGCTCGGGCGTGAACGTGGTGATGTTCGTGCCCTGTCCGCTGCAGAACAACTCGGGGTTGCGGCTGACGTGCCAGATGTCGGCATGTCGGGTGAGTGCCCAGTAGCCCGGCCCCGCAGGAATGTTCTCCACGGGACGCTCGGCGAAGAAGCGAATCGGCGATTCGCGGCGCATCGTGGCGAACACCGACTCGCGGTAGTCGTGCGGTGCCGACCAGAACTCGATGTCGGAGAGGTCGATACCGTCGAGGTCGACGCGCTGCAACTCCACGTTGCGAGGTTATTGGCGAGAGAGTTCGTCGAGCACGGCGTCGCCGAATGCGGGCCATGCTTCGAGCGCCCAGTCGCCAAACTCGCGATCAGCAAGCGCCGCAACGGCAACATCGGCCACCGGGTCGACCCACACGAACGTGCCGCTGCCACCGAAGTGACCGAAGGTGGCACCCGAGTTGCGGATGGCCGTCCAATGCGGGTGCTTCGCGCCGCGGATTTCGGGGCCGAGTCCCCACGGACACGGATCGAATCGACCGATGCCGGGCACGACTCCGTCGAGCGTCGGAAACTGCACGCTGATGGCCTCGTTGTACGTGGCACGTGAAATGAGCGTCGGGCGGCGCAGTTCGGCAACGAACCGCGCGACGCCGTTGATGTCGAGGTGCATGTCGCGCGCGGCCGACCCGTCCTGTTCGACGTCATCGATGCCGAGCGGTTCGAGCACCGCTTCGGCGAGGTATTCCCAGAACGAAATACCGGTCGACTCTGCGACGTGTGCGGCGACGAGTTCGTAGCCGGTGTTCGAGTAAGTGCGGCGCCGACCCGCACTGACGATCGGCATCGGTGCATCGAAGCCGTATCCGCCGGCGTGGCTGAGCAGGTGACGCAACGTGCAGCCCGGCTGACCGACCGGGGCGTCGAGCGAGGTCGAGCCTTCTTCGCAGGCAATGAGTGCCGTCCACGCGGTGAAGAGCTTCGTCACCGAGGCGAGACGGAAGCGGTGATCGAGATCACCGGAGACGTGCATCGCGCCGCTGCGGTCGATGACGCACGCTGCAGCGTTGTCAACGGGCCAGGCGTGAACGTGCGCGAGAGCGGCGGGCGTGGCGGTCACGCCGGTCAGACGCCGGTGCGGATCAATTCGGCGACGCGGAAGGCGAGATCGAGCGACTGGCGCGCGTTCAGACGCGGGTCGCATACCGTCTCGTAGCGCGTATCAAGGTCGTCCTCGGAGAGTTGCTCGGCTCCGCCGAGGCACTCGGTGACGTTGTCGCCGGTGAGCTCGATGTGGATGCCACCCGGCCACGTGCCCTCGGCACGGTGGGCGAGCACGAAACCGGTGATCTCGCGGATGATGTCGTCGAAGTGACGCGTCTTGCGGCCGTTCTCGGCGGTGAAGGTGTTGCCGTGCATCGGATCGCACGCCCACACGACCGGATGTCCGGCCTCGCGCACGGCACGCAGCAACGGTCGCAGGCCCTCTTCGATCTTGTCGGCACCCATGCGGGTGATGAGCGTGAGACGACCCGGGATGCGGTTCGGGTTCAGTGCCTCGCACAACTGCAGTACCCATTCGGCCGACGTGCTCGCACCGACCTTGCAGCCGATCGGGTTGCCGACGCCGCGGAGGAATTCGACGTGTGCGCCGTCGAGCTGACGCGTGCGCTCGCCGATCCACAACATGTGCGCCGAGCAGTCGTACCAGGTGCCGGTGAGCGAGTCCTGGCGGGTGAGTGCCTCCTCGTAGCCGAGGATGAGGGCTTCGTGCGACGTGAATACGTCGACTTCGTGCAGCGCCGAGTTGCTCTCGGTGTCGACACCGCACGCGCGCATGAACGCGAGTGCGCGCTCGATCTCGGCGGCGACCGTTTCGTAGCGCTGTCCCTCGGGGCTCGTCGAGACGAACTCGAGGTTCCACGCGTGCACGCGGTTGAGGTCGGCGAACCCGCCCTTCGTGAACGCACGCAACAGGTTCAGGGTGCTCGCCGCCTGGTGGTACGCCTGTACCAGGCGCTGCGGATCGGGCACGCGCGCACCGGGCAGCGGAGCCGGATCGTTCACCATGTGGCCGCGGAACGACGGAATCTCCGTCGAGCCGACCTTCTCGGTGTCCGACGAGCGTGGCTTGGCGAACTGGCCGGCGATGCGACCGACCTGCACGACGGGTACACC
>CAZIME010000082.1:0-3677 GCA_964540395.1 uncultured Bifidobacterium sp.
CTTGCCACCCTGCGCGACAGCATCCACGTCATCCGCGAACTGGCGAACGGCCGTGGCGTCGAGTACAACGGTTCGACGATCCGCTTCCCGTGGGCGGGCAAGAGCCGCTGCGATGTGTGGGTCGCCGCATACGGGCCGAAGGCGCTGCAACTCACCGGCGAGGTCGGTGACGGCTTCATCCTGCAGCTTGCGGACGTCACCATTGCCGAGTGGACGATCAAGGCCGTTCGGGACGCCGCACGCAAGGCGGGTCGCGACCCCGACGCGGTGAAGATCTGTGTTGCCGCACCCGCGTACGTCGGAACGGACATGGCCCACATGCGCGAGCAGTGCCGTTGGTTCGGCGGAATGGTCGGCAACCACGTCGCCGACATCGTCGCGCGGTACGGCGAGAATGCGCCGGTGCCGAAGGCTCTCACCGAGTACATCAAGGGTCGCGAGGGCTACGACTACAACGAGCACGGACGTGCCGGCAACTCGCACACGTCGTTCGTCCCCGACGACATCGTCGATCGTTTCTGCATTCTCGGAGGGGTCGACGAGCACGTGCGGCGTTTGCGCGAACTCGAGGCACTCGGCGTCGACCAGTTCGCCATTTACCTGCAGCACGACGGCAAGGACGAGACGCTCACCGCGTACGGCGAAAAAGTGATGCCGGCTCTCGCGGCCGTGGCACGCGCCAAAGACTGAAAGCGCAATGCATCTCACAATCACCCGACTCGTGCGTCGTGCCGTCACTTTCGTGGCGGCGCTCGCCGCCGTCGCGGTGATTTGGGAGGCGTACAAGTTCGTCGGACCGACCGACGGCGGATCGATCCTCGGGGTTCGCGTCCTGCCGCGCACGGCCGATTTTGCGATGCCGCACGTATGGGAGATGTTCCAGCGCTTCGGTCGACCCGAGGTGCGCGGTCGGGACGGCACCGTCCTCGCCGCAGTCGCCGCCGGTGCGTGGTATTCGTTCCGACTCGCGGCGGTCGGTTTCGTCCTCGGCGGGGCAGTGGGTGTCGGGCTTGCGATCGTCATGGCTCGCTTCGACGTCGTACGCCGCGGACTGCTCCCGTATCTCGTCGTGTCACAAACCGTTCCGCTCATCGCTCTCGCACCGCTCGTCGTCAGCTGGGGCGGACGCCTCGAGATCGGTGCGTTCACGTGGCCGCGGTGGCTGTCCGCCTCGGTTCTCGGAGCATTCCTCGCATTCTTTCCCGTCGCAGTCGGAACGCTGCGAGGTCTCGCCGCGGCGCCTCCGGCAGCTCTCGAGCTGATGCAGAGTTACGCCGCGTCATGGTGGCGCACGCTCCTTACGCTGCGCTTTCCGACCGCGGTGCCCTACATGGTTCCCGCTTTCCGTCTTGCCGCATCGTCGGCGGTGATCGGAGTCGTCGTTGCCGAGATCTCAACCGGCTTGAAGGGCGGAATCGGTCGGCTGATCATCGAGTACGCGCGTGAAGCGACCGGCGACCCGGCGAAGGTGTACACCGCAATCTTCGGGGCCGCCGTACTGGGATTGACAATGGCAGGAATCGTCGCAGCAACGGACACGTTCGTCATGCGGCACCGACCGAAGGAGCACAACGCGTGAGCGCAGTCACGATCAGCCACGTCGGCAAGACGTTCAACGAAGGCAAGCCGAACGCGGTGCATGCGCTGTCGGATATCAATCTCGAGGTGGCGTCGGGCGAGTTCGTGTCGCTCATCGGGCCATCGGGTTGCGGCAAGTCGACACTGCTGCGCCTCGTCGCCCATCTGCTCGAGCCGACGACCGGTGACGTGACGGTGAATGGCAAGTCGGCGGCACAGGCGCGGCTCGATCAGGACTACGGCATGGCGTTCCAGCAAGCCGGGTTGTTCGAGTGGCGAACGGTGCGCAAGAACATCGAACTACCCCTGGAGCTGAAGGGCTGGGACAAGCTGCGACGTCGCGAGCGTGCCGACGAGATGCTCGAGCTCGTGAAGCTGCCCGAGTTCGGCGACCACCATCCGTGGCAGTTGTCGGGTGGAATGCAGCAACGCATCGCCATCGCCCGCGCGCTGGCCGCACATCCGCAACTGCTGCTCATGGACGAGCCGTTCGGTGCGCTCGATGAGATGACCCGTGAGTACATGCAGGGTGAACTTCTGCGCATCTGCGCCGAGACGAAGACGACAGTGCTGTTCGTCACCCATTCGATCCCCGAGGCCGTGTATCTGTCGCAGCGCGTCGTCGTCATGTCGCCGCGCCCGGGGCGGATCACGAAGATCGTCGACGTCGGACTGTCGGGACCGCGCAGCGAAGATACGCGCAATGCCGACACGTTCTTCCGTGCGATCACCGCCGTGCGCGAGGGTCTGCGCGGCATGCACGCGGAACACGTGGCGATGGGCATGGACGACCGCTGATGATCGTGCGCGCAGTTCACCGGGCCGGACCGCCGCTGGCGTTCGGCGTTGCATTCCTCGGGCTGTGGGAGTGGGCGGTGCGGTTCTTCGATCTCAAGCCGTACTTCCTCACGGCACCCACCGTCATTTGGAGCCAGTTCGTCGGTGGATTCGGTCTCGTGCGCGGCGCGGCAACGGTGTCGGGAACGAATGCTTTCGTCGGCCTCGTCGCCGGGACGATTCTCGGTGTCGCAATGAGCTTTGCCCTCAGTCGCTGGCGGTTGCTCGATCGAATCGTCACCCCGCTCGCGGTCGCACTCAACGCAATTCCAATCTTCGTGCTCGTTGCCGTGCTCAACAACATGTACTCGATCACCAGTGAGATCCCGCGCCGGATCATGGTCGCGCTCGTCGTCTACTTCATCGTCCTCGTCAACGTCGCCCGCGGGCTCACCCAGGTGTCGTCGACCCACGTCGAACTGATGCGCTCCTACGCCGCCAGTGACGTTTCGGTCCTATTAAAAGTTCGTGTCCCCAATGCGGTGCCGTTCCTGTTCACCGCCCTGAAAGTGGCGGCTCCGGCAGCGGTCATAACGGCCTTCGTCTGCGAGTATTTCGGGGGTTCCCAGAACGGTTTGGGAAGCCGCATCGCGAGCAACATCGCCAACTCGAAGAACGCCGCGGCGTGGTCGTACGTTCTCGGGGCATGTTTGCTGGGGCTACTGTTCTACTCAGTTTCCGTCCTGCTCGAGAACGTCGTTCGCCGAGGTGGCGGAAAGCAATAACGAATACACGAATGGCAATACGTCGATACGACATCACCGGAAATACACGATCAAGGGGCAACGTCCCCGGGGGGAGATACATGAGGAAGCGTTCAGCAAGGGTTGCCGTTGCCGGCATCGCCGCGCTGTCGTTGATCGTCGCAGCTTGCGGCGGCACCGACGACGCGGCGACCGAGGAGACGGTGGCCGAGGAGACGACGGAGGAGACGACTGCCGCCACGTGCGACACGTTGACCCCCGTGAAGTTGCAGTTGCAGTGGTTCATCCAGGCACAGTTCGCCGGCTACTTCGCCGCCCAGGACCAGGGCTTCTACGAAGCCCAGTGCCTCGACGTCGAAATCGTCGAGGGTGGCGTCGACATCGTTCCGCAGCAGCAGCTCGCCGACGGTGCCGTCGACTTCGCACTTTCGTGGGTGCCGAAGGCACTCGCCAGCCGCGAGGCCGGAGCGAACATCGTGAACATCGCACAGGTGTTCCAGCGCTCGGGCACCCTGCAGGTGTCGTTCAAGGACAAGGGCATCACGTCCGCCGCGGACT
>CAZIME010000083.1:0-388 GCA_964540395.1 uncultured Bifidobacterium sp.
GGTTCATCGTGTGCATCACCGAGGGCATTCCCGCCCAGGACGAGGCACGCGTGTACTCCACGCTGAAGCGCGACTTCCCGAACTCGCGACTCCTCGGGCCGAACTGCCCGGGCGTCATCAGCCCCGGTCGATGCAATATCGGCATCACCGCCGGTGAGATTGCCCAGCCGCCGACGCCCGGTGGCAAGAACGTCGGCATCGTGTCGCGTTCGGGAACCCTCACGTACCAGGCACTGTTCGAGCTCAAGCAGCAGGGCATCGGTGTGAGCACGTGCGTTGGCATCGGTGGAGACCCCGTCCCCGGCACGTCTTTCGTCGACTGCCTTGCCGAGTTCCAGAAGGCTCCCGAGACGTCGGCGATCCTCATGATCGGTGAGATCGGTGGTTC
>CAZIME010000083.1:398-3657 GCA_964540395.1 uncultured Bifidobacterium sp.
CTCGGCCGAGGAAGAAGCAGCCGAGTTCATCAAAGCGAATGTCACGAAGCCGATGAGTGCGTACATCGCCGGCGCCACCGCGCCTGCCGGAAAGAAGATGGGCCACGCCGGCGCCATCGTCTCCGGTGGCAAGGGAACCGCCACGGGCAAGATGGATGCGCTGCGTGCTGCCGGAGTCAAGGTGGGCGCGAATCCCACCGAAGCCGGCGCGCTCATGGCGCAGATCATCACGTCGCTGAAGTAATTCGGCAGTCGCCCCCTTCGCGGGGGTGTGCTTCGTAGAATTCGCACGGATGTCGCGCATCGCCGATCTGCTCGCGCGTGGGCGCACGTTCTCCTTCGAGTTCTTCCCGCCGAAGACCCCGGAGGCGATGGAGCAGTTGCGCGCGACCATCCGCGACCTCGAGCCGTTGCATCCCAGTTTCGTCTCGGTGACGTACGGCGCGATGGGCAGCACCCGGACCCTCACGCGCGACCTCGTCGTGTCGTTGCGCGCAACCACGGCGATCCCACCGATGGCGCACCTCACGTGCGTCGGCCACACCCGCAGCGATGTCGACGACCTCGTCAACGACTACACCGCGGCCGGTGTCGAGAACATCCTCGCCCTCGGCGGTGATGCGCCGGAGGACGGCAGCACCCTGCCGAGCGAGTTTCGTTACGCCCTCGACCTCGTCGAGCACCTGCGCTCCGGGCACGACGTATGCATCGGAGTCGCCGCACATCCCGAGGGGCATCCGCGCAGTTCATCGCGCGACGCCGACCGCCGACAGCTCGCCGAGAAGTTGCGCATCGCCGACTTCGCGGTGACGCAGTTCTTCTTCGACGCCACTCACTGGCGACGGCTCGTCGACGAGATGGCGACGCTCGGCGTGTACAAGCCGATCATTCCCGGCATCATGCCGGTGACCAACGTCGGTCAACTCGAACGTATGGCGACGATGTCGGGCGCTGAAATCCCTGCATGGCTCGTTGAGCGGCTGCAGGCGGCATCCACTCCGGCCGACGTGCGCCGCGTCGGTGTCGAGGTGGCGACCGAACTCGCGGCGCAACTTCTCGCGGCCGGCGCACCGGGAGTGCATCTGTACACGCTCAGCTGCTCGACGGCGACGCGCGAGATCTACGCCGCACTCGGACTCGGCGGAACCGCACCGACGACGCAAGGACTCGCGTAAACCGCCATGATCCCCGGTACGCACACGGGCCAACCGAAACGGCTGCTCGACTACCAGCCGACGCTCGACGGGTTGCGAGCAATCGCGGTCGCGGCGGTCATCGTGTATCACGCGAACAAGTCGTGGTTGGGCGGTGGCTTCCTCGGTGTCGAGGTGTTCTTCGTCATCAGCGGATACCTCATCACTCTGCTACTCATCGCCGAGTCCCAACAGAGCGGAAAAATCAGCCTGCGCGACTTCTGGTTGCGCCGCGCACGGCGACTGTTGCCGGCATTGTGGCTGATGCTCCTTGCCGTCACGGTGTACTGCGCACTGTTCCACCGCGAAACGCTCGGCACACTGCGCGGCGAACTTGTCGCCGCCATTCTTTACGGCTTCAACTGGTTCCAGATCTGGGTGGGAACGTCGTACTTCACGGCATTCGACTTCGTGCCGCTACGCCATCTGTGGTCGCTCGCGGTCGAGGAGCAGTTCTACGTCTTCTGGCCGGTCGTCATGCTCGTGGCACTGAAGTTCGGCCGACGCCGACTGCCGATCGTCGGCGTCGTCTTTGCCGTATCCGCCGTCGTGATCACGATCTGGATGGCGATGACCTACCGCAGCGGCCAGATCGCGACGATCGGTGAAACGCCCGAACAGTACATGGCGCTGTTCGGTCAACCCGTGGCGCGCATCGACCTGCTGTTCCTCGGCACAATCTCGCGTGCAGGAGGCCTGTTGCTCGGAGCAGCATTGGCGATTTTCTGGCGGCCGTGGCTGCTCGAGACGTCGCCGATCGGGGCACGGGGCCGCATGTTCGACGGGGTGTTCGTCACCGGCATGGCGGTGCTCGCACTGTGTGCAGTGTTCTTCCGTGACGTCGTCGACAAGATCGACATCGGTACGACCGGGTACGACCCGCTGTTCCGCGGTGGATTCCTCCTCGTCGGTGTGGCGAGCGTGCTCGCGATCGCCGGATCGATACACCCGACGACCGTGCTGCCGCGGGCCCTGCTCGCCAACCGCGTCATGACGTACATCGGACAGCGCAGTTACGGCTTGTACCTGTACCACTGGCCAGTGTTCCAGTTCTACCGTCGCTTCGCCGGTCAGGGTCTCACGCCGTACGAGTTCGTCGTGCTCGTCCTGCTCGCGCTCGCACTCACCGAGTTGTCGTACCGCTACGTCGAAACACCGATTCGCCGTGGCGAGTTCGGTGCCATCGTGCGCCGGTGGCGCGATTCGATGCGGTCGTCGTCGCGCGGCGTCGCTGTCACCTTCGCCGCTGCAGTGTTGCCCGTGTTCGCGATCGTCAGCGTCGCCACCGCGAGCGTGCAGTTGAACGACATCAGCCGGAGTCTGCAGGACGCCCAGGGCAGCGTCGTCGACGTTCTCGCCGGACAATCGGGTGCCGAGCCCGATTCGTCACCGGGTGCGACGATCATCGCCGGCGCGCCGGTGACCCCGACGACGAGCCTCGACGGTCAGGTCATCGACATCCTCGCGATCGGCGACTCGGTGATGCTCGGCGCGGCACCGAAGCTCACCGCGCGGGGAATCACCGTCGATGCGATGAAGAGTCGCCCGGTCCGCCAGGCGCTCGAGATCGTCAATTACATGAAGTCGGTCGGAAGGCTCGGTCCGATCGTCATCATCCACCTCGGCACGAACAACTCGACGACGACCGAGGTGATGGACGAGATCATGGCACCGCTCGCCGACACACCGCTCGTGCTCTTCCTCACCGTGCACGTGCCGAGTGAGCCGCGTCAGACGCGCAACAACGAGATCATCCGCGCGCTCGCCGACAGGTATTCGAACGTGAAGATCCTCGACTGGTACGAGGTCGCCCGCCAGCACCCGGAATACCTGTACTCCGACCGCACCCACCTCAACCCCACGGGGCAGCAGGCGTATACGGACCTCGTCGTCCAGGCCATCGGCCGCCCCTGAGCGGGCTGAATCCCCGCCATCCGGCGAGCGACCGGTCCCGACAGAACTCCGCTCCGAGAGGAGCGTCGTCGACGCGGTCGTCTATCGTCGCATGCCATGTCTTCACCCGTACGCGTTGCAGTGACCGGTGCCGCCGGTCAGATCGGTTACAG
>CAZIME010000084.1:0-3555 GCA_964540395.1 uncultured Bifidobacterium sp.
GGTGCGAGTGCGTGCCGAAACCTCCCGACGGGGCGACACGGTCGTCGTTGTTCACGAGCAAGAGACCGTGGTTGACGTGGTCGGGGTGGTAGTGGCTGCCGAAGGAGAATGAGTGCCACGAATCGAGCCAGTCGATTCGGGTGTGGAGACGTTCGTCGGCGCGTTGGACGGTGATCATCGTGGTTTCCTTTCCTGTGCGAGCGTGCTCGGGCATGTTGCCGCCCCGATGCCGAGGTGGCGCAGAGCCTTCTGGGTGAGATCGACGAGGTCGCGTCGTTCGCGTGCGGAGAGTCCGCCGAGCGTGTCGTTCGTTGCCGAGTCGACCCGCGTGCGCGCCCACTCGAGATCGCGTGCGCCGCGTGCGGTGAGTTCGACGATGTGGCGGCGACGATCGTTCGGGTCGCGGCGACGAGAGATTGCGCCGCGCTCCTCGAGATCGTCCAGTAGTTCGACGAGGTTTCCGCAGTCGAGTCCGGTGACCGCGCCGATGTGTCGCTGGGTCACGCCGTCATCGGCGCCGACGGCCTCGAGCACGACGACGTGGAGGAGCCGCAGCCCGCGTGTACTCAGCGTCGCGTCGATGGCCGCCCGCGAGTGTGCGGCAAGCAGCCCGACCAGCCGCGCGGGGAGCTCGGCAAGACGATCAACGGATGCCGTCGTTGTCGCGTCACGAAGTTGCGGGCGTGCCATTGTCATGTACTATAGTTGTCAGCAACAACGAAATACAACCCGAATCACCATTTCAATCACAAGGAGAAATGCAATGTCCACCATCACACTCATCGGGCGAATTCTGTTCTCGCTCGTCTTTCTCGCCTCCGGTCTCGGTCACTTCGCCAAGACCGACGCGATGACCGGCTACGCGAAGTTCAAGAAGGTCCCCGCCGCGAAGTTCTCCGTGCTCGCGTCGGGCGCGCTGATGGTCCTCGGTGCCGCCGGCATCATCCTCGGCGTCTGGGCCGATCTCGCCGCGCTCGTGCTCGCCGCGCTCGCGTTCATCACCGGAGTGTGGATGCACAACTTCTGGACCGTCACCGACCCGCAGGCTCAGGCCGCCGAACAGGCAGGGTTCTTCAAGAACATCGCCCTCACCGGCGCGGGACTCGTGCTGTTCGTGCTCGCTCGGGACGGGGGAGACCTCTTCGGTTGGGCGCTCGGTAGTTCACTGTTCTGATGCAGTTGCCTGCGCTCCCGTCACGACCCGACGAGACCGACAAGTCCCGCATGGGACGGCTCGTCGTCGTGGCGGGGGCGCACGGTATGGCCGGTGCGGCGGTGCTGTGCGCCTCGGCCGCGCTGCGCAGCGGCGTCGGCTACGTCGATGTCGTGTGTCCGGGGGCGATCACGGCCGATCTCGCCGCCGCGGTTCCGTCGGCGCTCACGCACCCGTGCGGTGACGCAGCGAAACCTCGCATCGACGGCGACGATCTCCCCGTCATCACCGCGGCGCTGTCCCGGGCCTCGGCCGTCGTCGTCGGACCGGGTGTCGGCGACGCGGCGCACGAGTGGCTCGGCGGTCTGCTCGATGTGCGCCGCAGAATTCCGCTGCTGCTCGATGCCGATGCGTTGAACGGTCTCAGCCGGCGTCCCGAGTTGCTGTCCCGTCTCGACGATTCAGTCGTTCTCACCCCGCACGAAGGCGAAGCGGCGCGACTGCTCGGCACCGAGCGGGAAACCGTCCACGCCGATCGCGCACGTGCGGTCGAATCGCTCGTACGGCGCACCGGTGGCGTCGTCGTACTGAAAGGTGCGCGAACGCTCGTCGGTGCACCGGGCGGTCGGTCGTGGCAATCACCGACGGGTAACGCCGGTCTCGCGAAAGCGGGCAGCGGTGACGTGCTCAGCGGTCTCGTCGGCGGCTTGCTCGCCCGCGGAATGGATCCGTTCGATGCCGCGGTCGCGGGGGTGTGGATCCACGGTCGCGCCGCCGACGTGCTCGCCGCCGCGAACGACGTCGACACCTACATTCCGAGCGATCTCGCGACGGCGTTCGCCAGCGCATTCACCGACTACCGTCGCGCGGTGCAATTGATCGCGCCGTAGCGGGTGGCACACTGGTGCCACCGTGGCACTCGACGACACGAACGCACTCACGCGAACCGAAGTCATCCTCGCCGCCGCACGGCGGGTCACCGTGCTCACCGGAGCGGGCATCTCCACCGCGGCGGGAATCCCCGATTTTCGCGGGCCGAACGGCGTGTGGACGAAGAATCCCGCCGCAGAGAAGTCGTCGACGCTGCGTCATTATCTTGCCGACGAGGAGGTACGTCGAGCCGCCTGGCAGGGTCGGCGTGCGTGGTTCGAACGCGCACCACAGCCGACGCGCGCCCACCGCGCACTCGTGCGCCTCGAGGAGCGGGGTCAGCTGCGTGCGATGATCACGCAGAACGTCGACGGTCTTCATCTCGCCGCCGGTCATTCACCGTCGCTCGTCCACGAAGTGCACGGATCAATCCTGCGATCACGGTGCTGGTCGTGCGGTGAGCGACGCGACATGCGCGAAGTCCTCGCGAGGGTGAGCGAGACGACTCCGGACCCGCGGTGCGAGTCGTGTGCGGGAGTCCTGAAGAGCGACACGATCCTTTTCGGTGAATCGCTCGACGGTGCCGTCATCGACGAGGCGATGGCTGCGGCTCAGGAGTGCGACCTGTTCGTCGCCATCGGTACGACCCTGTCGGTGTACCCGGTCGCACATTGCGTCCCTCGGGCGCGCGACGCGGGGGCGCGGATCGTCATCATCAACGGCTCCGAGACGGACATGGACCATCTCGCCGACGAGGTCATTCGCGGCGACATCGAGTTCATCGTTCCGGCGATGTGCGGAGTGTGATCGGGAGGGAGTGAAAACCCGACCATATAGGTAGGCTTTTCCCATGCCGTCATTCCGCGACCTGCTTGCCGACGCGAAGCGCCAGATCACCGAAGTGGAGACCGTCGAGGTCGAGGCTCGTCTCGCGAAGGAGTCGCTGAGCGTCCTTGACGTACGCGAGCCCGATGAATTCGAGCAGGGCGCGCTCGCCGGCGCCATCCACATTCCCCGCGGACATCTCGAGGCGCAGATCGAGACGCGCATCGTCGACAAGTCGGCTCCCGTCGTCGTGTACTGCGCGGGGGGAGTGCGCAGTGCATTCGCGACGAAGACACTCCAGGATCTCGGGTACACGAACGTCGTGAGCATGGCCGGGGGCTTCGGCAAGTGGAAGGACGAGGGTCGCACGTGGGTAACGCCGGTGCAGCTGTCGGCGGAGCAGAAGAATCGTTACCAGCGCCATCTGTTGCTGCCCGAAGTCGGAGTCGGCGGTCAGGCGAAGTTGCTGTCGAGCAAGGTGCTGTTACTCGGTGCCGGCGGTCTCGGTTCACCGGCGGCCCTGTACCTCGCCGCGGCGGGAGTCGGCACGCTCGGCATCGTCGACATGGACGAAGTCGACGCGAGCAACCTGCAACGTCAGATCCTGCACAACATCGACCGCGTCGGCGATCGCAAAGTGGATTCGGCAAAGAAGACGCTGACGATGCTCAATCCCGACGTCAACGTCGTCACGTACGACACGCGAC
>CAZIME010000085.1:0-3521 GCA_964540395.1 uncultured Bifidobacterium sp.
GAGCAGCGCCACCAGGTTCATCACCTTGATCAGCGGGTTCAGCGCCGGGCCGGCGGTGTCCTTGAAGGGGTCACCGACGGTGTCGCCGATGACCGCGGCCTTGTGGGCATCGGAGCCCTTGCCGCCGTGATGTCCGTCCTCGATGTACTTCTTCGAGTTGTCCCACGCACCACCGGCGTTGCTCAGGTAGTTGGCCATGAGCTGACCGGTGAGGATGATCGCCGCGAGGAACGCACCGAGTGCGAAGTAGTTGATGCCGAAGCCGATGATGACGGGCGTGAGCACCGCCAACAGAGCGGGGGTGGTCAACTCGCGCAGCGAAGCCGCCGTGCAGATGTCGATGACCGGGCCGTAGTCCGGCTTCTTCGTTCCCGCCATGATCTTGCCGTCGGCGAACTGCTTGCGCACTTCCTGCACGACGACGCCGGCGGTACGACCGACGGCGCGGATGGCGAGAGCGGAGAACATGAAGGCGACCGAGCCACCGATGAGCAGACCGATGAAGGTCTTCACGTCGGCGACGTTGATCTGCGTTTCGATCGCCTTGAAGATGTCGTCACCCTTCAGCAGGTTGCCTGCGGCATCGACCGGCTTGAGTTCGCCGGCGATGGTTTCGATGTACGAGGCGAAGAGTGCCACGGCAGCAATGACTGCCGAACCGATGGCGAAGCCCTTCGTCACGGCTTTCGTGGTGTTGCCGACGGCGTCGAGACCGACCATGATCTTGCGCGGCTCACCCTCGAATTCACCCGCCATTTCGGCGATTCCGGCGGCATTGTCGGCGACCGGACCGAAGGTGTCCTCGGAGACGATGACACCCGTCGTGGCGAGCATTCCCATGCCGCACAAGGCGACGAGGTACAGCGAGAGCAGGATGTTGCCGCCGCCGAGAACCAAGGTGGCACCGAGGCTGATGGCGATGAAGATGATCGCGTACACCGACGACTCAAGTCCCGCTGCAGTTCCCGACAACACGACGGTGGCGGGGCCGGTTTCGGACGACTCGGCGATTTCCTTCACCGGACCGTATTCGGTGCCGGTGAAGTACTCGGTGAGTCGGCTGAGTGCCTGGGCAAGGATGAGCCCGATGAGCACGGCACCGAAGACGCGCCAGCCGAGACCGGAGACGGCAATTTCGGCGCCGTTGTGTCCGGCCGAGCCCTTGCTCGGGTTGCCGATGTAGTACAGCGACAGCAGCAGCGTGCCGATGACGGTGATGATTCCGGCGGTGAGGAAGCCACGGTTGATCGGCTTCAGCGCGTTCATTTCACCCGGGCGGGCGCGCACGGCGAAGACGCCAGCGATCGACGCGACGACGCCGATGGCGCGTGCGGCGAGCGGGAATACGAGACCGAGTGCGGGGTTGAGGCCGACCGAGTTGAATGCCGCGACGCCGAGGATGATCGACGCGACGAGCGTGACTTCGTAGCTCTCGAACAAGTCGGCAGCCATGCCGGCGCAGTCGCCGACGTTGTCACCAACGTTGTCGGCAATGACCGCGGGGTTGCGCGGGTCGTCCTCGGGAATGCCCGCTTCGACCTTGCCGACGAGGTCGGCACCGACGTCGGCGGCCTTCGTGAAGATTCCACCGCCGACGCGGAGGAACAACGCGAGCAACGATCCACCGAAACCGAAGCCGACGAGCATCGCCGACGAGGTGTTCTGGAAGAGGGCGATGATGACGGTTGCGCCGAGGAGTCCGAGGCCGACCGTGAACATGCCGGCGACACCACCGGTGCGGAAGGCGACCTGGAGGGCTTCCTGCATCGAGCCACGGCGCGCGGCGGCCGCCGTGCGCACGTTGCCGCGGGTCGCAAGCGTCATACCGATGTACCCGGTGAGGCCCGACGCGACGCAGCCGAGGAGGAAGGCGATCGTGCGGAAGATGCCCGACGAAACGAAGCTGAGCGCTTCTTCACCGTTGGGCTTCACGATGGCGACCGACGTGAGGAACACGATGATCGACACCGGGATGAGAATGAAGCCGATCGTGCGGAACTGGCGCTTCAGGTAGGCCCACGCGCCTTCCTGGATCGCCAGCGCGATCTCCTTCATCTTCGGGGTTCCCTCGTCCTGGCTCATGACCGAGCGCACGAGGAAAAAGCCCACGGCGAGGGCCAAGAGTGACGCGGCGCCCGAGAGGGCGAGTACCAACCATTCACCACCTTTCAGGGTGAAGTCCTGCCAGCCGCCTTCTGCTGCGAAAAGTGCGCTCACGATGGTTCGGGTCCTTGCATGGGTATGGGGTGAGCCCAACGGCCGACACCCCGGGGTGAATGTGTCCGCCAGAGTGTAGAGACTTTCGTCGCATCCGCGCGCATTGCCCCGCCTCGCGCACATGGACCGCTGCAGGGACGTGCCTCGGTAGTCCCCTTGAGAGCCGCCACAACTAGCGTGTCGGACGCACTATGACTGACCTTCTCACCTCACCGCGCCAGCCGGTGACGGGCACGGCCACGGCCAAGCGTCGTCGCCGCCCGTTCCTCGTCGATCTGTATTCGACGGCCGTCGGCAAAAAATACGTCATGGCCATCACCGGCATCGGTCTCATGGGCTTCGTGCTCTTCCACATGATCGGCAACCTGAAGATGTACTTCGGCCCGGCCGACCTCGACGGGTACGCGAAGTTCCTCAAGGAGCTGCTCTACCCGCTCGCACCCAAGGGTGTCGTGTTGTGGATTCTGCGCGGCGGGCTCATCGTCATGCTCATCCTTCATCTGCACGCCGCATGGTCGCTCACGATGCTCAACCGCAAGGCCCGTCCCGTTCGGTACCAGAGTGCGCGCGACTACGACGAGGCGAACCTTGCGAGTCGCTCGATGCGCCTCACAGGTCTCGTCGTTCTCGCGTTCGTTGCCTGGCACCTGCTCGACCTCACCTTCGGCACGGTGAACACCATCGGTGCCGAGGGCACCTTCGTGCGCGAGGACGTGTACGCCAACGTCGTACGAAGCCTCAGCCGCTGGCCCGTGGCCATCTTCTACATCGTCGCAAACCTGCTGCTCGGTCTGCACCTGTCGCACGGTGCGTGGAGCATCTTCCAGTCGCTCGGCTGGAACAATCCGCGGTTCAATTCCTGGCGAATTGCATTCGCGCGCGGCTTTGCCGCAGTGGTCGTCATCGGCAACGTTTCGTTCCCCATCGCGGTGCTCGCCGGCATCGTCAGCCTCTGATCGGAGATCACCATGACAATGATCGACAACCGCCCCGCCACTGCAGCCGACCCGAAGTTGGCATCGAAGGTTCCCGACGGCGTGCTCGCCGACAAGTGGGACAACTACAAGGCCAACGCGAAGTTGGTAAACCCGAACAACAAGCGCAAGTTCAAGGTCATCGTCGTCGGAACGGGTCTTGCCGGTGCGTCGGCCGCTGCAACGCTCGCCGAGCTCGGTTACCAGGTCGATGCGTTCACGTTCCACGACTCGCCGCGTCGTGCGCACTCGATTGCCGCACAGGGCGGTATCAACGCCGCGAAGAACTACAAGGGTGACGGCGACAGCATCCACCGTCTCTTCACGGAC
>CAZIME010000086.1:0-3521 GCA_964540395.1 uncultured Bifidobacterium sp.
GCGTTGCGTGACCACGCCGCCGGCATCGTGCGATGTCAGCGAGATCTTCACCTTGTTCCACGAGTTCGACCAGTCGGGATGGTGTCCGTGCTGTTCGGCGAGGAGCGCGACTCGAGTCATGAACGCGAATGCCTCGGAGAAATCCTTGAACTCGAAGCTGCGGGTGAGAGCACCATCGGCGTGGTGCCAGCCGTTCGGAGTCGCCATGTCGTCAGACTACGACCGGCACGATTTCAGGCAAATGACTGATATCCCTCGCGCTCGAGGCGATCGGCGAGCTCGGGTCCGCCGGATTCAACGATCTTTCCGCGCGAGAGGATGTGAACGAAGTCAGGATGCAGTTCTTCGAACAACTTGCTGTAGTGGGTGATGACGAGCACCCCGAGGTTGTCCTCGCGAGTCGCATCCTCCACGCGGCGCGCACAGTCGCGCAACGCATCGATGTCGAGACCCGAGTCCAACTCGTCGAGCACGGCGATCTTCGGCTTCAGCAACGACATCTGCAGAGTCTCGTTGCGCTTCTTCTCTCCACCCGAGAAGTCGACGTTGATCGCACGTGTGATGAGCGATTCGTCGAGACCGATGCGCTCTGCTTCGGCATGGACTCGATTCCGCAAATCCGCAGGTGACGCGCCCCTGGCACGCAACGCCTCGGACAGCATCTCCTCGATCGACACACCCGGAACCTCGGTCGGATATTGCATGATGAGGTACAGACCGGCACGCGCACGCTTCCACGTCGGCATCGACAACACGTCGACACCGTCGAGAGTGACGGTTCCCGCCGTCACTTCGTAGCCGGGCTTGCCCATGAGGGTGGCCGACAGGGTTGACTTGCCCGCACCATTGGGACCCATCACGGCATGCACTTCACCGGAGCGAATGGCGAGATCGATGCCGTTGAGAATCTGACGACCCTCGACGCTCGCGCACAGACCGCGAATCTCGAGCATGCTCACGAGCGCGGCTCCGTCGACACCCACACCGCACCGTCGCGCACTTCGGCGACGTACACCGGCACGGGTTGCGTGGCCGGCAGTGTGTTCGGGCGCCCGGTTTCGAGACTGAACGCGCTGCCGTGCCTGATGCACTCGAGCTCACGCGTCTCGCAGTGCACGTCACCGTCCGCGAGCGACACGTCGGCATGGCTGCAGCGGTTGCCGATCGCATACACCGCGTCGTCGATGCGCACGAGCGCAACCATCGTTCCGTCGACGTCGACGCGGCGCGCCTCACCGTGTCCGATGTCAGCCAGATCGCACACCTTCACCATCTTCTTCGTCACGACTGCACCCCCATCAACTTGTCACTCACCTTGCGCTGCAACTCGGCCACACCGGCGGCAGCGGGCAGACGATCGAGCACGTCGGCGAAGAACCCGAAGACGACCAGTCGCTCGGCGACTTCGGGCGAAATGCCGCGACTCTCGAGGTAGTACCGCTGGTCGTCGTCGATCGGTCCGACGGTGCTCGCGTGACTGCATTTCACGTCGTTGGTCTCGATGTTCAGGTTCGGCACGCTCTCGGCCCACGCTCCGTGCGAGAGGGTGAGATTACGGTTCGTCTGGAACGCCTCCGACTTTGCGGCATTCTCGCGAATGTGGATGAGACCCGTGTACACGCTCTTCGCAACGTCCTTCACGGCACCCTTGAACAACAGATCGCTGTGCGTACGCGGCGCGGCATGGTCCTGCAGCGTGCGGAAGTCGTGCATCTGCGAGCCATCGGCGAGGTACAACGCCACCTGTCTGGCGCTCGCCCCGGTGCCGACCAGTCGCACCCCCGCGCGCACGCGTGCGTAGTCGCCGCCGAGTGCAACCGTTGACAGCGACGTGTTCGAGTCCCGCTCGCCCACCGCGCGCTGGTAGCCGATCAGCCACGTGTCGCGGCCGAGCTCGTTGATCGACACGTATGTCACGCGGGCCGATTGTGCGGCGCGGATCTTTACCATCGGAACGACGAGCGATGCGACGCCGTCAGCCGACACGAACCGCTCGATGACGACGACCTCGCTGTTCTCGGCGGCGTCGATGACGAGCGACGGATATGCGACGATCCCGCTGCACCCGACCGACCGGGTCACAACGACGGGTTCGCCGCGCACCTCACCGCGCTTCGTCACGACCATGAGCGGCCGCGCATGTTCGGCGTTGAGTTGTTCGAAGACGTCCGGGGCCTCGGCCGACACCGCCGCGAGCGGGACATCGGCTGCGGCCGCTGTGATCTCGCCGGTCGTCGTCGTGTCGATCTCGCCGATGGCGAATCGATCGAGTTGCAGTTCCCCGATGCGGCTGTAGCGCCACAGTTCTTCGTCGATCGTCGGCAATACGGGCAGCGTCATATCAGCGGTCTTTCCGCTTCTTGTTCTTGCGGCGCTTACCCTTCGGCGTGTCCATGTCGCGCAACACTTCGGCAGCAATCGAATCGATGATCGATGCCGCTTCACCGAGAATTGCGGCGGCACTGCCGTCGTCGAGGCTGCTCGGCGTCGACGGCGCGGCGGGAGTGACCATCGTTCCATGCGTCCAGCCGACGTCCATCGACCGACGTTCGAACTTTTCGCACGCCTCGGGACAGCGCCACGGCGCCTCGGGTGCGAGACCGAGCTTGCACGAACGCACCGCGTCGCCATTGGCGAACGTGCGGCTCTCGAAGTGGCGGCAATCGGTGCGCATGGCCATGACGTACAGACGGTAACCGTCGGATTCGGCCGTCGTCACCCGACGACGGCACCCGATCAACCGACCGAGCCCTCCATCTGCAACTCAATGAGCCGGCTCCACTCGACGGCATATTCCATCGGCAACGTGCGCGTCACCGGCTCGATGAAGCCGTTGACGACCATGCCCATGGCCTGCTCCTGGGTGAGCCCGCGACTGCGCAGGTAGAACAACTGCTCGTCGGCGATCTTTGACACGGTCGCCTCGTGACCGATACGCGCATCGCGCTCGCCCACTTCCATGTACGGGAAAGTGCGGCTCTCGGACTCCTCGTCGAGGATGAGCGCGTCGCACTGCACGTGGCTCTTGCAACCGGTGGCGCCGTCCTCGACGCGCACAAGACCGCGGTACGTCGTGATGCCGCCGTCCTTGCTGATCGACTTCGACACGATCTTCGACGACGTTTCGGGTGCGGCGTGGACCATCTTTGCGCCGGCGTCCTGGTGCTGGTGCGCACCGGCATAAGCCACCGACAGCACTTCGCCCGTCGCCTTCGGGCCGACGAGGTACACGCTCGGGTACTTCATCGTCAGCTTCGAGCCGATGTTGCCGTCGATCCACTCCATGTGTCCCTCGGCTTCGACGCGGGCGCGCTTCGTCACGAGGTTGTACACGTTCGGCGACCAGTTCTGGATCGTCGTGTACGTCACGTGCGCACTCGGCTTCACGACGATCTCGACGACCGCGGAGTGCAACGAATCATTCGTGTAAACGGGGGCCGAGCAGCCTTCGATGTAGTGCACCTTCGAGCCCTCGTCGGCGATGATGAGCGTGCGCTCGAACTGACCGGCGTTCTCGGAGT
>CAZIME010000087.1:0-3494 GCA_964540395.1 uncultured Bifidobacterium sp.
CACCCCGACGTGTTCAACACGTTGCTGCAGATCCTCGAAGAGGGTCGTCTCACCGACGCGCAGGGTCGCACGACCGACTTCCGCAACACCGTCATCATCATGACGTCGAACCTCGGAACGCAGGATCTGCGCAAGGCGAATGTCGGCTTCGGCAAGAACGACGAGGCGATGTCGTACACCCGCATGCGCGAAAAGGTGTCCGAGGCGCTGAAGGTCCACTTCCGACCCGAGTTCCTCAACCGCATCGACGAGATCATCGTGTTCCACGAGTTGTCGATGAACGAGGTCGTCCAGATGGTCGATCTCATGAGCAAGCGTCTCGTCACCCAGCTCGAGGGTCTCGGTCTGGGTCTCGAACTCACGCCGTCGGCGAAGGAACTGCTTGCAACGAAGGGGTACGACCCGCAACTCGGAGCTCGTCCGCTGCGCCGTGCGTTGCAGCGCCTCGTCGAGGATCCGCTCTCGGAGCGTCTGCTGAACAAGCAGTTCGTTGCCGGTCAGATCATCGTCGTCGGGGTTGAGGACGACCCGGAAAACTCAGGCGACAAGCGCATGACGTTCAACGCCATCGACGGTTTCGTCCCACCGGTTGCCGCCGGACTCGCCGGCCCGGGTGACGTCTCCGGCACCGAGTGAACCGGCGACTCGTCGCCGGTTTCTGCCGACTCCTCGGCATCGGAGCACTCGTCGTCGTTGCGACGGCGTGCCGTCTCGACGTTTCCACGACGGTTGACGTCGCGCAGAACGGATCGGGCCGGATCACCCTCGTTGCCGTCGCCGACGCCGAGCTCGTGCAACGCGCCCCCGAACTGAAGGAGGGCATTGCTGCCGACGACCTTCGCACACGCGGATGGACCGTCGGCACGCCGACTCCGCTCCCCGACGGTGGAGTTCAGGTCATCATCGAGCGCAGCTTTGCAACGCCTGCCGAGGCCACCGAGTTGCTCGCCGGGTTGTCCGGGGAGGCCGGACCGTTCCACGATCTCACGCTCACACGCTCGGGGTCGATCGCGGCATCCACCTTCGATGTGACGGGCGAGCTGCGCGTCGATGGCGGTCTCGCCGCCTTCGCTGATGCCGAGATCGTCGAACTCGTCGGATCGGTCCCGTTCGATGACATCCTCACGACGCAGGAGCGAACCCTTGCCGACACGATGTCGTTGTCGCTCGCAACGAGGCTGCCCGGTGATGTGTCGGCAACGTCCGGGGCGGTTGACGAGAACCTGGTGCGCTGGGACGTTCCACTCGACGGATCGAGCGTTGCCGTGCAGGCGCAATCGCGCAACTTCGACGTCGGTGCTCTGCTCGGGCGAATCATCGCGATCGTCGCCTTCGTCGCACTAGTTGCATGGCTCATCGGCATGGCGGTCGTCACCGTTCGCATCGTGCGCCGGCGCCGTGCGATCCGACGCACACCGTAGACCTAACCTGTCGGGCGTGGCTCGCCTGCGCACCGTCTACGTCTGCACCGACTGCGGACACGAGCACCCGAAGTGGACGGGCCAGTGCGCAAGATGCGGTGCCTGGAACTCGCTCGTCGAGGACGTCGTCGGCGATGCACCGACCGTTACCGCGAAACGCACCGCGACACGCCCTGCAGCGGCGCCCGTTCCGCTCACCAGTGCAGACGCATCGACGACACAGGCCACTCCCACCGGCATCGGTGAACTCGATCGCGTTCTCGGCGGTGGTCTCGTCCCCGGCTCGGTGACGTTGCTCGGCGGCGAACCCGGCATCGGCAAGTCGACACTGCTGTCCCAGGTCGTCGGTCGTTGGCCGGGCCGCAGCCTGTACGTGAGTGCCGAAGAAAGCACCGACCAGGTGCGTTTGCGAGCCGGCCGTCTCGGTGTCAACAGCGACAATGCACTGCTCGTGTCGCTCTCGGTCGTCGACGACATCGTCGCCGCCATCGATGCGGCGTCACCGAGCCTCGTCGTCATCGACAGCATCCAAACGATCGCCGACACGTCCCTCGGCTCCGCCCCGGGGTCGGTCGTCCAGGTACGCGAGTGTGCCCACCGCCTCGTGCAGGAAGCCAAGGCACGCGGCATCGCCGTCGTCCTCGTCGGTCACGTCACGAAGGAAGGGTCGATCGCCGGTCCCCGGCTGCTCGAGCACGTCGTCGACACGGTGCTGTCGTTCGAGGGTGATCGCGTCCACGCACTGCGCACCGTCCGCGCCATGAAACACCGGTTTGGATCCACGAACGAACTCGGACTGTTCGAGATGACCGCCGACGGTCTGCGCGACGTCCCCGATGCGAGCACCCTGTTCCTCGCCGATCGTCAACGCGGTGTAGCCGGCTCCGTCGTCGTCCCCGTTCTCGACGGTCACCGACCCCTGCTCGTCGAGTTGCAGGCGCTCACGACGAAGATGACGAGCGGCGTTCCGCCGCGGCGCAGCAGCCAGGGATTCGAATCCTCGCGTATGGCGATGCTGCTCGCCGTTCTCGATCGTCGGGCCGGATGTTCGCTTGCTTCACACGAAGTATTCGTCTCCGTCGTCGGCGGCATTCGCGTGTCGGACCCCGGTGCCGACCTCGGAATGTGTGTTGCGCTTGCATCGTCACTGCGCGACGTCACCGTCGATCCGACGATCACGTGCATCGGTGAAGTCGGTCTCGCCGGCGAAGTACGCCACGTAGCTCAGATCGAACGACGGCTGAGCGAAGCGGCACGTCTCGGATTCACGACCGCGATCATTCCCGCAAGCGCGTCCGTGCGAGCACCGCAGGGAGTGAAACTCGTGAAGGTCGCGTCGATCGGAGAAGCGATCACCCGCGCGATGTAGCGTTGTCACATGCGCGTCGTCGTCGTCACCCCGACGTACAACGAAGCCGACAACATCGACACGTTCCTCGATCGTGTCCGGTCAGCGATTCCCTCGGCCCGTGTTGTGGTCGTCGACGATGCCAGCCCCGACGGAACAGGGGACAAAGTTCGGTCGCGCTCGGTAGGTGACCCGCTCATTCGCCTGATGGCCCGTACCGGCCCCCGCGGGTACGCAGCGGCGAGCCGTGAAGCCCTAACGACCCTCGCTGCGACCGGCGACGCCGACGTCATCGTCACGATGGATGCCGATCTTTCCCATGCCCCCGAGTCGATCCCTGCACTCGTTGCGGCAATTGAGGCGGGTGCCGACGTCGCCGTCGGCTCGCGCTACGTCGCCGGCGGCGGGGTCGTCAACTGGCCGCTGCACCGACGCCTGCTGTCGCGCTGGGGGAATCTGTATACGGCAGCGATGTTGAAGGTGAAGATTCGCGACTGCACGTCCGGGTTCCGCGCTTACCGTGCCTCGACGCTGCGTGACAGCGACGTCGGCTCGACAACGGCGAACGGCTACGCCTTTCTCACCGAGCTCGCTTGGCTGCTCTCCCGGCGCAACGGCTCACGGATCGTCGAGGTGCCGATCACGTACGTCGACCGCACCCTCGGTCAATCCAAGATGAACCTCTCGATCGTGCGCGAGTCAATGTGGCTCGTCACGACATGGGG
>CAZIME010000088.1:0-3433 GCA_964540395.1 uncultured Bifidobacterium sp.
GTCGATGTCGGTCATGTGGTACTTGCCACCCGGCTTCGTGTCGGCGATGTGCGGCACCTTCGCCGCAATGCGATTGAAGTCGTCGAGGGCGAGTTGAACGCCCGCTTCATTCGCCAGCGCGAGGAGATGCAGTACCGCATTCGTGCTGCCACCCAGTGCGCTCACGACCGCGATGGCGTTCTCGAAGGCCTTCTTCGTCATGATGTCGCGCGGACGGATGCCGAGGCGCAACAGATTGACTACTGCCGCACCGGCACGCTCGGCGTCGGATTCGCGGCGCTTGTCGACGGCCGGCGGCGACGCGGTACCGAGCAGGCTCATACCGATCGCCTCCGCGATGCTCGACATCGTGTTCGCAGTGAACATTCCGCCGCACGCTCCCTCACCGGGGCACGCGGCGCGCTCGATGTCGAGCACCTCGTCGTACGTCATCTTGCCCGCGGCACACGCACCGATGGCCTCGAACACGGTGGTGATGTCGATGTTCGCGTCCTTGTGGCGACCGGGCAGCGTCGAACCGTTGTACACGAACACGCTCGCGAGATTGAGACGGGCTGCCGCCATGAGCATCGCCGGGATGCTCTTGTCGCAGCCGGCCAAACCGACGAAGCCGTCGAATCGCTCGGCATGAACGACCGTTTCGACGCTGTCGCAAATGACTTCGCGGCTGACGAGCGAGGCGCGCATGCCCTCGTGACCCATGCTGATGCCGTCGCTCACGGTGATCGTGCCGAACTCCAGACCAACTCCGCCCGCTTCGCGCACGCCGTTCTTCGCGTGCTCGGCGAGGCGACGCAGCGACACGTTGCACGGTGTCACCTCGTTCCATGCCGAGGCGATGCCGATCTGCGGCTTCTCCCAGTCGTCGTCGGTGAGTCCGACGGCGCGCAACATCGCGCGTGATGCGGCCTTTTGCAGTCCGTCGGTGACGTCACGACTGCGTGGCTTGATGTCGACAGGTGTGTCTTGCATGCCGGCCATGCAACAAGACTAACCCTGGCCGCTTCCCGACCTCAGGGGATTCCGCGGGAAGCGACCAAGGTCGCCTGACGACGACTTACGATCCGACGATTCCGCCGTCCTTGCGCGTGATCACGATCGTGGCGTCGCGAGGAACGGGACCGCCGGCACCGGTGAACTTCGCGGGGAAGTTCGAGTTCTTCGGGTCACCGTCACCGGGGTGCTGCAAGTTGACGAACATCGTCTTGCGATCCGGCGTCACGGCAACGCCCGTCACTTCGCATCCCTTCACACCGGTGAAGATGCGCTTGAATGTGCGTGACTTCGGATCCGACACGATCATTTGATCGTTGTTGCCGCCGGGTTGCGTGCCGTCCGTCTGGATGAACACGCGACCGTCCGGATCAACCCAGATGCCGTCGGGCGAGCCGTACATCTGTCCGCCGTCGTCGAACACCTGGTTCGACACCGCGAAGATGTTCCACTCGAACGTCGTGCCGAGATGCTTGTCCGCATCCTTCCAGCGGATGATGTGGCCGTCGGCGTTGTTCGCAATCGGGTTGGCGGCGTCGGCATTTGCCGTGGTGCGACGCGTGTTGTTCGTCAGCGTGACGTAGGACCACCCATCGGGGCCGGTGGCCGTCCATTCGGGACGATCCATCTTCGTGGCACCGGCAGCGTCGGCGGCCAGGCGGGTCTGCACGAGAATCTTGTCGATCGACCACGACGCGAGCGCAGGGTTGCGGGGCGAGAGCTCCAACCACGTTCCCGTGCCATCGGCATTGAACTTCGCCGCGTACAGCGTTCCTTCGTCGAGCGGACTCTTGCCGGCGGCGCGCATCTTCTTCCAGTCACCGGCGGATACGAACTTGTACAGGTAGTCGAATCGCTCGTCATCTCCCATGTACACGACGACACGATTGTTCTTGCCGATGACGACTTCGGCGCCCTCATGCTTCACGCGGCCGAGTGCCGTGCGCTTCACGGGCTTGGCTTTTGGGTTCTGTGGATCGATTTCCACGACCCATCCGAACCGGTTGACCTCGTTCGCATAGCCGGGCTGCGAGCGATCGAAGCGTGCGTCGTACGTGTGCCAGCCATAACCGAAACCGGACGACGTGACGCCGTAGCGGGCCTCATCCGCGCTCGGCTTCCACGATGCATCCGTCGCACCGAAATAACCGTTGAAGTTCTCCTCGCACGTGAGATACGTACCCCACGGTGTGTATCCATTGGCACAATTGTTCAGCGTTCCCTGCGGCGAGTTACCGGCCGTATTGACGAGCAGTGCGCTGTTCGCGGCTGGACCGCTGAACTCAACCGGGGTGTTGACGTGAACGCGGCGGTTGCGCTTGTCCTTCTTCACCTGCCAGCCGGTCTTGTCCTTGGCGATTGCCACGACCGACACGCCGTGTGCGTGCTGCGAGATACGCACTTCTTCAAGGCTGGTGGGCACGGCCTTGCCGATGACGTGCAGCGTGGTGCCGTACTCGTGGTTAATCGCGAGAACGCCCTTGCTGTTGTCACCGAAATACCACATGCCGTCATGACCGATACCGATCGACTGGGCCTGCTGATCCGAAGTGAGTCCGTATGCGAATTCACCCGTTCCATCGAGCTTCGTACGCCACGGAATCATGACGTCGTACGTGTACTCCGGGGCGATCGTCGGCATTGGACCGGCCTGCAGCGGAATCGACGTGAACGCCATCTTCGGGCGACGTGCTGCATCGAAAAGGCCGGTGCGCTTAGTCGGGGCAACCGACTTCGCCGAGGCGACCGAGCCGCCCACAAACATCAGGGCCGCGGTGGCGATGCCACCGACGAGCACCGTGCGGCGCGAAACGTATGCCGACAACACCTGCTCGAATGACTCGTTGTTCGAAGTGTTGCTGATGCCTTCGTCATGAGGCAGCTTCATGTGATTGACCTCCGTAGTGGTAAGCGCAAAGTACGTGCTGCATCTGACATCCGGTTTGCCAGACTGCGTCCGGCGCCTGGCGAGTAGATGAATTTCTGGTTACCCGAAGTGACGCACCGCGTGCACCTCTCGGTGTCGGGTCAGGTGTTGGCTTTTGCCTGAAGCAGCGCGGTGACGGCTTTGCCGTCGGCTTTGCCCTTCGACGACTTCATCACCGCACCGACGAGGGCACCGATGGCCTTTTGCTCGCCGGTCGAGCATTCGGCGGCAGGCTGGCCTTGCTGATTTGGTACTGCGCTCTGGGGTTGAGAAAGACCAGTGGCCGGGGTGCCAGTGTCGGCAGTCGGCTGTGCTGCGCTCGTCGCGTCAGGGGTGGTCTGAACCGGAGTGTCCTGCGCGGGGGCAGAGGCCGGTGTACCAGTATCCGCAGCGGGAGTGCTGGTGGAGAGTGTATCGTCGTCGCTCATGAGTCAATCCTGCCCCGTTTATGTTGGCTCCAATGGGTGTTGCCGGGGCGGCAGTCCATGGTTGCTGACCGGATGGTCAGCGGGT
>CAZIME010000089.1:0-3349 GCA_964540395.1 uncultured Bifidobacterium sp.
ACGACCATTCGGCCGCGCAGCGAACCCAACCGGAGACGGGGGCGAATGCGCGACGCCGTGGCCATCGTCTTCCCCGGCACCTTGCCCGCCGTTTGGCCCGCTGCGGTTCCACTCACGATCTACAGCATGACGGAACCGGCGCGGGCCAAGGGGGAGCATGGCTCCGCGCCGGTTCGGATGGCTTCCACGATGTCGCACCCGTGTGACGAACGCGACGCGCCTCTGTGCGTTTTGTGTGACATCCCGCGGGGTGGGGCAGAATCGGAGCGTGCACCGTCTGCTGTTCATCGAAGACGACGCCGACATCCGTGCCGCACTGGGTCTCGTCCTCGAGGACGAGGGGTACGAAGTCATCGAGGCGGCGACCGGCGAGGAGGGCATCGCGCGTTATGCAGCCGACGCACCCGATCTCGTGCTGCTCGATGTGCGTCTGCCCGACGTATCGGGCTTCGAGGTGTGTCGTCGTCTGCGCGCACGCAGCATCACGCCGATCATCATGGTGACGGCGCAGACGGACACGCACGATCTCGTTGCCGGTCTCGAAGCGGGTGCCGACGATTACGTGACGAAGCCCGTCGTCGCCAAGGAGTTGTCGGCGCGGATCCGTGCGGCATTGCGTCGCACGACGCTGCACCAGGTGGTCGGTGACGAACCACTCGTGCGCTTCGGTGACATCATCGTCAACCGGGCGGCGGGAACGGTGACAAAGAGAGGCGAAGAGCTTGCGCTCACGAAGACGGAGTACCGGCTCATGGTTGAATTCGCCGACCATCCGAACATGGTGCTGTCGCGCGACCAGTTGCTCGAGAGAGTGTGGGGCTACGACTACCTCGGAGACAGCCGCCTCGTCGACGCCCACATCCGTCGGTTGCGCGTCAAGATCGAAGACAAGCCGGAAGATCCGCGACTGTTGCTCACCGTTCGCGGTCTCGGCTACCGCATGAACTCGAACTAGGAGAGTCAGGACTCGAGCAGGGCCAGTGCGGCATCGAGATCCGTGCCGTCGATTTCCGGCCACGGACGTTCCGTGAAGTGCAACCGGGCGCCCGGGAGTTGCCACAGGAGAAAATTGGAGATGCGCAGTTCGCCCGAGGTGCGAATGAGTACGTCGACCGGCGGCATGTCGGGCTCGTACATCTGGGCGGAGATGTCGGCCACGCTCGGACTCGTCGTCGTGCGGAGGCTGCGCGACACCGCACGGGCGATCTCGGCCCGGCTGCCGTAATCGAATGCAACCGTCAGCGTCATCCCGGCGCAGTCGCTCGTGTCGGTGATGGCTTTGCGGATCGCTCGCTGCACGTTCGCGGGAGTGCGAGCACCGGGTTCGTCGAACGGCCGACCGATCCACCGGATGCGAACGTCATTGGCTTTCAGTTCCTCCACGCGTCCGAACAACTTGCGGTGCAAGCCGAGGATGTGGCGCACCTCGGAGAGTGGACGAACCCAGTTCTCGGTGCTGAAGCCGAACACGGTGAGCCATCCGATATCTCGTTTGACTGCCTCTCGTACGAGATTGGCGAGTGCTTCCTCACCCGCGGTGTGACCGGCCGTACGCGGCAGCCCGCGCCGACGAGCCCAACGACCGTTGCCGTCCATGATGCACGCGACATGGACAAGGCGCGGCGCCATCGGCCCGAATCTACACTTCGGACGTGCCACGCGAAGGTCTGAATTCCCTCGAACATGTCGTCGTATGCGGCGGAACGACCCTCGAGTGGTTGCACACGAGTTCTACGGCATGGACCGCGCAATTGGCGATGTTCTCCGACATCGTCGCCCGGGCGGGGTGCCGTTGGCTCACCGTCATCGCCCACCACGACGATGCGTCCGCTGCCGACACGCCGAAGGTTCGCGAGGACACGTGTGCCGCCATCGTGGCGGGCTACGGCGGAGAACGGGTCGGGGACAAAGTCGTTGCCGTCGGTCACGGCGGTGTCACCGTCGTCGTCGACACGTGTGCCGAGGGACGTGAGCGCATCGCGACTGCCTCGCGACGACTTGCGCGTGCCGGCGTCGTCGATGAATCGCAACTTGCCGCCGCGGTTCTCGCTCCGATCCCTGCCGATCCCGATCTCGTCGTGGTGCTCGGACCCGCGACACAGCTGCCCGGCTCTCTCGTATGGGAACTCGCATACAGCGAGCTCGTCTTTCTCGACGTTGCGTGGACGGACGTGAATGCGGAGCACGTCGAAATGGCGATCGACGACTTCCTCCGTCGTGACCGCCGCTTCGGCGGGATCGACTCCTGATGCCGACGTACCGCGACGCGGCGATCGTGCTTCGGGGCTACTCGTTCGGTGAGGCGGATCGGATCGTCGTACTCCTCACGCAGGATCACGGCAAGGTTCGGGCAGTTGCCAAGGGCGTGCGCAAGACGACGTCGAAGTTCGGTGCGCGACTCGAGCCGATGAGTCACGTCGAGGTGCAACTGCACCGCGGGCGCGAACTCGACATCGTCCAACAGGTGACCCTCGTCGAAACGTACCGCGGGTTGCGCGCGAGCCTCGAGAGTCTCACCGATGCGCTGTCGATGTGCGAGGCGGTCGACCGAATGTGTCACGATCGCGAGCCCGTGCAACCCGTGTACCGCGCCCTCGTCGGTGCGATCCGCACCCTCGACCGCGAGCGCAACGAGCTGGTGCTCGGTGCATTCCTTCTGCGGCTGCTCGCACTCGACGGTGTCGGTCCGAGTGGTGACGACTGCGCGACGTGCGGCGGACCGCTGGGCGAGCGGCCGGCGGGCTTCAACGTTGCCCGCGGAGGTGCAGAGTGCGCAACGTGTCATCGCGGTGTGCGCCTGTCACCGTCGGCGGGGGAGCTCATGCAGCTCGTCCTGTCGGGACGCATCGGAGAAGCGCTCGCACGTGCAGCGCAACCGACGAGCGATGCGACACAGGCGAGCAGGGAAGTGACGATGATCGCTCGTTCGGCCGCCGAGCATCATCTCGAGAAGAGATTGCGCGCGATGTCGGTGTTCGAGCCGTCACGTCCCGGTGAGTATCCACTCGATCGACCGCCGGATGAGCACTGAGCGGTAGCATTGCGCGGGTGCCGGCACCCGATCTCGACGTCATCGTCAATCTCGCCAAACGACGCGGTTTTGCCTACCCGAGCGCCGAGATCTACGGCGGTTTCCGCAGTTCGTACGACTACGGTCCGCTCGGTGCGCTCATGTTGCGCAACGTGAAGGATGCCTGGGTGCGGGCGATGGTGCAGCACCGTCACGACGTCGTGCTCATCGATGCCGCCATCCTCAATCCGCCGCAAGTGTTCGAGGCCAGCGGCCACCTCGCGAATTTCAGCGACCCGCTCGTCGACTGCACGGTGTGCAAGCGGCGATTCCGCGAAG
>CAZIME010000090.1:0-3291 GCA_964540395.1 uncultured Bifidobacterium sp.
ACGAACCACTCCACGGCTGGTTGGGGAAGAGTGGTTGGTCGATGACGTTCGGAACCGTCGCTGAACCGCTCGTCGGCGTGGTGCGCCCGTAGCCGAGAAAGGACACGACGCGTCGCTCGTTCATGAACGTTTGCACTTCGGCAACCGTTGCGAGACGTGAAATGGTCCCGCCGGGGAGGTCCATCGGAAGAACGAGGAATGCGATGTCGTCCGCTTGCGACAGTTGGCCGACGCGTCGCCAGCCGTTCACCGTGATCGTCGCGCTCTGGGCGATGACCTGCGGTGACAGGGCGACGTTGGCACCCGGCAGTGAGATCTGAACGGGTTGATTCGTCACGTTGCCCGCCATATCGGTGACGCAGTGACCCGCCGTGATGACGATGCGCGGCGTCCACAACGCACCGCTGCACACCGCATCAGGCATGAGTAGTCGAACGACCGCACCGTTGCCCACTGCGGGAATACCGCCGACGACGGCGGACACGGACGGAACTGCAACGGGAACGCACATGAATGCGGCGAGACTCGCAATGATTCGCCGCGTGCGCACGACGTCAGGCTAGAAGTGGATGAGCCCCGAAATCGTCCTCGTTACGCTGAGGAGATGAGCTTCGACACACCGCCACCCGACCTCAGCAAGATCGTTGCCGCATGGGAGAAGTGGGAAAAAGGTGAAGAGCAGCCCGGCCGCACGCTCGCTTCGCTGAAGACCGCGGGTCTTGCCGCCATCCTGCATCAACTCGTCGACTCGGGTTGGTCGCCGCGCAGTTGATAACGCGCTGCGACGAGTCATCGACGCCCCACGTGAACGCGCAGTGACGTGAACGCCGAGATGCGACGTCCCGGGGGACGCCAGACGCTGCCGCGTCCGGCGCAATGGTCGGAGGTCACCGAGCCGTTGTGGGACCGTGTCGACCACGCCATCTTGCGGGACTTCCCGCACATCACCGAGGCGGTGCGTCACCACCGACCCGACCCGACGATGCAGGTGCCGCCGGTCGGGGCGAATCCGTCGGCGGTGCTCGTCACGCTCGTCGATGATGTACGCGGTCCGAGCGTGTTGCTCACGCGCCGTGCCGAGTGGCTGTCGACGCACAAGGGCCAGATCGCATTTCCCGGTGGACGGTTGGAGCCGGGTGAGTCGTCGCTGACGGCAGCCCTGCGCGAGGCGCGCGAGGAGATCGGACTCGAACCGCACGTGGTGACGCCGATCGGCGAGCTCGTTGCGCACCGCACGGTGTCGAGTGCAAGTCACATCATTCCGCACGTCGTGACGGCGCAGTCGCTACCCACTGAATACGCAACGAGTGCCGAGGTCGACCGGGTATTCACGGTGCCGCTCGTCGAGCTCGTGCGTCCCGACACCTTCGTCGAGGAGCACTGGGTGTTTCCCGACCGCGAGGTGCGCGTGCCGTTCTTTTACCTCGACGATGAAACCATTTGGGGTGCCACCGCGCGGATGTTGCACGCCCTGATCGGGGTGGTCACGGCCCCGCGGTGATGCGCACGGCGTGGAAGAACACGATCACCCACGCATCGCACCGCAGGCGAAAGCTGCCGCGACGCTTCGCACACACCGACTGCAGATCGCGCTGGAACTGGTCGTCGATGGCGGCGCGCAGCGCGCCGTTCCAGGCGGATCCGCCGTGTGCGGCGCGCAACCAGTAGTTGCGGTAGGCGAAGTCGTGCCGCTCGCACGGAAGCCGGAAGTTGAACGAACGCCCTTCGCTGCCGAGCAGGGGAGCCGAGCATCCGTCGGTCGTCGTGTCGAACCGGTGCAGTCGTGCGGCGCGCGACCGTTCGAGCCTGAACCTTTCGAGGGGCGTGTCGAAGACGATGCGTCGCAACGCCTCGTCGGCCGACTCGGGTGCCGCATGCGCGCGCCGCGCTGCGGGCATGAACGACACCGTCGCTCCGGGTGCCGTGATGAAGGCGACTACAGCGACGATGTATGTCGTAAGCCGGCGAATGCGGACATGTGAGCCGTGCCAATGACTGCGTCGCAAGTACGTACACCTCCGTGCATCGTGCGCACGCAGGTGTGTGCCGCCGTCGGTCGGCGGTGACGCGGATGTGTCGTCGTCAGCGGACGGCGCGGAGAGTGTGGATCATTTCGATCGTGCCGAGTGCCGCCTCGAAACCCTTGTTCGTCTCGTCGGGCCGCGAGCGATCGTTGGCCTGTTCGACGTTTTCCACGGTGAGCACCCCGAAGCCGACGGGCACGCCGGTGTCGATCTGCACGCGCATGATTCCCTCGGCGCACGGCCCGGCGACGTATTCGAAGTGGCTCGTCTCGCCGCGGATGACCGCACCGAGGGTGACGAGACCGTCGTAGCGACCCGACGTCGCCATCGTGTTCGCCATGAGCGGGATCTCGTAGGCACCGGGCACCCATGCAACGGTGACGTTGCGTTCGGGAACACCGCGCGACTCGAGTGCCCGGGTTGCGCCGTTGAGCAGCGCGTTCACGATGTACTCGTTGAACCGCGAGCACACGATGCCGATGCGCAGGCGCTTGTTCACCCGTGCCGCCTGCAGTGCATGGTCGTCGAATCGGTGCGCTTTCATGTCAGTCTCCTCCGTTGAGCAGGTGTCCCATGCGGTCGCGTTTCGTGCGCAGGTAGTCGGCGTTCTCGCTCGTGCGACCGACCTCGAGCGGCACGCGTTCGACCACGCTCAACCCGTAGCCGGCGATGCCGCCGTACTTCGCCGGGTTGTTCGTCATGAGGCGCAGGTCGCGCGCACCGAGGTCGGCGAGGATCTGCGCGCCGATGCCGTACTCGCGACTGTCGACGGGCAGGCCGAGCTTGACATTCGCGTCGACCGTATCGAGGCCCTCGTCTTGCAACGAGTACGCATGAATCTTGTGGCCGATACCGATGCCGCGACCCTCGTGGCCGCGCAGGTACACGACGACACCGCGACCCTCGCGGGCGATCGTTGCCATCGCTTCGTGCAGTTGCGGACCGCAGTCGCAGCGACGGCTGGCGAACACGTCGCCGGTGAGGCATTCGCTGTGCACGCGGGTGAGCACGGGTGAGCCGTCGCCGACGTCACCGAGCACGAACGCGAGGTGCTCGATGCCGTCGAGAGTGGAGCGGTAGGCGACGCACTCGAATGCACCCCACTGCGTGGGAACGCGGGCGGAGCTGATGCGTTCGACGAGGCGTTCCTTGTGGCGGCGATAGTCGATGAGTTCGGCAATCGACGAAATGAGCAGACCGTGCTTTTTCGCGAACTCGATGAGTTCGGGAAGTCGCGACATCGTGCCGTCGTCGTTCTGAATTTCAC
>CAZIME010000091.1:0-3270 GCA_964540395.1 uncultured Bifidobacterium sp.
TGACGGCGCGCGGCTGATGCGCGTTATTCGAGGTCGATCGGCTTTTCGTCGGCCGCGGAGAAGTCGGCCTCGGCAGCGTCGACACCCATCGCTTTCTGGCGCACTCGCTCGGTCATCTGCATCATGACGTCGGGGTTGTCGGCAAGGAACTGCTTGGAGTTCTCGCGGCCCTGTCCGAGCTGCTCACCGTCGTAGGTGAACCAGGCACCCGACTTCTTCGCGATGCCGAGTTCGACGGCAAGATCGAGCACGGCACCTTCGCGACTGATTCCGCGACCGTAGGTGATATCGAATTCAGCCTGCTTGAACGGCGGGGCGACCTTGTTCTTCACGACCTTCACGCGGGTGCGGGCGCCGACGACTTCGGCACCGTCCTTAATCTGTTCGATGCGGCGGATATCGAGTCGCACCGACGAATAGAACTTCAGCGCACGACCACCGGGAGTCGTCTCGGGCGAACCGAACATGACGCCGATCTTTTCGCGCAACTGGTTGATGAAGATGGCGACGGTGTTCGACTTGTTGAGATTGGCGGTGAGCTTGCGCAGCGCCTGGCTCATGAGACGGGCCTGCAAACCGACGTGGCTGTCACCCATTTCGCCCTCGATTTCGGCGCGCGGCGTGAGGGCTGCGACCGAGTCGATGACGATGACGTCGAGTGCCCCCGATCGCACGAGCATGTCGACGATCTCGAGGGCCTGTTCGCCGGTGTCGGGCTGGGAAATGAGCAGGTTGTCGGTATCGACACCGATCGCCGATGCGTACACCGGGTCCATGGCGTGTTCGGCATCGACGTATGCACAAATGCCGCCGTTGCGCTGCGCTTCGGCGACGATGTGCATGGCGAGGGTCGACTTGCCCGAGGACTCGGGGCCGAAGATTTCGACGACGCGACCACGGGGCACGCCACCGACGCCGAGGGCGATGTCGAGGGGCAGGGCACCCGTGGAGATCGACTCGATGGACATCGTCTCTTTTTCGCCCATGCGCATGACCGAGCCGGAACCGAACTGCTTGTCGATCTGGCCGAGGGCTGCTTCGAGGGCCTTGGACCGCTCGCTGGCCCGTTCGCGGTCGGCGTCGACGGGGGCCTTGCCCGCTTTTGCCGGGGTCTTTGCGGGCTGCTTGTCGGTGGTCATTGGTGTGCCTTTCATGCTGGTTTCGGGTGATTTTGTGGGTTCTTCTGGAGAGATCGGTGACTGTACGGAGGGGGTGTGTGCTGATTGCCGTCCCACCGTACCCACGAACAGGTGTTCGGTCAAGCATTCTGCCCGATTTTCGACTCTTTTTGCGCCCCGCAACAGGCGGGGCTTTCTCACCCGACGGTGCGCCCCACCGGCCCCCTCGACCGGGGCGAGTGATTTGCCGCGTGTTTCGGGGGTGAATGAGCGTCCTGTACACGGGGGTATCACCATTTCGCCCCGTGCGCGCACTGTATGGTCATGCGCATGAAGAAACGTGACCTCATCAATGCAGTATCCATCCACGCCGACGTTGACAAGAAGACAGCGGCACGAGTCGTAGAAGGAACGATCGACGTCATCTTGGCCAACGTTGCCAAGGGCGAAATCGTCAACCTCTCCGGCTTTGCCAAGTTCTTCAAGAAGCACCGTCCGGCCCGAATCGGCCGCAACCCCGCCACGGGTGAGCAGATCAAGATCAAGGCGAAGACCGTCGCCAAGATCACGCCGCTGAAAGGCTTCAAGGACATCGCCCTTGGCGTCGCTTCGGCACCGAAGATCGTCACCGTGCGCAAGCCTGCCGCTCCGGTAAAGGCCGCGAAGAAGCCTGCCGCCAAGAAGGCGAGCAAGCCGAGCAAGGCCAAGAAGCCGGCAAAGAAGGGCGGCAAGCGCCGCTAATTCACGTTGGTGAGAGTCGACGCAAGTCGGTGATCACGAACGCTGAATGAAGTGAATACCGAATTTCGAGAAATCAGGAGACGACGGTGCGGGCATGTTCCGTACCGTCGTCTTCTTGTATGGGGCGCATGAACACGTCGATCGCCAGCCACGTCGTGTACGTGATCGGGTAACCGAGAACGCCCACCGCGAGCGTGATACCGATCGTCGATCCGAGAACGGGCACGAGCGCAACGTCGGGATACGTCGCGACAACACCGACGAGCATCGTGACAAGAAGAGCCCCGCCGGTGAGGATGAAATTGATCGCCATCGCGCCGAGCATGAACCCTTCAAGGTTGCGCGCCCAGCGCAGGTTGCAGCCGTGGCAACGTTCGCGCCGGCGGTACCAGCCGTCGAAGAACGCCCGTCGATCGCCGCAATTCGGGCAACGTCGGGTGACGCCACGCAACAACATTTTCCCGAGGCCCGGGTGCGACTTTGCCGCCTTCGCGCTCACGCCGTGAGTTCGGCGGCAAACTCAGCAAAGACCTCGACGTAGGTCATCGCCGCGGCATCGTCGTGCAGCACGGAGATGAGCCACTGCTCATCGAGGCCCGGTGGCAGCAGGATGCCGCGGTTGATGCCGTGCATCCACTGGGCAAAAGCGAGGTCCAAATCGGTGTTCTTGTAGTCGCGATAGTTGCGGATGCGGTTCGGTGACCACGTGACACAACCCTTCGCGCCGAATTGCACCGTGTTTGCAGGCAGACCGTGTTCATCGATGATCGCCTGGCAAGCGGCCACGAGGCGGGCGTTGCGTTCGATCACCGCGGTCGTCGTTTCGGGCGTGCACACTTCGGCGAGCACCGCACGGGCCGCCGCCATGCACAACGGGTTGCCGTTGTACGTACCGAGGTGCACGGCACGACGCTTCGTGATTTCGTCCATCACTTCTTGGCGTCCGCCGAAGGCACCGAGCGGCAAGCCGCGAGCGCAACGAGATCGGGCTGGACACCGAGGGCGCCGGCTGCGCCGGACCAACCTGCGGTAATGCCGGTCTTCACTTCGTCGTACACGAGCATGGTTCCGTAGCGCTGCGTGATTTCGCGCACCGCCTGCAGGTAGCCGGGATCGGGCAGGCAGATACCGATGTTCTGCATCACCGGCTCGACGATGAACGCGGCAACGTCGCCGTTGCGCAGCACCGCCTCGAGTGCCTCGGGGTCGTTGTACGGAACGACGATGGTGTCCTCGACGACGCCCTTCGTGATGCCCGTCGACGACGGCACCGAGTTCGGCTTGTTCGCCGGACCCGCTTCGGACAACGACGGCTTCATCGAGATCATCACTTCGTCGTGATGACCGTGGTAGCCACCCTCGACTTTGACGATCTTGTCGCGCCCCGTGTACGAGCGTGCGACGCGCAACG
>CAZIME010000092.1:0-3232 GCA_964540395.1 uncultured Bifidobacterium sp.
GTCCTTGGCGTTGTATGCGACGACGAGGATGCCGATGCGCATGAGTTACTCCACCTCCAGGAGACTGCGCGGTGTGACGACCGTGCGCAGCGACGGGCAGCGTGCAAAGAGCGAGTGGAGGAGCAACGTCTCGTTGACGTTCACGGCGAGCGCGCCGATCGCGTCGTGGATCGCAAGGATCGCCCGCTCGTACTCCACGATGCCCGCATGGTCGAGCAACGTGACGACGGCGTGGTGGTACTCGGCGGCAACGAGGGCGAGCCCCTCGCGCAGCTCGTCGGTCTTGAACTTACGCAGTTGCCGCTTGTGCGAGTCGGCGAGGGCGCGACGTCCGCTGCCGCGTTCACCCGACAACTTCACGCGCATCTCGAGCTCCTCGAGTTCACGCTCGTGTTGCGCGGCGAGCGGCTCGATGGCCGTCTCGAGCATGTCGTCGAGTTCGTCGACGATCCGTGCCACGGTCGCACCGCTGCCGTCGAGACGGTAGGGAATCGAGGCAAAGAATTCCTGGCGCGACGCGAGGGCGGGGTCGGCGACAAGCACCCGTGCCCGACCCAAGCTTCCACCCGACGACAGTGCCGCGCGCTGTGCGACGTTGCGCTCGACACCTTCGGCAACGAGTGCCTCGACGACGGAGTCGGCCGACATCGGCGGGAACTGCACGATGACGCAGCGGGAGTTGATCGTGTCGAGGGATGTCACTAGTTGTTCGGCGAGCAGGATGAAGACGAGTCGCTCGTTGGGTTCCTCGAGAGTCTTCAGCAATCGCACGGCAGCGGTGTCGCGCATGAGGTGGACGTCGTGGATGATGACGACGCGCATCGAAGATTCGGTGGGCGTGAGCACCGACTGCTGCACGATCGTTTGTGCTTCTTCCTTGTCGACGGCGGCTCCCTCGCGCACCACTTCGGTGACGTCGGCGAACGCGCCGCGCATGATGAGGTCGGCTTCCCGTGACGATGCATCCGACGAGCCGGTGATGAGTCGCGCTGCAAAGGCGCGGGCCGCCGTCTCCTTACCCGCACCTTCCGGACCGACGAAGAGGTACGCGTGCGGCGGATGTTCGGCGAGTGCGAGCAGGCGCTTCACCGCCGCATCCTGACCGACGACGCCGTCCCAGACGCTCGCCGTGGTATTCGCCATCGTCAGATTCCCAGTCGTTCGCGCACGCCGTCGCGGATCGTGCGCTGCACGTCGTCTTTCGGCGGCATGCCGTCGACGACGAGCCAGCGAGCCGGTTCGCGTCGCGCGAGTTCCTCGAACCCCTCGGTGACGCGGGCAAAGAACTCGTCGTCTTCCTGCTCGAAACGGTCGGTAGTGCGTTTCTTCAGCCGTTCGCGCACGACGGCGATGTCAAGGCGGATGTACACGACGAGATCGGGCCAGCGACCGGCAACGGCGAAGTCGTTGAAACTCCGCACCGCGTCGACGCCGAGTTGGCGGCCGTAGCCCTGGTACGCGAGCGAGGAGTACAGCGAGCGGTCGCTGACGACGTGACGACCGGATTCGAGCGTGGGTACGACGAGTTCGTGGAGGTGTTGCGCGCGGTCGGCGGCCATCATCAGTGCCTCGGCGCGCGCCGAGAGGTGTGCGTTGTTCGTGTCGGCCATGATTCCACGCAGCGTGCTGCCGATGACGGTTCCGCCGGGTTCGCGGGTGGCAAGTGCGCCGAGCGATTCGGCGAGGCGCGTAACGTGCGTCGACTTTCCGCAGCCTTCGACGCCCTCGAGGGCGATGTATTTCGCCGTTGACATCGCCCCAACCCTAGAGGGGAGGGGTTACGTGGCCGCCGTGCGCTTCTTCGCCGGAGCCTTCTTCGCGGCCTTCTTCACCTTCTTGACGGCAGCCTTCTTCGCGACGCGAGGCGTCGGTGTGTCGTCGGCTTCGGTCGTCGATGGTGCCGCCTTCTTGGCCGCGGGTTCCTTCTTCGCACGCGCAGCCTTCTTCGCGCGCGGTCCCTTCGGCTCGGGCGGGTTCTCGCGACGGTTGGCGAGCAACTCAAAGGCACGCTCAGGAGTGATGAACTCGACGCGGTCACCGCGCGTGAGGCTCGCATTCGTGACACCGTCGGTGACGTACACACCGAAGCGTCCGTCCTTGGCGACCACTGCCAAACCGGACACGGGGTCGTTGCCGAATTCCTTCAATGGCGGTTTCGCGGTGCCGCGTCGGCCGTACTTGCGCGGTTGGGCGAGAAGAGCGAGCGCCTGTTCGAGCGTGATCGTGAAGATCTCCTCGTGGCTGTTCAGCGTTCGACTGTCCTTGTCCTTCGTGATGTACGGCCCGTAGCGACCGTTTTGTGCGGTAATCGTGACACCGTCTGCCGGATCGACGCCGACGACGCGCGGCAGCGACAGCAACATCGTCGCCATCTCCATCGTCACCGAAGCGGGTTCCATGTTCGGGAAGAGCGTGGCGGTTCGCGGCGCGGGTGCATTTGCATCGTCGGAGCGATCACCCTGCTGCACGTACGGGCCGTAGCGACCCGTCTTCACGTACACGGGTAGCCCGTCGAGTTGTCCGATCGGTTCGTCGTTGCTCGGCGCGTTGAGCAGCTCGACCGCCTTGGCGACGGTGAGTTCCTCGGGAGTGAGAGTTTCGGGCACGCCGACGGTGCGTTCACCGCAGCGAACGTACGGTCCGTACTTGCCGGGGCGCACTTCGATCATCGTTCCCGAGTCGGGGTGGTGGCCGACGATGAAGCCGTTGATTTCGCGTGCGTCGATCGCCGCCTGGTTCGCCTCGGCAACGGGCTTCAGGCCGGGCAGTTCCTTGCCGTTGCCGAAATAGAACTCACCGAGCCACTTCGACTTCTCGCGCGACCCCGTCGCGATGTCGTCGAGCTCCTCCTCGACCGTCGCAGTGAACTCGTAGTCGACGATGTCGGCGAAATGCTGTGTCATCAATCGCACGACCGCGAATGCAGTCCAACTCGGAACGAGCGACTGCCCCTTCTTCCACACGTATCCGCGGTTGATGATGACGCCGAGGATGTTTGCGTACGTCGACGGACGACCGATACCTTTTTCCTCGAGCACCTTCACGAGGCTCGCCTCGGTGTAGCGCGGCGGCGGAGTAGTGGAGTGCGACTGCGCGGTCATCTCGCCGACGGCGACGGTGTCGCCGACCTTCAGCGGCGGAAGGAGTGCCTCGGCATCGTCGTCGCCCTTGTCGTCCTCGATCTCCTCGTACACCTGTCGGTAGCCGGCGAACGAGATCGTCGTGCCGCTCG
>CAZIME010000093.1:0-3225 GCA_964540395.1 uncultured Bifidobacterium sp.
CTCGACATCCATCGGCACCACGAGAAGAAAGAATCGAAGCGGAAGCACCATCGCACGGAGTTTTCGTACGGCTCGTTTTCGCGCCTTGTCACCTTGCCGCGCATGGCATCGGAAAAGGACGTCAGTGCCGAATACGAGAACGGAATCCTCGAAGTTCGCGTGCCACTCAACGGAAAAGATGCAGATGCGCATCATGTGCCCATCCGGCACGCCTGAGTGGTGTCGCGGCGGGAGGGTCGGGTGTGCATCCACCCGACTCTCCCGTTCGCAAGCGAGTCGTCATTGCCAGTCACTTCGAATCGAAATGCAATTACCCACCCAACACGAATCAGAGAGGTCATCATGAAGAAAATCGCACTCATCCTCGTCGCGCCGGTCATCGCACTGTCGGCGTCGTCGATCACACACGCAGCACCGCTCGGCGGTCAGAACTGTGACACTCCGGGTGCCGCCAGGCGGGCGAACAACGGCAGGTTCGTCTGCTCGCCGGAAGCCGGTACGAGCACGTGGCGTCGGGTCAACGGCACCGGCACGATCGTCGACGTCGTATCGTCGTTGCGCGGGTACTCGATCTTCGAATCCGTTCTGCGCGCCAGCGGACTCGATGCCGAACTCGCTGTCGGCGGCCCGTACACCGTGTTTGCGCCCCGTAATGCGGCGTTTTTGTCGCTTGGTTCGGGGTTGCTCGACGCACTCGCTCGCCCCGACAATGCCGAGAATCTCCGCCGAATCCTCCGGTACCACGTGATTCGTGGTCGGGTGACGGCGCGTCAGATGGTGACCGGCAGTTACCTGACGCTTGATGGATCGCAGCTCAAGGTCGTCGTACGGAACAATGTCCGCGTCGACGGCGGACGCGTGACGATGGCCGATGTGCGTGCCACGGACGGGATCGTTCACGGAGTGAGTGACGTGTTCATTCCCGCCGGTGTGACAGTCAAGCCGTGAAGAGACGAATCACAGCATCAACCCCAGCAACGAAAAGGAGAATGACATGACAGCAACGGTCACGGGTTCACTACCCAAGGTTTCGGCTCCGACGCAGCGACTGCACGGCAAGGTGGCCCTCATTACGGGCGGGTCCCGCGGGCTCGGGGCGAGTTTTGCCAGGGCGATGGTTGCTCAGGGTGCACAGGTGATGATCACCGACGTACGCGACAGCGATGGCATCACTCTTGCCAACGAACTCGGCAAGAGTGCGATGTACCGACACCTCGACGTGACTCGCCGTTCGGAATGGGAAACAGCGGTCGATGCGACGGTGCGCACGTTCGGCAAGTTGAACGTGCTCGTGAACAACGCCGGTGTCGTCAACTTTGCGCCCATCGACCGCAAGGAGGCCGATCATTGGGACGAGACGATCGCCGTCGACCTCACCGGCGCGTACAACGGCATCCATGCGGCGATACCGGTGCTGAAGAAGTCCGCTCCTGCGTCGATCATCAACATCTCCTCGACTGCGGGTTTGCGCGGGTACCGCAGCCTCGCGGCGTACAGCGCAGCGAAGTTCGGTTTGCGCGGGTTGACGAAATCGGTCGCCCTCGACCTCGCTGCATCGGGAGTTCGGTGCAACTCGGTCCATCCGGGTCCGACGGCCACGGCGATGATGAAGGGCCACGAAGATGCGACGAGTCACGTCGCGATGAGACGCCTCGGTCGCCCCGAGGAAATTGCTCAGCTGGTGGTGTTCCTGGCCTCGGACGAATCGAGTTTTTCCACCGGGGCGGAGTTCGTTGCCGATGGCGGCGAAGTTGCCGGCCTCGCTCCGCACATGTAGCGGGGGGGGGGGGCATCCATGCCCTCAAGTCATGTGAGCATTAACTTGCGGTTGTGCTTCCCCCAAAAGATGCTGCGCGAGGTGATCGGCGCATCCATGTCGTCGGTGCCTTCGTGGAGCCGGCGATCGCGGAACTTGCCGGAATCACCCTCCGCGCGGCCGTTCCGGGGGTGACACATACCCCGTGCTTTGACCTCGACGAGTTCGTGGCGGCGATCGTGGGGGAAGGGCCGGACGTCGTCCTCGTTGCCGGACCGTGGCTGGTCAGCCTGCAACTCGCACGCGAGAAGTGTGCCGAGCATGGCGTGGCGATGCCTCCGAGCATCGCCTACGTGCACACGACCGAACACGGGCTGATCGCACGGTCGATCTGCGTCGAAGAATCGGTCGACATCCGAGGGAAGCGTGCAGTACAGGTCGTCACCGATGTCGCGGATGCGATGCACAGACTTGGACTCCTCGTGCGACCGTCGCGGCACACTCGGGTGGTCGTTGCCGCGGAAGATCCGAGCGTTGCCGAGGGAATGATCGGTCTCGTGAAGCAAAATCCGGCGATCGAGGTGTGCGGGGTGTGTACCTCGAGCCCCGCGCTTCATTCGGCGATCGAGATCGGGTCTCCGCAGGTCGTAATTCTCGCCAATCCATGGTTGGACGCCGTCGAGCAGGTGCACGAAAGCTTGTCGGCCCGAAACCTGCCCCGGCCCGGATGGTTCCTTGCCGATCCCGTCCTGAACGACGAGCAAGTGAGGCAGGCACGACGTCTCGGGATCGTCCGATGCGGTATGCACGAACTGTTCAGCACGTGGGGTGACGTACCCCGTGACTCGGTCGTCGACGATCGATCGTCCACCCCGCACGACGTTTTCGCCTTGCAGTTGGTCGCCATTGCCGGTGACGACACCGACCTCGACATACTTCGCCTGTTGGCCACCGGCGCCAGCAACGAAGCCATTGCCGGCTCCGTGTTCCTGTCGGTGCAAACGGTGAAGAATCGGGTGAGTCGCATGTTGAAGGTCGCCGGGGTCGCCAACCGCACGGAACTCGCGGTGCAGTTGGCCAGGGGCGACGTGTCGTCGGTGCGTCTGGCGAGCTGAGCGGGCAACTACAAACTCTGCACGCGCGGTTGGGCGAGCGGAGTGTTTGTGCCCCCCCTGGGATTCGAACCCAGGACCTGCGGATTAAGAGTCCGTTGCTCTGACCAGCTGAGCTAGAGGGGCAATTGTCGTTGTGAAGTGCGAACGCGAAGTATAGAACGTCGCGGCGCAGTGATGAAATCGTGACGTACGTACCATCGGCGAGTCCTGCAACTCGTGTTTGTCGTGCCACGACGTGTTCGGTGTGCCAAGTCGGTGCGTGGTGCGCGCACGAAATCGCACGCACACCACGCTCGACGTGGGGTGAGCGAGGGGACTTGAACCCCCGACCTCCAGGGCCACAACCTGGCGCTC
>CAZIME010000094.1:0-3178 GCA_964540395.1 uncultured Bifidobacterium sp.
GCCGCCATGATGAGGTCGCCCTCGTTCTCGCGGTCCTCGTCGTCGACCATCACGATCATCTCGCCGCGAGCGATCGCCGCGATGACGTCCTCGATGGGTGCGAATGCGGGATGACTGCTCATCGTGTCTGCTCCGGTTTCGTGAGATCAGCGGCATCGACGACGATTTCGACGTCGCGACCGTACGTGTTGACGCTGCGGAATCGGCCGCGCATGACGTCGCCGAGCACGCCGTGTGCATCGCCGACGAATGCGGGCACGCGCTTGCCGGGTTCGGCGAGCGTCGGTGCGATGTGGAAGACGTAGCGATTGACGAGCCCCGCCTCGTGGAACGACGTGGCGACGCGTGCGCCGCCCTCGACCATCAACTGGATGACGCCGTCACGACCGAGGTCATCGAGCAGCTCGGGGAGCGGGCCCGACCATTCGGTGCACGGATGGATACGCGCACCGGCGGGGGCGCTGCCGAGCACGATGCGCCGCGGTGATGGTCCGTCAACGTCGCGAACGGTGAGTTGCGGATCGTCGGCACGCACGGTGCCGGCACCGACGAGAATCGCGTCACTCTCGGCGCGCAGTTCGTGCACGCGACGGCGCGCTTCGGTGCCGGTGATCCACGGCGACTGCGGATCACCCGACGTGATCGAGCCGTCGACCGTCATCGCCATCTTCAGCACCACCCACGGTCGCGACGTACGGCGGTGGTGCAGGTACGGGGCGAGTTGTTCGTGGACTTCATCGTGCAATACGCCGGCGAGCACGTCGACGCCCGCGGCACGCAGACGCTCAATGCCGGTTCCCGACACGCGGGGGTCGGGATCGTGCACGCCGACGACGACACGACCCACGCCGGCGTCGATGATCGCCTCGGTGCACGGACCGGTGCGCCCGGTGTGGTTGCACGGCTCGAGCGTGGAATACAGGGTGGCGCCGCGTGCAGCATCGCCGGCTTGGCGAAGTGCGTGAATTTCGGCGTGGATGTCGCCGGGGGCGTGGGTGTGGCCGACGAAACGACGACCGTCGGCGGCAACGACGACGGCGCCCACCCACGGGTTGGGCCTGCTGATGAGACGCGCGCGCGATGCGGCATGCATCGCAACACGCATCAACTCGTCGTCGATGTGTTGCATGTTCCTTCCTGCTTCCATCCGGACTGTGACCGTCGGCCCCGGAGTTTCACCGAGTCAGTCCCGCACCGTGAAGCGCGGGAGTCGCGGGCTGTACCGCCGATAGGGAATTTCACCCAACCCTGCAAGAAATTCGTGTCGTGGCCCCGCCTCGCGGCGGTGCGTCGCTCAGGCTACCGACGACGCGACGCGGCGGGCTTCGGCGACCGTGAGTGCGACGACGGCCCCGATGACGAGGGCGGCACCGACGACGATGCGTCCGGTCAGGCTCTCCGATAGGAACGCGACACCGGCGGCGATCGTCACCACCGGTTCGACCGTGGAGGCAACCGCGGTGGGCCCGGGGCCGACGCGTTTCATGGCGGCGAAGAACGCACCCATCGACATGATCGTGCCGATGACGGCGATGATGAGCACGTTGCTCCAGCCGAGAACCGAACTCGGGAACGTGAAGTCGAGGCCGGCAACGGGTAGCGCCCACATGACGAGGTAGCCGGCGAGGGCGCCGAACAAGATGACGGTGAGACCGGTGATGCCGTCGTAGCGCGGCATGATGCGCGACGACAGCACGACATAGAAGGAGTACGTCACTGCGCCGGCGAGCGTGAACGCGACGCCGTCGGCCTGCGCCCCCGACACGCTTCCCGCCGTCAACGACACACCGGCGACGGTGGCGACCAGGCACACCGAGATAATGCGGTTCGGCCGGTGGCGCAGCAACAGCCAGGCGAGCAGCACGGTGATGACGGGGAAGCAATAGAAGATGACGGAGACCAAACCGCTCGGCATCCGTTCGATCGCACCGAAATAGAAGAACGACTGCATGCAGAAGCCGAAGAAGCCGAGCAGGAAGATCTGGAGCAGGTCGGTGCCGCGCGGCCAGCGCAGGTGACCGACGCGTACCGTGCGCACGACGAGCAACAACGGAGCGGCGAGCGCGAAACGGGCGAGCATCAACCCGCGACTGTTCGCGCCGTCGTCGTAGGCGAACACGGAGAACACGGGGTTGATGCCGTACAAGCCCGCCGACATGAGGGCGAGCGAGATGCCGACGACGCGCGGGTTACCGCGCACGTCGGGCCTTTTCGCGGTCGGCGCGAATCACCCGCCGGAATACGACGGTGAAGATGACCGCAAGCCCCGCGATGATGAGACCGAACACCGCGTATTGGAGGGCACCACCCCTATCGCCGGCCTGCTCGGGCTCACTGCCGCAGCCGGGCTTGGGCAGCAAACCGATGCACTGCGACGGCTCGTTCTCGAGGTCGTAGTTGAAGTCCGGAGGAAGCGTGTCGTCGCTGAACGGCACGGTGAGACGCAACATGCACCACCCAGTCTCGCACGACGGGATCACGAAATCGGGTCGGGAACTACTCTCGTGACCGATGGCGCGCCAAACGACCGTTCTCGTCGTCGATTTCGGCGCTCAATATGCGCAACTCATCGCCCGCCGGGTGCGCGAGGCGCGGGTGTACTCGGAGATCGTTCCGCACCGCATCACCGCCGGCGAAGTGGCGCGGCGCGCGCCCGCGGCGATCATCCTGTCGGGCGGGCCGAAGAGCGTGCACGTCGACGGAGCTCCGAAACTCGATCCGGCGATCTACGACCTCGGGATTCCGATCCTCGGCATCTGTTACGGCAGTCAGCTCATCGCGCAGCAGCTCGGCGGCACGGTCGAGCGGGGTGATCGCGGTGAATACGGTCGTACGACCCTCAACCGCACCGGTGAATCGCGGCTTCTCGCGAAGGTTCCGACCACGGCCGACGTGTGGATGAGTCACTTCGACGCGATCACCCGCGCGCCCGAAGGTTTCCGTGTCACGGCATCGACGAATGAAGCACCGGTCGCGGTGCTCGAGAACGACGAGCGACGCGTGTGGGGTGTGCAGTACCACCCCGAAGTGGTGCACTCGCAGGCCGGTCAGGCGGTGATCGAGACGTTCCTGTACGACTGCGCCGGGATTGCACCCGAGTGGACGATGGACTCGATCATCGAGCGCCAAATCGCAGCAGTTCGTGCGCAGGTCGGCGACGCGCGGGTCATCTGCGGTC
>CAZIME010000095.1:0-3170 GCA_964540395.1 uncultured Bifidobacterium sp.
CGCCAGATCATCGGCTGGCGCGAGTACGTGTGGAATCTCTACTGGAAGTGGATGCCCGACTACGCACAGCTCAATGAGCTCGATGCACAGATGCCGCTTCCGCCGTTGTTCAACGGACGGGCGACGACGTCAATGCGTTGTGTCTCGGGAATTATCGCCGACATCAACGCACGTGGTTGGGTGCACCACATTCCTCGACTCATGGTGCTCGGTAATCTTGCGCTCATCGCCGGTATACACCCGCAACGATTCACCGACTGGATGTGGGAGTCGTTCGTCGACGGCGCCGAATGGGTGATGATTCCGAACGTCATCGGGATGTCGTTGCACGCAGACGGCGGGATGATGGCGACCAAGCCGTACGCCGCCGGTGGCGCCTACATCGACCGGATGAGCGACTACTGCAAGGGGTGCCGTTACGACCGAACGAAGCGCGTCGGTGACGACGCTTGCCCGTTCACCACCCTGTATTGGGATTTTCTCCTGCGCCACGAGGAACGCTTCGTGCGCAACCCGCGCATCGCCACCCAGGTGCGCGCAGCACGCAAGCTCAGCGACATCGACGACACACGCCGTCGCGGAGCCGACGTGTTGCGGCTGCTCGCCAACGGCGAGCTGTGATCACGAGCCGTGAAGTGACATCGTCTCAGACGACATCTCAGACACCGTCTTGGACGACGTCATCGGAACCGTTCTCGTCCTCGCTGAAGTCCTCGGCAATGCGGTCGTTGCGTGCCATGCTCCTGGTTCCGCCGCGACGCACGCGACGCACCGACTGACGCTCGAACTCGCGCTGTTCCTCCTCTAGGGCTGCTTCTTCCGCGACGAGACGTCGCATGCTTTCAAGACGCGCTTCGTCGAGCGACCCCGCTGCAACGGCCCCGCGCACGGCACAGCCGGGCTCGGACACGTGCTTGCAATCGCGGAACCGGCATTGGTCCATCAACGCGAAGACGTCGGCGAAGGCCCGTTCGATGCCGTGCCCGCTCGTCCACAAACTCACCGCCCGGACCCCGGGCGTATCGATGAGCCATCCCCCCGAGGGCAGCGCGAGCATCGTGACGGCGACGGTCGTGTGGCGACCGCGCTGGTCGGCATCGCGCACCTCCCCCGTCTGCTGGGCCTCGCTTTCGACGAGGGCGTTGACGAGGGTGGACTTGCCGACACCGCTCGCCCCGAGCACGACGATCGTGCGGCGCGCCTCACCATATATAAGGAGCGCTTCCAGCCCGATTCCCTGCAACGCGCTGACGACGTGAACCGGGACCCCTACTGCGACATCGGCAACCGCTGTGCGCATGCGCTCGGCTTCCGCAGCCGACACCATGTCGCTCTTCGTGAGCACGATGATCGGTCGCGCACCGCTGTCATAGGCGAGAACGAGTTCGCGCTCGAGACGACGCGGGTTCGGTTCGCTCGTCACGGCGTGAACGAGGATCACGGTGTCGAGGTTCGCCGCGATCGCCTGGGGAACGGCGCGCATGTCGTCTGACGATGCGCGTCGCATGAGCGCCGACCGCCGCGGCGCGACGAACTCGATCCGCTCGTCAGCATCGTCGAGAACGACCCAGTCCCCAACGCACACGTCGGCGCCGACGTTGCGCACGCGCACGATACGAAATGCATCTGCTGCGACCGGATCGGGGGTGCGAATCGTGCTCCATCCGCGATCAATGCGCATGATGCGACCGAGTCGTGCGTCACCCGCAGCCGGGACCGCTTCACGCATCACGTGCAAGGTGTCGTCGTCACCACCGAGTTCGCTCAAAGCGTTGTGCACGTTGCGTTTCACGCTACCGAGTTGTCATCACGCGGCGTGGGTGCTTGACTGCCGAGCCGATACCCCGTACAACGGATCACCACTGCATGTCACGCCCCCTCGTCATCGTTGAGTCGCCGGCCAAGGCCAAGACCATCGCCAAGTTCCTCGGAAAAGACTTCGAGGTGCACGCGTCGGTCGGTCACGTCGCCGACCTGCCGCGCACCGGATTGCAGGTCGACGTCGACAACGGCTTCCGCCCGACGTACGAACTCACCGAGCGCGGGGCGCGGGTCGTCAAGGAATTGAAGGCCCTACTGAAGGATGCGCCGGCCCTCTACCTCGCCACCGACGAAGACCGAGAAGGCGAGATGATTTCTGCGCACCTGCTCGAGTACCTAAAGCCCAAGGTGCCGGTGCGGCGGATGGTGTTCCACGAGATCACGAAGTCGGCAATCGACGAAGCCATCGCCAACCCGCGCGACGTCGACCACAAACTCGTCGATGCCGCCGAGGCGCGTCGCATTCTCGATCGTCTCTACGGCTACACGATCTCACCGATCCTGTGGCGCAAGATCAACCGCGGTCTCTCCGCCGGTCGCGTACAGAGCCCCGCGATTCGCCTCGTCGTCGAGCGCGAACAGGAGCGCATCGCGTTCGTCGTCGCCGACTATTGGGACCTGAAGATGATGAGCGCCACGGCACCGGCGTTCTCTGCCACGCTCACTGCGCTGAACGGAATGCGCATCGCCACAGGCCGTGACTTTGACGCCAAAGGCGTGGCCCGCGACGGTGTCGCCGTCGTCGATGAGGAACGGGCGAACGAACTCGTCGCCGGACTGTCCGGCGCGAACCTCGACGTGCGATCGGTCGAGGACAAGCCGTACCGCCGCTCACCGAAGGCTCCGTTCACAACGAGCACCCTGCAACAGGAGGCCGGAAACAAGCTGCGCATGTCCGCCGGCGAGGTGATGCGCATCGCCCAGGGTCTGTACGAAGCCGGGTACATCACCTACATGCGCACCGACAACGTCGGGCTCAGTGACGACGCCATTGCCGCGGTGCGGGGCGAGATCGCCGGAACTTACGGCAAGCCCTACGTGGCCGACGACGTTCGGGTGCACAAGTCGAAGGTGAAGAACGCCCAGGAGGCCCACGAGGCGATCCGCCCGACGCTTCCGCTGCGCTCCCCCGACTCGCTGAAGGGTGAGCTCAACCCCGTCGAGATGAACGTGTACCGACTCATCTGGCAGCGCACTCTCGCCTCGCAGATGTCCGACACGGTCGGCACCACGGTGACGCTACGTCTCGGTGCGACGGCGCGCGACTCGTTCACCACCGACTGCGAATTCAGTGCGAGCGGCACGACGATCTCGTTCGCCGGCTACCGACAGGTGTACGAGGAGATCGA
>CAZIME010000096.1:0-3122 GCA_964540395.1 uncultured Bifidobacterium sp.
TCACAGTTCTCAGTCCGTCGGATCTCTCGAATCACCTGGCCTGCCGGCATCTGTCGTATCGCAACTTTCAGGCAATGAACGGTGGGCCCAAGCCCCCGAAGAACGACGACGAGCTCACCGACATCCTCCAGAAATACGGCGTCGAGCACGAGCAGCGGTATCTCGAGTCACTCACCGTGCGGATGGAAAGTGTTGGCAAGGCGGTCATCAACCTCGACCCGATTGGGGCAAGTCACGGGCGGTATTCGTTGCCCGATATCACGGCGCGCGCGCAGGCAGTGGCTGAAGCGTTTCGGGCGAGTGCCGATGCGTTGTACCAGCCGACGTTCTTTCGGGTGGAGGATTGCGTTGCGTGGATCGGCCGTGCCGACTTTCTCGAGCCGACCGATACTCCGTCGCAGTTGGGTGACTACTCCTTCGAGCCGTTCGACACGAAGTTGGCCCGCATCGCGAAAGTGAATGCGCTGTTGCAGTTGTGTTCGTATGCCGAGCACATTGCCGAGTTGCAAGGTGTTCCTCCGGAGAAGGTGCACATCGTGACCGGGTCTCCCACCGAGGGAACGGTGGAGGTGTTGTTGTCGGAGGTGTCGGCGTACTTCCGTCACGTGAAGAAGGCGTTCCAGGAGTCGTTGCTCGACGGCTTTGCCGATGCACCCGAGCCCACACCCGTCGAGCACTGCTCGATTTGTGCGTGGAGCCGGGAGTGCAACGCCCACTGGCGCAAGAACGACGACGTCACGTTCGTCGCCGGGGTGACGAACGGGCATCGCGAAGTGCTGCGCGCGGCAGGGGTGGCAACGCTCGGTGACTTGGCACGGGCACAGTCGGCACCCGACGACATGAACCCCGAGACCTTCACGCGCTTGGTCACCCAAGCCGGGTTGCAGATGAAGACCCGCGAGGCGCAGCGCAAAGACCCTGCTGCCCTGCCGGTGTACGAGTACGTGCGACCGATCGAGGAATGGCGTGGGTTTAACCTGCTACCCGAGCCGAACCCCGGCGACATCTTCTACGACATCGAAGGACACCCGTATCGGGGTGCGGAAGGTCTCGAATACCTGCACGGCCTCACCTGGACGAATGCCGACGGCAGCACGCACTACGAGCCGATCTGGGCGCACGATCCCGACAGTGAACGCGCGGCGTTCATGGCGGTGATCGACCATATATATAGGCGCATCGCCACGCCCGGGTTCGAGAAGCTGCGGGTGTATCACTTCGGGCATTACGAGCCATCGGCCTTGCGCCGCCTGTCCACCCGATACGCGGTGGAAGAGGCCCGTCTCGATGCACTGTTTCGGGAGGGCCGCTTCGTCGACTTGTCGCGAGTGACAAGCCAGGGCTTGCGCATCGGGGTCGAGTCGTATTCGTTGAAGAAACTCGAGGTGTTGTACGGATTCAAGCGTGACGACCTCGTGGCCGAAGGCAGCTTGAGCATCGTGCAGTACGAGAAGTGGCTGAACAGTCGCGACACCGCCGAGCACGGAGCCGAGGGCGATACGTCGCTCCTCGACGAGCTCGCCAAGTACAACCGCAACGACTGCGAATCGACCGTGGCGCTGCGCGACTGGTTGGAGGCGCGTCGTGCCGAGCTGCGCCCGATGCTGTCGAAAGATGAACTCGCCATCTTCAACCGGCGTGAGTTGCGCGACCCGAGCGACACGGTGAAATTCGGCTCGGAGTTGATCACAAAGTTGAACGAGCGGCGGTTGGAGCCTGGGCTCGACCCCAAGATCGCCGCGTCGCTCGAGACTCGCTGGCTGATGGCCGACCTGCTCGACTTCCACGCCCGCGAAGATGCTGTCACGTCGTTCGAATACATCCAGTCGGTGAACAAGGGCGAAGACGAGCTTCTCGACGATCCGAATGCCATCGCCGGGTTGGAGTTCGTTGAGGAGCTCGAGCAGTCGGTTCCCGGCGGACGCCAAAAGACGTTCAAGGCGAAGCGTGTGTACCGATTCGACGCCAACCAGTTGACGAAAGTCGATGCGTCGAGCGACGTGAAGGCCGTGAACTTCTACCGACCGAAGATGAACGATGACGACCCGAATGGCCCGACGGTGAAGATGGAGTCAATCGACGTCGATGCGGGGCTCGTCACCTTGACGATTGCCAATCGCGAGAACGATCTCCCCCACCCCACGGCAATCTTCGATCACAAGACGGTGAACAAGTCGGGGTTTGTCGATGCACTGAACGAACTCGGTGCCGAGGTGCTGGCGGATACTCCACGACACCGGGTGAGCCACGATATTTTGCACCGTTTTGCACCACGCTTCGGATCACAGTCGCTGCTCGCGGTGAATACGGCAGGCGTGATCTCCGATGAAGTGCTTGCCACACTCATCGGCGACCTCGACTCGTCGTACCTCGTCATCCAGGGGCCGCCCGGTACGGGAAAGACGTATTCATCGGCGCGGGCGATCTTGCGTCTTGTCGCCGCGGGGCGAAAGATCGGTATTGCCGCCAATACCCACAGCGCCGTCGAACAGCTGCTCTTCGAGATGAACAAGTACGTCGAGGAGTTCGGTTTCAGTGCCGAGTCGCCGTTGCGCGTGGCGCAGAAGTCGAAAGACGCCGATTCCGCCTACACCCCGAGCGGAGCCGCGATGACGGTGACGTTCACGTCGACCAACGACAAGGCAGCGGCAGCGGTTGCCAACCACGACATCGTCGCCGGAACGAGCTTTCTGTTCACGAGTGCGGCCATGCGTAATTCGCTCGACATCTTGTTCATCGACGAAGCCGGACAGTTGTCGCTGGCCGACACGCTAGGGGCGTCGTTGTCGGCGCGCAACGTCGTTCTCGTCGGAGATCCGCAGCAGTTGAAGCAGCCGACGAAAGCCGCCCATCCGGGACAGTCGGGTCTGTCGGGCTTGGAATACATCAATCAAGATGCCGACGTCGTTCCCCCCAACTACGGCGTGTTGTTGAATACGACCCGACGGATGCACCCGCTCATCACCAACTTCATCTCCGAGCAGGTGTACGAGAGCAAGCTGCGTTCCGACGTGGCGTGTGCGGCGCAACGCATCGGTGGTGACGACGGCCTTGCCGGGTCGGGCCTGCGCTGGTTGCCCGTTGCCCATGCCGGGCGTTCGACGTACTCACCCGAGGAATGC
>CAZIME010000097.1:0-3115 GCA_964540395.1 uncultured Bifidobacterium sp.
GCGTTGCAGTGACCGGTGCCGCCGGTCAGATCGGTTACAGCCTCCTCTTCCGTATCGCCTCCGGCTCGATGCTCGGACCCGATACGAAGGTCATCCTCCAGTTGCTCGAGGTGCCCCAGGCACTGGGTGCGCTCGAGGGCGTGAAGATGGAACTCGACGACTGCGCATTCCCGCTGCTCGCCGGGGTCGAGATGTCGAGCGACCCGAACGTCGCCTTCGGCGATGCCGACGTCGCGCTGCTCGTCGGCGCGATGCCGCGCAAGGACGGTATGGAGCGCAAGGACCTCCTGTCGGCCAACGGCGGAATCTTCAAGCCGCAGGGCGAGGCACTGGCGAAGAGCGCACGCAAGGACGTGAAGGTGCTCGTCGTCGGCAATCCGGCGAACACGAACGCCCTCATCGCGATGAACAACGCCGCCGGGCTCGACCCGCGCCAGTTCACGGCGATGATGCGCCTCGACCACAACCGTGCGATCTCGCAGCTCGCTGCGCGCCTCAATGCGCCGGTCTCGTCGATCAAGAAGATGACCGTGTGGGGAAACCACTCCGTCACGCAGTACCCCGACCTGTCGTACTGCGAAGTCGGCGGTAAAGCGGCGAAGTCGCTCGTCAACGACGATGCATGGATCGATTCAACGTTCATTCCGACGGTTGCCAAGCGCGGTGCCGCAGTCATCAAGGCGCGCGGCTCGTCGTCGGCGGCGTCGGCAGCCAATGCTGCCGTCGATCACATCCGCTCGTGGGCACTCGGCACCCCGGCCGGTGACTGGGTGAGCATGGCGGTTCCGTCCGACGGTTCGTACGGAGTGCCGGAAGGTCTCATCTCGTCTTTCCCGTGCACGTGCAGCAACGGCACGTACGAGATCGTGAAGAACCTGCCGATCGACGACTACAGCCGCGCAAAGATCGACGCCTCGGTGGCGGAGTTGCTCGAGGAGCGCGACGCCGTCAAGGCTCTCGGCCTCGTCAAGTAGTCACTGCGCCGATCGGCGCAACAGTGAGCACGTGCCTCACGGCACGATGGACGGCACATTGCCCCCGGGCACCGTCCCGAGTACGGAGCCGTCGCACCCGTAGGCTCTCGTGCTCATATGAGCGCCTCAACGATTCTCTTCCTCGTCGGAGGCCTCGTCCTCCTCGTTCTCGGAGCCGAATGGCTCGTGCGGGGTGCCTCATCGGTCGCCACGCGCCTCGGCATAGCGCCGATCGTCATCGGCCTCACCGTCGTCGCCTTCGGCACGAGCGCGCCCGAAATGGCGGTGAGTGTGGGGGCGTCACTGGCAGGTAATGCCGACGTCAGCCTCGGCAACGTCGTCGGGTCGAATATCTTCAATATCCTCTTCATCCTCGGCGTATCGGCTGTATTCAGTGGTCTCACTATCGAGCAGCGACTCATCCGCATCGACATCCCGCTGCTCACGGTCGTCTCCTTCGTCACCCTTGGCCTGGCACTGAACGGCAGCTTCGGCCGCATCGAAGGCGCGGTGTTCTTCCTCGCCCTGCTCGTGTACACCGTCTGGCTCATCCGCAATGCCCGCCGGGAATCGAAGGCAGTCGAAGCCGAGTACGAGAGTGAAGTGGCATCACTCGAAGGGTCGACCGCGCAGAAGCCGCTGCTCGTGCAGATCTTCTTCGTCGTCGCCGGTCTGGCCCTGCTCGTGCTCGGAGCACGCTGGCTCGTCGATTCCGCCACCGACATTGCGAAGTCACTCGGTGTCAGTGACCTCGTCATCGGTCTCACGATCGTGGCGGCGGGAACGTCGTTGCCCGAGCTCGCCACGTCGGTGCTCGCGGCCATTCGCGGTCAGCGCGACATCGCCGTCGGCAACGTCGTCGGATCGAACATCTTCAACCTCCTTGCCGTGCTCGGTGCATCCGCCGCGATTTCGAAAGAGGGTGTGGCAGTCGCCGATGCGGCGCTGCGCCTCGACATCCCGGTGATGATCGCCGCGACGATCGTTCTCATTCCCATCTGCTGGAACGGATTTGCGATCAAGCGCTGGGAAGGCATCCTCCTCGCGTTCTTTTACGTCGCGTACGTCGCCTACCTCATCCTCGAGTCGGGGGAGAGCTCGGTGCTCGAGACGTACCGCACGATGATGCTCATCGTCGTCCCCGTCGTCATGCTCGCCTTCGGCGCCGCCGGGGTGCAGGGCTGGCGCCGCCACCGTCGCGCAGCTCGATAACCCTCGACGCCACTCGCACCGGACTCGACTCGTCACCGAACGGGTGACGCGAGAGCACCACGGTCACGAAAACGGCCGATGCCGTGAGCGTCAGCTGAAGTCGACGTTGCTGCGCACCGCGGAGAACACGCGGTCGAGAGCCGCGAACAGCGGCTGGGCGGCGATCACCTTCGTGTGATCGCCGGCGAATCGCACGCGGCCGTTGATGAAAGCCTCGGCGGCGTTGGCCGTGCCCGTTGCAATCGACACCGCGGTATTCCACGTTTGGGTGAACGTGATGTCGGGGGCGGGCACCGTCCCGGCTGCGAACGAGACACCCGATTCGTCCGAAACCAGGTGGTACGTGACGTCACCGTTCGGTCCGTCGGTGACCACTTGCACGACGCGGATCGGATGGCTTGCAGCCAGTCTCGCGATGTCTGTGTCGGTGGCGATCACCTGAGCGACGGTGGATATCCACTCGTCGCTCAGGTATCGCACACCCATGCGCAGCTGCCTTCGCTACGCGGAAATGAGGCTGTTGCTCTGGCGGCTCGATCGCACCACGGAAACGATCAGGATGAGCAACGACACACCGGCGATCGACAAGCGAGCAGCGTCGTTGTCGCGCAGGTTGATGACCGCCGGAAGGATGAGCAGCGCCACCAGGTTCATCACCTTGATGAGCGGGTTCAGCGCCGGGCCGGCGGTGTCCTTGAACGGGTCACCGACCGTGTCCGCGATGACCGCGGCCTTGTACGGCTCCGAGCCCTTGCCGCCGTGGTTGCCGTCCTCGATGTACTTCTTGGCGTTGTCCCACGAGCCACCGGCGTTGCTGAGGTAGTTCGCCATCAGCTGCCCGGTGAGGATGACCGCCGCGAGGAACCCGCCGAGAGCCTGCCAGCCGATGCCGAAGCCCACGATCACGGGCGTGAGCACCGCGAGGAGGG
>CAZIME010000098.1:0-3028 GCA_964540395.1 uncultured Bifidobacterium sp.
CTCGGGGCCGGGTTCGATGATCTCGAGGTTCACTTCGGGTACCTGCGCACCGAGCGATTCGAGGTTGACGACGTGCACATTCTCGACGCCGACGACGGCATGCGGATTGCCGACCGATACGTGTTCGACGGGCCGGTCGGGATGCACCCCGAGCTTCACCCACGACGCGGGTGCAGGGATCGTCGTCAGCGCACCCATCTCGACACTCGCATCGGCAGTGTCGGGCAGCGATCCGGCGCGCACCGTCACCGAACGCGGGCCCGCGGCCGTGTGCAGCACGTACTCGCCGGCCACACCTTCGTGCACGTCACTGTCGTTGCGGTGGAGCGCATGGGCGAAGCATCGCGCACCGTTGCCACTCATCTCCGCATGCGAACCGTCGCTGTTCACAAGCCGCATTCGTGCAGAACGTGCGTCGATACGTCGCAGCAAGAGAAGACCGTCGGCGCCCGCACCGCCCGTGCGGGCGCACCAGGCGCGCGCACACGCCGCCCAGTCGAGTTCGTCGTCGTCGAGCCCCGCTGCATCAAGATCGAGCACGAGAAAGTCGTTGCCGAGCGCGTCGAACTTGTCGACGACGAACGTGCGGGCCACCGGGTCAGTCTCGCCGATCGGCGTGCTGCAACGCAGCCCGGAGTACGGGTGTCACTTCGGCGACGGGGTCCGCTTCGACAGCCACCCAGCGCACCCGCGGATCACGTCGGAACCAGCGTTCCTGGCGGACCGCAAACTGTCTCGTGCGCGTGACGATCGTGGCAATCGCTTCGTCGAGACCGGTACGGCTCTCGAGGTGGTCGATGAGTTCCTTGTACCCGAGGGCCTGTTGCGCCTCGCGCGACAGCGCCTGCCGCTCGTACAGGCCGCGCACCTCGGCGAGCAGGCCGGCACTCATCATTGCGTGCACGCGGGCTTCGATGCGCCGAGCGAGCACTTCACGTGGCCACAGGATGCCGATCTGCGTGACGCCGTTCGCCGGGTATGCACCCGTACCCGGGCCGAACGACGAGAACGGTTTGCCGCTGCCGATCGACACTTCGAGCGCACGCTCGATGCGGCGACGGTTATGACGGTCGGTGCGCTGCGCCGTCACCGGATCGCACTCGATGAGCCGGGCCCACAACACCGCGACGTCCGCCTCCGCGGCGAGTTGCGCGCGCACCTCCGGCCACTCGCCCGGCGGGGTGAGGTCGTCGATCACCGCGGTGAGATACAGACCCGTTCCGGCGACGAGAACGGCACCGTCGCCCGCCGCGGAGATGGCGTCGAGCGCCGCGTTCGCAGCGGCCTTGTATTGCGTCACCGTGAACCGCTCGGTCGGCTCGACGAGGTCGATGCAATGGTGCGGGACGGCCGCGCGGTCGGCACGCGACGGCTTGGCGGTGCCGATGTCCATGCCGCGATACACCTGCATCGCATCGACCGCGACCACTTGCACGCCGCCTTCCCGTGCCACGTGCATGGCGACGTCACTCTTGCCGCTGGCCGTCGGGCCGAGAATGACGACGGGGGTCACGTCACGCTGCCGTGACGGCAAGGCGCACCTTGTGCGTGGGGGCCGGCCCGGCGTCGAGCATGTGCCCCGACAGATGGAAGCGTGCAGCGTCGGTGATCTGCACCGTCGCATAAGTGCCCGGGCGCAGCAGCGACGGCGCATCGAAATGCACGAGTTTGTTCTGGCGCGTGCGCCCGGTGAGGCGCTCAGGGTTGCGCTTGCTCGTGCCCTCCACGACGACTTCTTCGATGCGGCCGATGCGTGCCGCATGTCGGCGCACCGCCGAACGATCGAGCACCGCCTTCAGGCGATCGAATCGTTCTCCCACGACAGACGGTTCGACGAAGCGATCGACCATGTCGGCTGCCGCCGTGCCCTCGCGCGGCGAAAAGATGAACGCGTACGCCGAGTCGAACTCGGCCTCGGCGGCGACTTCCAGAGTTGCACAAAAATCGCGTTCGGTTTCCCCGGGAAAACCGACGATGATGTCGGTGGTGACGGCCAGATCATCGATGGTTGCGCGTGCCTCGGCCAAGCGCTCGAGGTACCGCGCGGCGGTGTAACCGCGGTGCATCGCGGCGAGCACGTCGTCGCTGCCGGCCTGCAACGGGTAGTGCAGGTGCTCGCACACCGCCGCCGTCGACGCCATTGCGGCAAAGGTGTCCGAGCGCATGTCCTTCGGGTGCGGGCTCATGAAACGCACACGGCGCACACCCGGCGTGTCGCCGACTGCCCGGAGCAACTCCGAGAACAGCGGCTGCACGCGCACGTCGTCACCGGCCCGGCGTCGTGCCAGGCTGAGGTCGCGCCCGTACGAATTGACGTTCTGCCCGAGCAGGAAAATTTCGGTGACGCCCGTTGCCGCCAGCGTGCGCACCTCATCGACGATGTCGTCGAACGGACGGCTCACTTCCTTGCCGCGTACAGCAGGAACGATGCAGTAGGCACACGTGTTGTCGCACCCGATCTGGATCGTCACCCAGGCGTTGTACGAGGTATCTCGCTTCACCGGGAGTGCCGACGGGAACAACGTGTGATCATCGAGGATCGCTTCGTCGATGATTTCGGTGACCGGGCCGTGCTCGGCGGCGTGGTGGAGAAGGTCGACCGTGCGGTGGACGTTGTGCGTTCCGAGCACCACGTCGACCCACGGCGCTTTGTCGCGCACGACGTCGCGGTCCTTCTGGGCCAGGCAGCCGGCAACGACGATTGATCGTCCGGGAACCTCGTCCTTCCACGCCTTCAACGTGCCGAGACTGCCGTACAACTTGTTGTCGGCGTTCTCGCGGATGCAACACGTGTTGAGGACGACGACGTCGGCATCGGCCTCATCGGAGGCCTCTTCGAGTCCGTCCTGCTCAAGGAGACCGGCGATTCTCTGCGAATCGTGGTCGTTCATTTGGCAGCCGAACGTCCGCACGACGTAGCGACGAGTCACGACACTCCAAGGGTATCGACGTCACTCGGCGCCACGCCGTGCGTGACGGCGCGCGGCTGATGCGCGTTATTCGAGGTCGATCGGCTTTTCGTCGGCCG
>CAZIME010000099.1:0-3003 GCA_964540395.1 uncultured Bifidobacterium sp.
CACTTCCTGCTCACCTCGCGTCGCGTCCTCGCCGTCGTCAACGTCGCCGAGGACGCCCTCGACACGATCCCTGCACAAGTCGCCCGCGTCGCCGCCGAACTCGCGCCGCCGGGCTCGGCGAGCGAGCACGAAGTCGAGGTGCTCGGCATGAGCATCCAGATCGAGGCAGAAGCGGCTCAACTCACCGGCACCGACCGCACGGAGATGCTCGAGGCGCTCGGTCTCGGCGAAGGTGCACTTCCGCGCATGATTCGCAGTGCGTACCAGCTCCTCGGGCTGCGCACGTTCTTCACGACCGGCGAGAAGGAATCGCGCGCGTGGACCTTCAAGGCCGGTGCGAAGGCACCCGAGTGTGCCGGCAAGATCCACTCCGATCTGCAGCGCGGGTTCATCCGTGCCGACGTCATCCACTGCGACGAGTTGCTCCGTCTCGGGTCGTGGAACAAGGCGAAGGAAGTCGGAAAACTGCGCGTCGAAGGCAAGGACTACGTCGTTGCCGACGGCGACGTCATGGAGATCCGCTTCAACGTCTGAGCCGTAATGTGATGCCCATGGCAGATGCCTGGCTCGTCGTCGGTGCGCGGGTGATCGCCAGTGCCACCGTCGCCGAAACGCGCGTCGACAGGATGCGCGGGCTGATCGGCAGTCGCGAGGGCGAGTTTGCGTTCGTCCTGCCGAAGTGCCGCTGGGTGCACAGCATCGGGATGCGGTACCCCATCGACGTCGGCTACCTCGACGCCGATTCGCGCCTCGTGCACGTGCAGCGGCTGCAGCCGATGCGAATGTCGATGCCCGTTCCCGCGGCCCGAACCGTCATCGAGGCACGAGCGGGTTCGTTCGCCCGCTGGGGACTCCAACTCGGGGACGTCGTCGACGTGCGCCGCACGTGAACGCCGCGTCCTTCCGTTGCGCGCCGAGTGCCACGCGATGAGCATCGGCACCCTGCACCTCGTTGCGACACCGATCGGCAACCTCGGTGACATGACGGCACGCGCCGTCGACACGCTGCGTGCCTGCCCGATCGTGTGTTGCGAGGACACGCGGCACTCCGGACGACTCCTGCAGCACTTCGGGATCGCACCCGAACGGCTGATCGTCGTCAACGAACACACCGAGTTCGAGGCGGCGCGCGCGATCGTCGAACTGCTCCAATCGGGGGTCGACGTCGCACTTGTCACCGATGCGGGATCGCCCGGCATCAGCGACCCCGGCGAGTACGTCGTGGCCGAAGCAGTGCGCGCCGGAATTCGCGTCACGGCGGCACCGGGTGCCAGTGCACTCGTCATGGCACTCACGATCAGCGGTCTGCCGACTCGACGCTTCGCATTCGAGGGTTTCCTGCCGCGTTCGGGTGTGCAACGCACGGAGCGAATCACCGCCGTGCGCGACGAACGTCGCACCACGGTGCTCTACGAGTCGCCGCACCGCCTGCAGCGCACGCTCGACGATCTGCTCGCCGCCTGCGGTCCGGAGCGACGCGTGGTCGTCACCCGCGAACTCACGAAACTGCACGAGGAGATCGTGCGCGGCACTCTCGGCGACGTCGTCGCACTCCTCGCCGAGTCCGAGCCGCGCGGCGAATACGTCATCGTCGTCGATGCCGCACCCGAACCGACCGCGGCGACCGACGACGACATCGTGGGCGCGCTGCGCGAGAAGTTCGCAGCCGACACGTCGACGAAGGACGCGGCGAACGAGGTGGCGGAACGACTCGGTGTCTCGCGCCGCCGCGCGTACGAACTCGCGCTGGGGCTGAAGCGCGACTGAGTCGAGCGCGATCAGCCGCGGTGCATCGCGAGTTGGCGCGCTTGCGCGACCAGCGTGCCGCGCGAGTCCCAGACGGTGACGTTCTCGTCGAGGAGGTTCCCCTGCACGTGGTCGCAATGCGCAACGACGAGCACCGGACCCGGTGCGGGAAGGTTGCGCACGTACGTGGTCAGCTGGATGGTCGGCACCCAACGCACCGCACCGCCGAGGTTGAACACGGCAGGCGGAAGTGCATCGACGGCGAGCAACAACGCGAGATCGTCGAGCGGACGTTCGTCGACGAACGACAACCATCCGCGCATGCGCGCCGCTCCGATGACCCGCTTCTCCATGAACGCCGCGTCCTCGGGATGCAGCCGAAGCGTGATCTTGTCGACGAGTGCGGGCTTCGTCCACCTGTCGCCTCGATCGTCGCGGTAGCACGCCTCCGGCGCGGGCATTTCGGGCATCGACACCGTGTGTGCGGGTGACGCTTCGCGCGGCAACTCGCCCGTCACCGCGACGACCCGGAGCACCTCGCGACCATCGGCACGCATCGACGCATGTGTCGTCGACACCGTGCGACCGCGCTTCACCAACTCGACGTCGATGGTGACGTCGGCGTCGTTGATCGGGGCAAGGAAGTTGCCCGTCATCGTGAGGATGCACGGATCGCCCGCAACCTCGCGCATTGCCCGCGCGCACAGTGCCATGAGATATCCACCGTTCGCGTTACCGCCGATGTCCCAGCCGGCGACGACTCGCGCCGAGAACCGACCGTCACCGAGCGACGTCACCGCCGTCGCATCATCGAACTGAAACGGCACGTCGCCAGCGTAGGTTGGAGAGGTGGCAAAGTTCTCGGCGACCACCCCGATCTACTACGTCAACGCCAAGCCGCACCTCGGTCACGCCTACACGACGATCATCGCCGACGCCGTGTGTCGCTGGCACCGCCTCCTCGGTGACGACGTACACCTCCTCACCGGCACCGACGAACACGGCCTGAAGATCGCCCGTGCGGCCGAGGAAGCCGGCGTCACCCCCCAACGCTTCGTCGACGACGTCGCCCCCCTGTTCGCCGATGCGTGGAAGCGGCTGAACGTGCGTTACGAGGACTTCATCCGCACGACGGAAGACCGCCACAAGATCGGTGTACAGCGACTGCTCGAGGCGTGCTACGCGGCGGGTGACATCGAGCGGGACGTGTACCGCGGTCACTACTGCGTCGCGTGCGAGGCCTATTACATCGAGTCG
>CAZIME010000100.1:0-2826 GCA_964540395.1 uncultured Bifidobacterium sp.
GACGCGGATCTCCAGGCGGTGAGCGACGTGCTGAATTCCCTCATCGCCGGTCTCGCGCGATGGGCGACCACGGTGACCGACAGGAGCCGTCACGCCCACCTGGTCGCGGCGATTAAGTCGATGGCGCGTGACGGTCTGGCGCGTGCGGTCGAACCCTCGAGGTAACGAGTCGCCGCTTCAGGTTGTCGGCTGCGGTACGGCGATCGTGTTGCGTCGCGCGCGGACCGAATCGCCGATCGTGACGAAGAGAGCGATCCACACGAGCACGAATCCGATGATTCGGATGCGATCGAGCGGTTCGTCGTAGACGAGCCAGCCGAGCAGGAAGTTGATCGTCGGCACGAGGTACTGCAGCGGCCCGAGCACGGTGAGCGGAAGACGGAGCGCCGCGCGCGCGAAGAGTAGTAGCGGAACCGCGGTGATCATTCCGGCGAATGCGAGCAGGATCCAGTCGTCCGTCCCGGCAGTTGCGACGATGCCCGCGGGTTGCAGAGATCCGACGACGACGATTGCGGCGGCGACGGGGGCGAGCACGAGCGTCTCGGCCGTGAGACTTTCGAGCGGTCCGAGCGGCACCCGCTTCTTCAGGAGTCCGTACACGGCCCACGTGAGGGCGAGGCCGAGGGCGATGTACGGCGGGCGGCCGTAGCCGACGGTGAGAATCACGACTGCAATGCCGGCAAGAGAGAGCGCGACCTTCTGCGGCCTTCGCAGCGGTTCGCGCAAAGCAACGACGCCGATGAGCGACGTGAGCAACGGGGCGATGAAGTATCCGAGGGCCGACTCCATCACCTGCTCACTGACGACCGAATACACGTACAACGTCCAGTTGTTCGACAGCAGCACTGCGGCGAGTGCGACACGCCACAGCAGCGACGGATTGCGAAACGTCGCCCACACCGGGCCACCGCGCCGGGTGGCGGCAATGACGACGAGGAGGATCGCCGTCGCGGCGACGATGCGCCAGCCGATGAGTTCGAAGGCATTGAACTCGGCGAGTTCCTTCCAGTAGAAGGTGAGCAGTCCCCACAGCAGATACGCGCCAAATCCGGAGACGATCCCCGCGCGCAGCTTCGCTTCGTCGCCCGACGGTTGCTGCGGATCCATGTGCGAGACGATGTTACGTGTCGACGGTTGCGGGGCAGCGCACTTCGCATTCTCGGTAGCATGGGGTGAAATGTCGTCACTGAAAGCCGCACAGGAGCGGCTTGCCCGGCTGAATGACGATCTCGGTGACGCGTCGCTGTGGGCGCTCTTCGCGGCGCATCCCGACCGAGCCGCGATTTTGTCGCGGCATCTCGTCCTCGGAGACGACGAGATGCTTCTCGACCTCTCGAAACAGCACGTCACCGGCGAGGTGCTGTCGGCACTCGTTGATTTGGCGTCAGTGGCGGGTGTCGTCGAACGACGCGATGCGATGTTCCGCGGCGACATCGTCAACGAATCCGAGAGTCGACCGGCCTTGCACGTTGCGTTGCGCTCGACGTCGACCGATTCGACGGTCTCGGGCGAGCATGCCGAGCGTGCTCGACGGGAAACGCACCGCCTGTGCGAGTTCGCCGATTCAGTGCGCCAGGGGATGCTCGGTGACGTGCGCACGGTCATCAACGTCGGCATCGGTGGCAGTGAACTCGGTCCGGCGACGCTGTACGAGGGTTTGTGTGCCGATGCCGATCCGGCGATCACCGTGCGTTGGCTCGCCAACGTCGATCCGTACGAGTTCCACCGCGAGGTGCGCGATCTCGATCCGGCGACGACTCTCGTCGTCGTGTGCTCTAAGACCTTCACGACCGCCGAGACGCTTGCCAATGCTCGATTTGCGGCACGATGGCTCGGTCATCATGCTCCCCGCCGCCTCGTCGCCGTCACGGCGGACGTCGACGCCGCACGATCGAGCAGCCTTCCGTTCGTCGACGTGTTCGAGTTCTGGGATTGGGTGGGTGGTCGTTACTCGGTTGCGGGGGCACCGTCGCTCGCCGTCGCCATCGCCCATTCTGGATCGACCTTGCGACGAGTACTCGCCGGAATGGAGTCGATGGATCGTCACTTCGTCACGGCGCCGCTCGGGGAGAACCTTCCCGTCCTTCTCGGTGCGCTCGAGTGGTGGAACGTCGTCGTGCGCGGTCACGGATCGCGTGCCGTCGTCGTGTATTCGAGTGCTCTGCGCCGTCTGCCCGAGCACCTTGCCCAGTTGGAAATGGAGAGCAACGGCAAATCCGTCGACCGCACCGGTGCCCAGGTCACCGCACGCACACCGGTGACGTGGGGTGGCGTTGGGACCTCGGCGCAGCACGCCTTCTTCCAGGCCCTGCATCAGGGAGTCGGTATGCCTCCGACCGAGTTCGTCGGCTTCTCGCAGGCGGCACGAGTCGTCGCCGCCGACTCCGTCGCACGCGACGCCCACGACACACTCGTGAGCAACCTGTTCGCGCAGTCGCGCGCACTCGCATTCGGTTCCCATCTCGGCGGTTCCGCGACCGATCCGCACCGCGCGATGCCGGGAAACAGACCGAGTACGACGCTGCTCGTGTCGCGATGCAGCCCGGAATCGATCGGGGCACTCCTGGCGCTCTACGAACATGCAACCTTCGTGCGTGGCGTGCTGTGGGGTGTGAACTCCTTCGACCAGTGGGGAGTCGAACTCGGTAAGTCCATCGCCCGTGACGTCGCTGCGTCGTTCGTGCAGGGTGACGCAGGTGCACTCGACTCGTCGTCGGCATTGCTCGTCGATACGCACCGCCGCTGGCGCACGTCGTCGTAACGACTTCCGACGCCGATCGTGACAACTACACTCGGGAACGCAGTGGCGACGAAAATCGACGCAGC
>CAZIME010000101.1:0-2653 GCA_964540395.1 uncultured Bifidobacterium sp.
TCACGAACGGCATCTTCGCCACGGTGACGGGCATCGAATCCGACTGGCTGTGGGTTGAGCTCGCCGAGGGCGTGCAGGTCCGCGTGACGAAGGGATCGATCGCCCAGAAGCTCGGCGTCGAGCCCGAAGCGGACAAGAAAAAGAAGAAGTAATCCGCACCTCTTCGTCCCGACACCATCGAGGAACCCTGCTCGCATGAACCGCCGCCTTGTCGCGCCCGTCGTCGTGCTCCTCGTCGTCGCCCTCGCGGCGATCACCGGTACCGCGGTCGCAGGTGACCGGCCATCGCTCGGCCTCGACCTGCAGGGCGGTGCGTCGGTGACGCTGCAACCGGAAGGCAACTTCGATGCAGCCGCACTGGACGTTGCCGTCGAAATCATCCGCGCACGCGTCGACTCGATCGGCGTCGCCGAGCCCGAGATCATTCGTCAGGGCGACACCGTCGTCGTCAACCTGCCCGGTGTGAAGGATCAGCAGCGCGCCCTCGACATCGTCGGGCGCACCGGTGACGTGCAGTTGCGCGGCGTCCTGCAAACGGGTGTCGCACCAACCGAAGGAGCGCCGGCATCCGACACGAGTGTGCCGAGTGATGCGACGACCCCGGCCACCGACTCGGCACCGGATTCGACGCCGACGACGGTGTCGCCATCGACATCGATCGACGGTGCAGCGCCGACCGGGCCGGGAGGCTCGCGTCGCATCGCCGCCGACACGACAATTCCGGGCACCACGATTCCGGCAACGACGGTTGCCGCACCGGTGACGACCACCGCCACCGATACGACGGCGCCCGATGCGGCGACCGAGACGACGCTCGCCACACCGGAAACGACATCCGTCACCGGAGAGGCGACGAATCCGCTCGATTCCTTGCCGGCCGGCGTCGAGGTTCTCCAGGGTCGCGACGGTCTGACGTATCTCGTCGCACCGGCCGGTGCGACCGGTCAGGTGTTCGACAACACCGCGACCGCCGGCATCGAGAGCGGGCAGTGGACGGTCGTCGTCGGCTTGCGCCGCGGAGCCGAGGGCGAGGATTTGTGGAACGCGCTGACGACGTTGTGTTACAACCGAGATGAGTTGTGTCCGACGGGTCAGGTGGCAATCGTCCTCGACGGCGAAGTCATTTCGGCGCCGGTCGTGCAGGAGCCCGTGTTCACCGGCGGGCAGGTGCAGATCACGGGCAACTTCACCGAGACCGAAGCCCGCGCACTGGCGAAGATCCTCGAGTTCGGAGCGGTGCCCGTGAAGTTCGCCGTCTCGCAGGTGCAGACAGTGTCACCGACTCTCGGTGACGACACGCTGCGCGCGGCGATCATCGCCGGTCTCGTCGGTGTCGCCCTCGTACTCGTCTTTATGCTGCTCTATTACCGCTCGATGACGATGCTCGTTCTCATCGGCCTCGCCGCGGGTGGAGCGTTGCAGTATTCGGCGATTGCGTACCTCTCCCGCACCAACGGTCTCGCGCTCACCCTCGCCGGTATCGCCGGTCTCATCGTGTCGGTCGGCATGGGCGTCGACTCGTACATCGTCATGTTCGAACGCGTAAAGGACGGTCTCTATGCCGGTCGCACCCCGCGCAATGCCGTGCTCGGTGCGGTCGCGTCGGCGTGGAAGACGGTGCTCATCGCCAACGTCGTGTCATTCCTCGGCGCCGGAGTGCTGTGGTGGCTCACGGTCGGTTCGGTGCGCGGCTTTGCGTTCTTCCTCGGTCTGGCGACGGTGACGAACGTCGTCGTCGTGTACTACTTCCTGCGCCCGGCGCTTCTGCTCGTATGTCGCGGACGACGGGCCAACGAGCAGGGACTGTTCGGCGTGGCGACACACACGGAGGAGGCACGCTGATGTCGGGATCGGCCAACGGTGCATTTGCGCGGCTGTTCCGCGGTGAAACGACCGTCAACTTCTATGCCCGACGCCGTCTCTCGGTCATCCTTTCCGGGGTGCTCATGGTCGTCACGATTGGTGCACTCCTCGTCAACGGGCTCAACCTCGGAATCGATTTCCGCGGCGGCGTCGCGTGGGAAGCGCCGGTGAGCGGTGATCTCAGCCTCGACACCGCGCGTGACATCGCCGAGACGCAGGAACTCGGTGACGACGTGCGCATCCAGATCCTCGATGCGGGCGGAACGCAGCGCGTGCGGATCCAGACGGGCGACCAGCCCGACACCGTGCGCGTGGCGATGCAGGAGGCCCTTGCAGCCAGCGCCGGAGTCGATGCGGAGCTCGTCAGCGTCGCGCAGGTGAGTTCGTCGTGGGGTCGCAGCATCACCGAGAAGGCCGTTCGTGCACTCGTCATCTTCCTCGTCATCGTCGCCGCATTCATCGCGTGGCGCTTCGAGTGGAAGATGGCCCTCGCCGCACTGGCGGCGATCGTGCACGACGTCCTCGCGACCGTCGGTGTGTACGCGCTGCTCGGCTTCGAAGTGACTCCGGCAACCGTCGTCGCGTTCCTCACCATTCTCGGCTACTCGTTGTACGACACCGTCGTCATCTTCGACCGCGTGAAGGAGAACGTCGAACGGTTCGGCGGCACGCGAACGTCGTTCGCGAACATCGTCAACGTGGCGACGAACGAGGTGTTCGCCCGGTCGATGAACACCACGATCACGTGGGCCATGCCCGTCATCTCGGTCATAGTCGTCGGTGCGGGGAT
>CAZIME010000102.1:0-2588 GCA_964540395.1 uncultured Bifidobacterium sp.
CCGCCGAGGAGCAGTTCGTCGAACCGGTTGTGCGCACGTGGACGTGGTGGCAGGCGGGCGGCTTCGAATTCACGATCGGACAGCACATCGACGGGTTGTCGGTCGTCGTCCTCGTCGTCGTCGCGTTCATCTCGACGCTGGTGCAGCAGTACTCGGTGGAGTACTTGCGTGGCGATCGGCGCTACACGCACTTCTTCGCCGCGCTCACCCTGTTCTCCGCGGGCATGCTCGCCATGGTCGTCGCCGCGGACATGATCCTCTTCCTGCTCGGCTGGGAAATCATGGGTCTGTGCTCGTTCATGCTCATCGGCCACTGGTGGGAAGAAGCGCCGAACAGCCGGGCTGCGCTGAAGGCGTTCTTCACCGTGCGCACCGGCGATGTCGGCCTGCTCGTGGGCATCGCGATCCTCTTCTTCTCCGCCGATTCGTGGACTCGGGAGAATCTCGGATTGTCCGGCTTCTCCATCCGCGGTATTTCGGCGTGGGCGCTGTCGGGTGAGCCGAACGCCGCCGCGATCACGGTTGCTGCGATTGCACTGTTCATCGGTGCGATCGGAAAGAGCGGCCAGTTCCCGCTGCACACCTGGCTGCCCGACGCAATGGCCGGCCCGACGCCGGTGAGCTCGCTGCTGCACTCGTCGACGATGGTCGTTGCGGGAGTGTTCCTCGTTGCCCGCCTTTATCCCGTCTTCTTCACCGGTCTCGACATCCTCGGACCGGGTGCGAACGTCATCATGATCATCGGTGCGATCACGATCGTCATTGCTGCCGCTCTGGCATTCGTTCAGAGCGACATCAAGCGTGTACTCGCGTACAGCACCGTGAGCCAGTTGGGATACATGATGCTCGGACTCGGCGCGGGTGCCTGGTTGCCGGCGGTGTTCCACATCTTCACACACGCCTTCTTCAAGGCGTGCCTGTTCCTCAGTGCCGGTTCGATCAGCCACAGTGCCTCACACCACTCCTTCGACATGAAAAAGGACATGGGCGGCCTGCGCCGGTACATGCCGGTCACCTTCGGTGCATGGATGGTCTCGACCCTCGCGCTCTGCGGGGTCTTTCCGTTCTCCGGTTTCTTCTCGAAGGACGAGATCATCGACAACGTCGGGAACAACGGATACACGTTGTTCATGTGGGTCGGGCTCGGGGGAGCGTTCCTCACCGCGGCGTACATGACCCGAGCGACGTACCTCACCTTCTTCGGTGAACCTCGCGGTGCCGCCGCCGGAATTCATGCCGAGCACGAAACTGACACACATTCCACAGGCCACCATGACGATCACAGTCACGAGGACCACGGTCATGCGCAGCCGCACGAGTCCGGTGCGCTCATCACCATCCCATTGGTCGTTCTCTCCGTGCTTGCGGTGTTCTCGGGGCTCTTCAACGCGACACCGTTCGGTGAGTCGTGGGAGTACATGAAGAAGTGGGTCGAGCCGCGTGCTGCTGTCGTCGAAGTTGTTGCTCCGGGTGGTCCCGGTGCAGCGTTTGCACCCCCTGCCGCCGAGGGCTACGCCGACTCGCCGTGCGGCGTGAGCGCCCCGGAAAAGGGCGTGTGTTACGCGCCGCAGGTGAACCACGCGAAATTCAAGTGGTCGAAAGCGCTGCTCTCGCTGGCGATCGTGTTTGCCGGCATCGCCTTGAGTTGGTTGCTCAGCGTGCGTTACTACGGCAAGCGTGATCCGAAACTCGTCGGTCTGACGTCACGTAACCGGCTGGCGAAAGCCGGCTATGGCCTCCTCGCGAACCGTTACTACCTCGACGCACTGTACGAACGAGTCGTCGTGCGCAGCATCGTCGGGCCGATCGCGCGTTCGGCGAACTGGTTCCACCTGAAAATCCTCGACGGCATCCTCCACGCAGTGGCGGCCGCGATTCGTGGACTTTCTACGGTCGTCTACCGCCGCGTCGATCAGGGAATCGTCGATGGAGCCGTGAACGCATCCGGGGAGGTCATGTCCGCAGCGGGCGGTGCACTCCAGCCGGTCCAGTCCGGACGAGTCAACATGTACGGCGCACTGTTGTTCGGGGCTGCAGCGGTTGCGGCCCTCGTATTCATCCTCATCTACAGCTGATCACACCACGGGAGCAATGAAACAATGAACATGCTGACCAACGACAATTGGCTGCTGAGCGTCGGCACGTTCCTGCCGCTCCTCGGTGCGCTCATCCTCGTCGTCATTCCCCGTGGGCAGGAAGCGGCGATCAAGTTCGTCGCCCTCGCAACATCCGTGGCAACGCTCGCAGTCGGCATCGTCACCCTGTTGCGGTTCGACTTCTCGAAGTCGGGAACGATGCAGTTCGTCGCCGATGCCGAGTGGATTCCGCTCATCAAGAGCAGTTACCTCATCGGTCTCGACGGCATCAGCCTTCCGCTGTACTTCCTCAGCATGGTCATCACGCTGCTCGTTGTCATCTACAGCCTCGACCACGTCCCGAACCCGGGGAATCCGAAGGCGTTCTTCATCCTCATGCTCATTCTCCAGGTGGGTATGGCCGGAACGTTCATCGCCCAGGATCTCGTGTTGTTCTTCGTGTTCTTCGAGGTCGTGCTCCTGCCGATGTACTTCATGATCGGAGTGTGGGGT
>CAZIME010000103.1:0-2450 GCA_964540395.1 uncultured Bifidobacterium sp.
CGAGGCCGATCTCGGCATCGCGGCGGGTAACAAGCGAGGTCACCTCTTCGTGAAGGGGCGCAACGTCGCCGTCGTGCCGGAGTCGGAGATGGTCGAAGCGCTCGTCGATTGGGCGACGTACATCAACGAACACGGCGTCGAGGCCGCAATTGCGCGAGTAGATACTGCGCTCGCCGAACGTGAGGCCGCGAAGGACCGCAACGCACTGCTCGAGGGTGACGACGCGAACCGCGCAGGCGACAAGATCGTCGAGATTCGCAAGAAGGTCTCGGGCAACTAACCCTGCGCGACGCTCGTCGATGGTGCGATCGTCGTTGTCGTCGTCTCTGGCGCCACTGTCGTCGTGGTTGTCGTCGTCGTGGTCGGCGGTGGGTTCAACGTGGCGATCAGCATCTGTGCCGCCTCCACATACATCTGTGCGCGCAGGCGATAGCCGACGGGTTGCAAGTGGAGTCCGTCGAAGGCCATCAGCTTCGGATTCGCCACCACGATCGAGGCCCAGTCGGCCACGACGACGTTGGGGTAGTCGGCGACCACCTCGATCAACGTGGCGTTGAAGGTCGCAGAGCGCTTCGGATAGAACACCGCATCCGTTCTCCACACGTTGAACCACACGATGGGAATGTCGCCGACGAGGTCGAGCATCTCGCGGATTCGTTTGGCGTAGAACTCCTTGCTGGCGGAGTGCTGGAGGTCGTTGCTCCCGAGCGCGATGATCGCGGCGTTCGGACGCAGTCCGGTCGTTGCCAGCTTCTTCACCGTCTTCACCGCATTGCGTGAGGTGCCAGCGGGGCCGGAGATGTTGCGCGCAAAGACGCCGTCGACGACCACCGTGTTGAAGTACCCGACCTCCTTCAACTTGGGTGTCACGTTCCCGAAGCCGCGGTAGTTGGTGCCCCACGTGAGGCTGTCACCAATGACGAGGAGTGCAGGCTGTGGGGGTGGTGTCGTCTTGGCGTTCGCCACGCCCACACCGAGGACACTCGAGCACAGCGCGAGTGCGACGATGAGCCGCCTCACTCCTAGCCCCAGCATCGAAACACGCTCGCGGGTGCATCGATCGTGAGCGACTCGCCGTGGCGCAGCAGGTATGCCTGACCTTTGCGCAGGGTGTCGTCGCCGCCCGAGACGCAGAGCACGATCTCATGCGCGTGCGTGGCTCGTACGGTGACGCGCTTGTCTCCGTCGACTCGCTGCACGCCGAATGCCCGTGTCGGTGCGAAGTATTCGATGCGTTTGTCGTTGCGGGCATGGGAAACGATCGGCGGTGGCATCGGAGCGAAGCTGCTCACGCGCATGAATTCCTCAACGTCGACGTGTTTGCGGGTGAACGCCGCACGCACGACGTTGTCGCTCGCCGACATCACCTCGACGCCGACGCCCGAGAGGTAGGAGTGCACGTTGCCGGCATCCAGGAACAGCGCTTCACCGGCCTCGAGCACGACGTGGTGCATGAGGAGTGCAACCAGCACGCCACCGGATCCCGGATGGTGCTCGGCGAGTCGAGCTGCGTAGTCCGGGAGGTTGGAGGGCAGTTCGTGGCGTGACTGACCGAGCGCGAACCGCACGAAGCCTTCGATGCCGTCACGGGAGAGTCGCGTCGCAAGGTCACGCCAGTTGTGGCGGGTGAACAGCTCCAGGGTTTCGGCGACGTCACGGAAGCCGCTCACTGCTTCGAAGCGCGAAAGTGCGATCAACAACTCGGGCTTGGCCGAGGTGTCGCGGTAGATCCGCTGCGGTGAGTCGAGTGCAATGCCGATCTTGTTCTCTCTTGCGTAACCCTCGCGTGCTTGCGTCGTGGTCGGGTGGGTCTGTAGTGACAGTGGCTCGGCGGCGGCGATGACCTTGACGAGGAATGGAAGTTGTCCGACGACGTCGGAGAGTGGCTTCGTGCCCGTCGTCGTCGTGATCTGCGATGGGCCACCGGGATGTGTGCCGAACCACAACTCCGCCCACGGCTTGCCGTTCGTCAGTGCGCCGAGGAAGTCGGGTAGCGCCTCTTTGTCGCCCCATTCGTAATGAGCGACGGTGCCGTGGAGGACGTGCACGAACTATCCCTGGGTGCTCAGGCTGTGTGCGTGTCGTGCTGCATCGGCGAGCGGAACATCACTCGTCGTGCCGGCGAGTCGATCGCGAACCTCGACCGTGCCCTGGGCGACGCCTCGACCAGCGACGATGATCGTCGGGAAGCCGAGCAACTCTGCATCCTTGAACTTCACGCCGGGCGACACCCCGACGCGGTCGTCGATCACGACGCGCAGACCGAGCGTCTCGCACTGCTTGGCAACGTCTTCTGCGGCTGCGGTGATCGCGCCGTCGTCCTTGCCGGCGATCACGATGTGGACGTCGAACGGGGAGATCTCGCGTGGCCAGCGCAGGCCGAGCTCGTCATGCGTGGCCTCGGCGCTCGCTGCGACCGCGCGCGACACGCCGATGCCGTAGCTGGCCAT
>CAZIME010000104.1:0-2319 GCA_964540395.1 uncultured Bifidobacterium sp.
TCACGGGTGAAGATCGCCGTTCCGTTGCCCCACTCGTTGTCGTTGATCAGCTTCAATCCCTCTTCGTACCCGGACACCCTCGTCACCGACAGAACCGGACCGAAGATCTCGTCGTCGTAACAGGACATTCCCGGTGCGACGCGATCGATGAGCGTCGGATCGAGAAAGAACCCCTCGCGCTTCATGGCGGCTCGGCCGTCGACGACCACTTTCGCACCGTCTTTCACGGCGGCATCGACGTACGTGGCGACCTTGTCGCGGTGCTCGCGCGAGATGAGCGGACCCATTTCGCTGCCGGAATCGCTGCCCGGTCCCACTTTGATGTTCGGCACGCGAGCAGCGATCTTGTCGACGAGGGCATCGGCGATGCTCTCGACGGCGAGCACGACGCTCACCGCCATGCACCGCTCGCCGGCCGAACCGTACGCCGCACTCACCGCCGCGTCGGCCGCCATATCGAGATCGGCATCGGGGAGCACGAGCATGTGGTTCTTCGCACCGCCGAGTGCCTGCACCCGCTTGCCGTTGCGAGTTCCCGTCTCGTACACGTACTTTGCGATCGGCGTCGACCCGACGAAGGACACCGCGGCGATGTCCGGGTGCTCGAGCAGGCGGTCGACCGACGTCTTGTCACCCTGCACGACGTTGAACACGCCGTCGGGCAGCCCCGCCTGGCGCAACAGATCGGCAAGGAACAATGATGCCGACGGGTCCTTCTCGCTCGGCTTGAGGATGAATGCGTTGCCGGTGACGAGCGCATTGGCGAACATCCACATCGGAACCATCGCCGGGAAGTTGAACGGGGTGATGCCAGCGACGACACCGAGCGGCTGGCGGATCGAGTACACGTCGACGCCGCCGGATGCCTGCTCGGAATATCCACCCTTCATGAGGTGCGGTGCGCCGCAGGCGAATTCGATGTTCTCCAGCCCGCGGGCCACCTCACCGAGGGCGTCTGCCGTCACCTTGCCGTGCTCGAGCGTGAGCAACGACGCGATCTCCTTGCGGTTCGCATCGACGAGCTCGCGCATCCGGAACATGATCTCGGCACGACGGGAAAGGTTCGTCGAGCGCCACTCGCGCGACGCGGCCTTCGCGACGGCGACGACGGCATCGACCTCCGCGACGCTCGCAAGATCGACCTCGGCCTGCTGTTCACCGGTCGCGGGATTGAACACCTTCCCGGTGCGACCGGAGGTGCCGGCCACGACCTTGTTGTTCACCCAGTGGCTGATCTTCTTCACGTTGAACTCCCGTCGTACGTGTCTATGTGCTTGCTGTGTCGATTGCTGTCACCGGCGCATGAACGCGCGATGAACTAGCGCAGATACTGGTTGAGTCCCCGCTTGATGTACTTGCCGTGCCCCTTGCGTCCGAGGAACGTATCGTTCTCGATGACGACCATTCCGCGCGACAGCACCGTGTCGACCTTGCCGTCGACCTCGAACCCTTCCCACGACGAGTGGTCCATGTTCATATGGTGCTTGTCGTTGATGCCGATCTTGGTCTTCTTGTTCGGATCCCACACCAAGATGTCCGCATCCGATCCTGGAGCGATGATGCCCTTTTGCGGGTACATGCCGAACATGCGAGCAGGCGTGGTGGAGCAGGTCTCCACCCAACGCTCAAGGGAGATTTCCCCGAGCACCACACCCTGGTAGATCAGCTCCATACGGTGTTCGACACCGCCCATGCCGTTGGGAATCTTGGAGAAGTTGCCGAGACCCAGCTCCTTCTGGTCCTTCATGCAGAACGGGCAATGGTCGGTGGACACGATTGCCAGCTCGTTCATGCGCAAACCTTTCCAGAGGTCGGCGTGATGATCGTGGTGATCGTGCTTGGAGCGAATCGGGGGTGAGCACACGAACTTGGCGCCTTCGAATCCGGGACGAGCAAGGTGATCTTCCAACGTCATATAGAGGTATTGCGGGCACGTCTCGGCGAATACGTTGAGGCCCTCGTGTTGCGCTGCCGCAACCTCATTCAGTGCATCCGACGCCGACATGTGCACGATGTACAACGGCACATTGCCGGCCACCTTCGACAGCACGATGGCGCGGTGCGTTGCTTCGCCTTCGAGCAAACTCGGTCGCGAATACGAGTGGTACTTCGGATCGGTTTCGCCACGTGCCAGGTACTGCTGCACGAGCACGTCGATGGCGATGCCGTTCTCGGCGTGCATCATGATCATCGCGCCGCACTCGGCCGCTGTTTGCATGGCACGCAGGATCTGACCGTCGTCGGAGTAGAAGACGCCGGGGTACGCCATGAACAACTTGAACGACGAGATGCCCTCGTGTTCGGTGAGGTACTTCATGG
>CAZIME010000105.1:0-2222 GCA_964540395.1 uncultured Bifidobacterium sp.
ATCGTCAAGCGCTTCTCGACCGGTGCGATGAGCTACGGCTCGATCTCGGCCGAAGCGCACGAGACGTTGGCGATCGCCATGAACCGGCTCGGTGCGAAGAGCAACACCGGCGAGGGCGGGGAGGACCCCGAACGATTCGTTCCGTTGCCCAACGGCGACTCCAAGCGCTCGGCGATCAAGCAGGTCGCGTCGGGTCGCTTCGGTGTGACGAGCGAATACCTCGTCAACGCCGACGACGTGCAGATCAAGATGGCCCAGGGTGCAAAGCCGGGCGAGGGCGGTCAGCTGCCCGGGCACAAGGTGTATCCGTGGATTGCAAAGACGCGCCACAGCACCCCGGGTGTCGGTCTCATTTCGCCGCCACCGCACCACGACATCTACTCGATCGAGGACTTGAAGCAACTCATCCACGACCTGAAGAACGCCAACCCCGAGGCCCGCGTGCACGTGAAGCTCGTCGCCGAAGTCGGCGTCGGAACCGTTGCCGCTGGTGTGAGCAAAGCCAAGGCCGATGTCGTGCTCATCTCCGGCCACGACGGCGGCACCGGTGCATCACCGCTCACGTCGTTGAAGCATGCCGGTGCACCTTGGGAGTTGGGTCTCGCCGAGACGCAGCAAACACTGCTGCTAAACGGTCTGCGCGATCGCATCGTCGTGCAGACCGACGGACAGATGAAGACCGGTCGCGACGTCGTCGTCGCCGCCCTGCTCGGGGCCGAGGAGTTCGGATTCGCCACGGCTCCGCTCGTCGTCAGTGGATGCGTGATGATGCGCGTCTGCCACCTCGACACCTGTCCCGTCGGCATCGCAACGCAGAATCCGGAACTGCGTCGCCGGTTCTCGGGACAGCCCGAGTTCGTCGTCAACTTCTTCGAGTACATCGCACAGGAAGTGCGCGAATACCTCGCCCAACTCGGGTTCCGCAGTCTTCAGGAAGCGATCGGACACGTCGAGTGCATCGATGCGCGCGTCGCCGTCGATCACTGGAAGGCGAAAGGGCTCGACATCGCTCCGCTGCTCATGGCGCCGGAAAATCCGTACGACCAAACTCCCTACCGGTCGGTTGCACAGGACCACGGCCTCGCCGATTCGCTCGATGCCCGTCTCATCGAGGCATGCGCACCGGCGATCAACGATGCACGGCCGGTGTCGCTCGATCTTCCGGTCGGCAACGTGAACCGTTCCGTCGGCACGATGCTCGGCAGCCGCGTCACGCGCGCCTGGGGTGGGGCAGGCTTGCCCGACGGCACGATCACGCTGCGCTTCACGGGTTCGGCCGGACAGTCGTTCGGTGCCTTCGTGCCGCGCGGTATCGATCTGCTCCTCGAAGGTGACGCAAACGACTACGTCGGCAAGGGACTGTCGGGCGGACGCATCGCCGTGCGCCCGCCGAAGGCGGCAACGTTCGTTGCAGAGGACAACGTCATTGCGGGCAACGTCATCGGCTACGGCGCTACGAGCGGCGAGCTGTACCTGCGCGGCATCGTTGGTGAGCGCTTCTGCGTGCGCAATTCGGGAGCAACCGCGGTCGTTGAGGGAATCGGCGATCATGGCTGCGAGTACATGACCGGCGGACGGGTCGTCGTGCTCGGTGCGACCGGGCGAAACTTTGCCGCCGGAATGTCGGGTGGCATCGCCTACGTGCTCGATGTCGACGGCAACTTCGCGTCGCGTGTCAACGGCGAGATGGTCGACGTGGTCGACCTCGAGCAGTCCGACCTCGAGTGGTTGCGCGACACGTTGCAGCGACACGTCGCGTACACCGACTCCGCCGTTGCATCGCGATTGCTCGTCGCCCCCGATACGTGGGCAGGCTCGATTCGAAAGGTGATGCCCCGCGATTACGCGCGCGTGCTCACGGTCATCGATGCGGCCCGCGCCGACGGCTGCGACGACGAGGAAGTATCCCGACGAATCATGGAGTCCGCCCGTGGGTGAACCGACAGGATTTCTCAAGTGGGGTCGCAAGGGGCCCGCACGTCGTCCCATTCCCGTTCGTATCGCCGATTGGCGCGAGGTGTACGAGCCCTTCGATGCGGCCGAACTCACGCGTCAGGCCGGGCGTTGCATGGACTGCGGCATTCCTTTCTGCAACAACGGTTGTCCGCTCGGCAACCTCATTCCCGACTGGAACGATCTCGTGTACCGCGGGCACTGGCGCGACGCGATCGACCGCCTGCACGCCACGAACAACTTCCCCGAGTTCACCGGTCGCCTGTGCC
>CAZIME010000106.1:0-2162 GCA_964540395.1 uncultured Bifidobacterium sp.
AGGACAAGGAGGCACCGATCTTCGGTGTCGCCGACCTCGGCATCGTCGGGGACGTGCACAAGGTGCTGCCGAAGCTCATCGAGGCGCTGAAGGGCCGCAAGTAGCCGTTTAGACAAGTGGCCACGGCCACGCGCGACCCGTCGGGTCGTGCGGGAACACTCGGTTCGCGACGAGCCAAGCGGCGCGCTCCATGAGCGCCGTCACTTCGTCGTCGTCAAGGAGCGAAGCGACGTCGAGCGGGACGGACCGTGCGAGGTCGGAGATCGGCACGATCTCGTCGTCGCTCACGTCGGTGCCGGCGAAATCCCAGATGACCGTGCGCAACTTGAAGTCGCTCGCAAAGCACAGGCCATGGTCGATGCCCCAGACGTGGTCGGTACGGTCGATGAGCACGTGGCCCGATTTGCGGTCGGTGTTGTTCGCGACGATGTCGAACAGTGCGAGTCTGCGCAATGAAGGATGCACGTCGGGACGGTTCTCGAACAGTGTGAAGTAATGCTGCTCGAAATCGGCGTCGACGAGCATCTGTACGGATCCCTCGCCGAGCGGACCGTCGCGCAGGACGGTGAGAGGGACAATGTCCCATTGCATCGAACGGGCGAGCCGGTACGCGGCGACTTCGCGGCGGTGCAATCCGGGGGCGAAGTCCCACAGCGGGCGCTCGCCGCGCAGCGGTTTGTAGATCGCCCGCACCTCCGAAGCGCCGTCGGCGATCGTGACGAGGAATGTCGCATTGCTGCTGTCGGGCATTCGCAGTGCGAGGGTCATCTCGCCGTGCGTAAGCAGCGCGACGTCGTCTAGTTCATCCGCGGACATGCGTGCCGATCGGGGTTGCGCGGCAGGCCGCAGAACACGCAACTCGGGCGGCCGGCGGCAACGACGTCGTCGGCATGCTCACAGAATGCCGCCGCCTGACCGCGGGTGATGCGCAGGCGGATCTTGCCGGTGTCCTCGTCCGCCGATTCGCGCGGTGGCATCTCCTCGAGTTGCAGGATGAGTCGGTCGGCCTTCTGGTCGTAGCCGAGACCAATGCTGCCGAGAACGAACTCGGGCTCGGCCGGTTCGCGCAACTCGAGCGTTCCCGGAAGGGGGCGCTCGGTGACGGCGGGTGCGTCCTCGAGCAGTTTGCGCAGGTACGTCGACAGCGCAGCGACCTGTTCCTTTTCGCACTTGACCGTGAGGTAGCGATCCTCGACGCGCACCTGGAGGAAGAAGGTGCGCGCACCGGGAGTGCCGACGGCACCCGTCGTGAACGAGTCGGTCGACTCGAAGTCCCAGTAGCCACTCATGACGGGCGCAGCTCGCGCAGCGAGCCTCCGATCGAATTCACCGTGAGCACGACGGGCGAGTGGCCGTGGTACGACAGCGCGGTCACGGAGCAGGGTCCGATGACGATGCGCTGGAACAGATCGAGGTGCGTTCCCATGGCGTGGGCAACGGCGGCCTTGATCGGATCGGCGTGCGACACGCAGACGACGACGCCGCCCGGGTGTCGTTCGCGCAGTGAGTCGAGGGTCGAGACGATCCGCGTCTGCATTTCGGTGAAACTTTCGCCGTCGGGGAAGCGGAACGTGCTCGGCGTGCGCTGGACCGCGCTCCACTCGGGACGCTTCATCAGCCGGTCGAGTCGCGCACCGGTCCATCGTCCGAAATCGCATTCGAGGAGTCCCGAGTCGGTGCGCACGCGCTGGCGCAGTGCGCGACCGATAGGGGCCGCGGTTTCGCGGGTGCGCTCGAGGGGCGAGCAGTACACCGCCGACACCTTGCCGAGCTCGGCGAGTCGTTCGGCGGCGCGCTGCGCCTGGGCGAGTCCCTCGTCGGAAAGATGCAAACCCTTGGCCCGGCCCGGCAACACCTTTCCGGTGGTGGGTGTGAGACCGTGGCGAACGAGCAGGAGCAACGTCGGACGCTTCGCCATGGTTCTCCAAACTACTGGCGACGTCCTAGGGTCTCGCCGTGCCCAGCGTCGATCCGGTACGTGAATTGCGCTCGGTGCAACGTGCGGTGGTGAAATGCGCCGCGTGTCCGCGACTCGTCGAGTGGCGCACTGAAGTTGCGCGCACGAAGCGTGCCGCGTACGCCGACGAGACGTACTGGGGCAAACCCGTGACCGGGTTCGGTGATCCCGACGCACGCATCGTCGTCGTCGGACTCGCGCCCGG
>CAZIME010000107.1:0-2142 GCA_964540395.1 uncultured Bifidobacterium sp.
GTTCCGAACGTCATCGACCAACCACTCTTCCCCAACCAGCCGTGGAGTGGTTCGTTCAGTGCGTCGCAAACCCCTACATCGGGGATCTGCGCCGGTGACAGCGGCGGTCCCGTCATCACACAAATCGGTGCCGAAACCGTGCTCATCGGTATCAATTCGGCGGCATCGGGACCGTGTGCGCGATCGTTCACCCCATCGATGACCGGATTCATTCCCACCGCGTTCCCCGATCTCGTCAGTCGCGCAACGTCGCTCGCCGCGATGACGGCGCTGCCCCCAACGAGCGTGAACAACACGGTCGCGATCGGGCCGACGTTTGCCCGCATCCGCGGCTCCATTCCGAGCGCGCTCCCGAATCTCACCGCCACGGTGTCGGTGGGTACTGCACCCGAGAACCTTGGCAGCGTCGGTGTCGCAAATGCGAGCGTGACGACGACGGCCACGTCAACGTCGATTGCGCTCGACATCGACGGTCTCGAGACGGACCGCACGTACTACTACCGCATCGCCTACGGCTCGGTCGACGGTGCGGCGAACACTTTGTTCCCCACGGCCGAAATCCTCTCGTTCACGACAGGGGCAAATACCCCGCTGCTCACCCCGGGTGAGGCGGTCGAAGTGGCGTCGGACTCGGCGGTACTCACCGGCCTCGTCGCATCGGTCGTTCCCGCTGACATCTTTTTCCAAGTGTCCCGAAACCCCGATTTTGCCACGATCGATGCGAGCGGAGTATTCGGTCAGGTGCAGTCAGCGGAGCCCGCCGCAGTGAGTGTGCCGATCACCGGCATGCTGCCCAACACCACGTACTTCTGGCGAATGGGAGCCAACGGCGCATGGGGCACGTCGACCAGCGATCTGCGCACGTTCACCACCCCCGTGTTCAACGTCAACTCGACGATTGCACCCCGACCGTTGCTCACCCGACTGAACATCGACCTCGACGGAGTTGCCCGCACCGATATCAGCCCGACGGCAACGAGTCGCCGCTCGTGCAGCGTCCTGTCGAGCAAGCGACTTCGCTTCGTCGCACCCGGGACATGCCGCCTGAGGGTGACGATCACCCGCAGCGACTCGCGAACGATCCGCTTCTACAACCTCGCCGTCGTCCGTCGGGCCGGGACACCATGACCGAACGCTTCGCACCTATCGCCGTCACGACGCGCAGCGGCATCGTCGAATCGTTGCATTACGGGGCGCTCGTCGCACTCGACCGTGACGGCTCGGTCGCATTCAGCATCGGTGATCCCTCGACCGTGGTGTATCCGCGCTCATCGATGAAACCCCTGCAAGCAACCGCAATGGTTGCGTCGGGTCTCACATTGCCCGATCACCTTCTCGCCGTCGTATGTGCGAGCCACGACGGTCGCGTCGAACATCTCACCGCCGTCACCGACATTCTCGGTCGCGCAGGCATGACCGATTCGGCACTGGCAAACCTCGCCGATTATCCCCTTGATGCAAGTGAGGCCGAAGCGGCGATTCGCGCCGGACGGCAACGTTCGTCGCTGCAGATGAACTGCTCCGGCAAGCACTCGGGCATGCTCCTCACCTGCCGCATCAACGACTGGCCGACGGATGCGAGTTACCTCGACGTCGATCATCCACTGCAGCAACGCATCACCGACGTCATTCCTTCTCTCGCGGGTGAAGCCGCCGCGCACATCGGTGTCGACGGTTGCGGCGCGCCGGCACACGCCCTGTCGCTGATCGGTCTCGCCCGCGCCTTCCGTACGATCGCGATGGCAGGCCCCACCACTCCCGCCGGCACCGTTGCCGACGCCATTCGCCGTCACCCCGAGATGCTCGGCGGCCCGACACGCGATATCACGCGACTCTTACAGGGTGTTCCGGGCATGATCGGCAAGGACGGTGCCGAAGCGGTCTACGCCGTTGCGCTGCCCGATGGTCGCGCCGTTGCGCTGAAGATCGCCGACGGTGCGAACCGTGCACGACCGCCGGTGATGCGCGCCGCGCTCGAACGACTCGGAGTCGACATCACCGGAGTCGATCCCGCCACGTGGGAGCAACCGATCCTCGGACACGGCAAACCCGTCGGTGTAGTCCGCGCACTGTAGATAGCGTGACGCCTCACCAGCGTTCGTAGCTCAATGGATAGAGCATCTGACTTCGGATCAGAGGGTT
>CAZIME010000108.1:0-2133 GCA_964540395.1 uncultured Bifidobacterium sp.
AGTTGTACGGCCAGATGAGACCGAACACGACGTCGGGTGGCTGCCACGGCGGGCGCACGAGTGAGCGGTACCAGCCGTCGCCGGTTTGCACCCACAGCCCCGACCCGAACGCATAGATAAGGACGAGAACGATCGCGGCGGCCGATCCGGCGGTGCGCCACGTCATGCTCTCACGGTAAGGGGAGCTGTACCCCTTGGAGAAGTACGCCAGCCCCTCGTGCCGAACTACTCGTAGCCTGAGTACAACTTCGGGAGGAGTCGTCGATGAAGCGAATCGTCGTCGGAATCGTCAGTGCGTTACTTGCCACCACGGTCGTGTCGGGCGTCGTTACGCCCGCTCCGGTGAGTGCCGCACCGTCTTGCCAGGAGGGCGGCACGTGCGCACTCGGCGACACCGGCCCCGCCGGCGGAGTCGTCTTCTATGTCGCACCGACTCCGCAGTGGTGGGGTCAGTACTTCGAGGTTCTCCGGAATCCGAGCCTGGTCGTCTCTGCAAGTTGGACGTCCGTCATTGCTCACACCGGCAATGACGCGAAGATCCAACGCATCCTCGGCAAGCAAATTGGTTACGGAGCATTGAACACCGACATTCTCGTGTCGAAGTCGGAGTTCTGGCGACAACTCGTGGGCAACTCGCCGTCATCGCGCACACCGAACCTGCCGACGAAGACCGAGCGAACGTGGTCGGTGCCGTCGAAGGATGAACTCGATGCGCTGTACACGTACATCACCACGTCGAAGTCCCCGCTGGTATCGGCGTTCCGCACCGGTATCTCGGGCGATCCCTATTGGACGTCGAGTGAAGCCTCCGACACGTTCGCCTGGTACCAACTGTTCCACGACGGAACGCAATTCACCGATGCCAACGGCATCATCCGTGGACTCACCGGCAACAAGACGTCTACGAAGTCGCAGAAACACACGGGGTCGAACTTTGCGCCCAAGCGCATGTTGTTCCCGTTCGTGCGCCCGTTCGCGCCCGTTGGTACGACGCTGCCGCCGCGATCGGCTCCACCGGCGATTCCTGCATTCGGTGGTTTCAGCAATACCAATTGCTCGTCGGGCCGATACTGCGCCGTCGGCGAAATCGGCCCCGGTGGCGGTCTCGTGTTTTACGACGCCGGTTCCTCGCAGCCGTGGGGTCGATGGCTCGAGATGGCGCCTGCGCAGTGCGAGGGTGTCGGCAAGGTGTGGCGTAATGCGGCGGCCGGGAAGAAGGGCACGGGACAGCTCCCGTTGCTGTATCCGACGTGGGCTACGGCTGCGCGCCAACGAGTGCAATCGAAGGCTCTCGGCATGGGCAAGCAGAACACCGCGCTCATCGTCAAGCAGCACGGGGCGCTTCCTGCCGCGGCGGTCGCAGCGACGGCTGCCGGATATGCAGACGCGCTCGAGTGCGGCGGCCAAACCGACTGGTTCCTGCCGAGCAAGGACGAGCTCGACACCCTCTTCAATGTCCTCGCAATGAACGACCAGGATCTCGCAGGAATCAACTCGTGGGGCTTTGAGAAGGGCTACTACTGGACGTCGTCGGAGTACAACAACGAAACGGCGTGGTCTCAGTACTGGATCGACGGCCAGCAGTTCGATCGCGAGAAGTGGCTGGCGGGAAATCAGAAGCAGCGCGCCGGTGGCGAGCCTCCGCGCCCCTTCCGCGTGCGCGCTATCCGCGCCTTCGGCTGACCCGCTCCGTCATCGTCAGCGGGAGCCGAGCACGATTCCGATGAGGGCAATCGTCAGGGCCCAGTTGACACTGGCGACCGCCCACCATGTTCGACCGAGGTTGTCGATCCGTGATCCGAGGTCGCTCATCCGCATTTCAACTGCGCCGATTCGAGCATCGACAGCCTTGAATTGACCATCGATCTGTCCAAACTTGCCGTCGAGAGCCGCAAACTTCCCATCCATCTTCTCCGATAACGCACGCAGATCGGATCCGCGGGCGATGTCTTGCCACCCGACCGCAGGTAGGTAGTCCATCAGATGGTCCGCCACGTTGGTGCCGAGCACCTCGGTGAGTCGTGTGTGGATTTCGAGTCGCTTGACATCGTTATTCGACATTGCAGCCTCCGTGGATTGCTTGTTCTGGAGTGACTGTGTGCAACTACCTGGTCGGATGGCATCACGCTGTTT
>CAZIME010000109.1:0-2104 GCA_964540395.1 uncultured Bifidobacterium sp.
AATACGACAACGTGCCCATCACCAAGCTATTCGGGCGCGAGGCGATGACCCAGATCCTCTCTGACTTCATCGCCGCCGCCACCAAGGTCGAGTGGCTCGTGCACCACCAAGTCGCCACTGGCGACATGAACCACGGCGTGGTGATGAACGAACGTACCGACCGCTTCGAAATCGACGGCCGCTGGATCGAAATCGACATCGCGGGGTTGTTCGTCGTGAGCGACGGCAAGATCGCCCTGTGGCGCGACTACTTCGACCGTGAGTCGTTCACCAAGGCACTCGCCAACAAGTAAGTCTTTCCCGCACGGTGTCTGGCCGTGTGTGTACCGGTCGTAGTGTTGAGACCATGAACATCGTCATCTCCGGCGCAAGCGGTCTCATCGGCACGGCACTCGTCGAGCGTCTGCGCGCAAGCGGACATTCCGTCACCCGCCTCGTGCGCCGCGAGGCCCGCCAGGGCGAACTCTTCTGGGATCCCGCGCGGGGCGTGCTCGATGCGAGCGCACTCGAAGGCACCGATGCCGTCATTCATCTCTCCGGTGCGGGCATCGGCGACAAGCGCTGGACCCCCTCCTACAAGCGCGAGATCCTCGAGAGCCGCACCGCGACGACCGCGCTGCTCGCCCGCACCATCGCGTCGCTGTCGCGCAAGCCATCGGTGTTCCTGTCGGGATCCGCGATCGGCATCTACGGCCCGCGCGCGGACGAACAACTGGACGAGCACTCGAGTCACGGCAGCGGATTCCTCGTGGACGTCTGCCAGCAGTGGGAAGCGGCGGCAAAGCCCGCGATCGATGCCGGCATCCGCACCGTGTTCCTGCGCACCGGCATCGTGCTCACGCCGCGCGGTGGCGCGCTGAAGAAGTTGTTGCTCGCCTTCCGCATTGGTGCAGGTGGTCGCTTCGGCAACGGCAAGCAGTGGCAGAGCTGGATCACCCTCGATGATGAGATCGGCGCGATCGAGCACCTGCTCACCGCGAACGTGTCGGGTCCCGTCAATCTCACCGCCCCGTCACCCGTGACGAACTCGGAGTTCACGACCGTGCTCGCCAAGGTGTTGCGACGACCGGCGATCCTGCCGATCCCGTCGTTCGGCCCGAAGATCCTGCTCGGTGCAGAGCTCGCCGACGCCTTGCTGTTCACCGGCCAGCGCGTGATGCCCAAGGCCTTGCTCGCGAGCGGTTATGAGTTCGCCCATCCGACGCTCGACATCGGATTGCGCGCACTGCTGAACAAATGACGACTCCCGGCTCGACCGTCGACGTCGTCATCGTCGGCGCGGGTCTTGCAGGTCTCACCGCCGCACGCACGATCCAACGCGCGGGACATTCCGTCGTCGTGCTCGAGTCACAAGATGCAGTCGGCGGTCGCGTGCGCACCGACGAGGTCGATGGCTTCCTCCTCGATCGTGGGTTCCAGGTGATGTTGACTGCATATCCCGAACTGCGTCGCCAGGTGAATCTCGACGAACTCGACCTGCGCGCATTCGACCCCGGTGCACTCGTGTGGCGCAACGGCAAGGGCCACGTCGTGAGCGATCCGTTCCGCGCGCCGGCGACGGTGGTCGCGAGTGCGCTCGCACCCATCGGTACCCTCGGCGACAAGGTGCGCGTCGCTGCACTGCGATTGCGCGCCCGAAGGATTCGTCACGACGAGTTGCTGCGTGGCAACGACATCTCCACGATCGTCGCACTGCGCGGGTTCGGGTTCTCCTCCAAGATCATCGAGCGGTTCTTCCGTCCGCTCTTCGGCGGCATCCAACTCGACCCGAGCCTGGCAACGTCTCGCCGCATGTTCGACATCATCTTCCGCTCGCTCTCCGACGGCGACAGTGTTGTGCCCGCGCGCGGCATGCAGCGCCTGCCCGAACACCTCGCCGCTTCGCTCAAGCCCGACACCGTGCGGCTCAACACGCGAGTCGCCTCCATCGACGGCACGTCGGTTGTGACCTCGAGCGGCGAACACATCACGGCACGAGCCGTCGTCGTGGCGACCGAGTCACCGGCGGCAAGTGACCTGCTCGGTCTTCCCGCGCGCGCATCGCGCGTCGTCGGCAACGTGTACTTTTCAGCCGACGATGCCCCGACGAAGGAAAAGCTCGTGA
>CAZIME010000110.1:0-2076 GCA_964540395.1 uncultured Bifidobacterium sp.
ACTCACGTCGTTCGGCGGGTTCGATTCCCGTCCACCTCCGCCATCATTCACGGCGCGGGCGTGCCGCTGCCGGCAGCGCCCGCGACTCGCACGTCGCCGTTGCGTCGCGTCACACCCGTTGCGTCGAGTGCCTCGGCGAGCGGCACGGCGTGTTTACGGGTGATGCCAAGCCGTTCGCGCAGGTGCGCCACGGTAAAGCCGGTCGGTGATGCGGCGAGCAGCTCGCGTACGACGGGCACGAGTCCCTCGATGACGCTGCGGTGAAAGGCGATTCCGCCGCACTCGACGATGTCGCCGCGGGCGACGAGGCGCCGCGCCACCGCCCTGTCGAGTGACGCAGCCGAGGGCCCCGTCACCCCTGCACTGCGCACCTCCTCGGCAACGCGCCGCTCGGCGTCATCCAGTCCGTCACCACGGCGCACGACACCGTGTGACAGCGTCCATCCCTGCGCGGCTCGTCGCTCGACCATGTCGCGCACCACGGCACGCTCGTGTTCGTCGAGTGCCGCAAGTTCGATGCTGCCGTCGCGCTCGAGTCGCTGCTCGAGCGACGTGCACATTGCATCGACGACGGCCGGGGCAACGATCCACTCCCCGACGTTCGCGGCGACGCTGCGCATCGTGCGGCGCCGTTCGTCGGCCGCACGCCGCCACGCACCCGCACGTGACGTCACGGGATCGACTTCGCGGATGACGCCACCACCGACGGTTGCGTTGCGGCCACTGTCGCGAATGATCACGCGATCACCGGGCCGCAGTGCAAGCGGCTCGGTGACGCGCAGCACTGCATCTCCCGTGTCGCGGCCCAGCACCTCGTCGGTGGACGCGTCGCGGCGTCGCCGCATCACGCGCACGGGCACGGCGGTCGTCCCGACGTGGAGCATGAGACTGCCCCGACCCGAGGTCGGCGGTTCGTCGACCAACCACGTGATCGATGCCGCGAATCGTGTTGCAGGCCACCATGTGTCAAGCATGACGAGCACGTCTCCGCGACCGACGTCCTCAGCGGCCACGTCGGCGAGGTTGACCGCACATCGATGATGCGCGGCGAGTGACTCGTGCACCGACCCGCGGTGCTCGACTTCCCGCACCCGCACCGTGCGCCCGGTGCGCACGACGGTGAGTACGTCTCCACGCGACAGAGGTCCGTCACGCAGGGTTCCCGTCACGACCGTGCCGGCACCGGCGATGACGAACGAGCGGTCGACGAACAGCCGCGGCGTGACGATGAGGTCGGCAGCGGGACGTGTCGTACCGGCGGCAACGAGTCGCTCAAGTGTGGCGACGAGGTCTTCCAGGCCTCGACCGTCATGCACGGACGTGGCGATGATCGGCGCGTCGGTCCACGGCGTGGCGGCGAGGCGGGAGCGAATTTCTCCGGTGCGCGTCGCGACGACCGTGGCGATGTCACCGTCACCCGATTCGCCACCCCCCGATCGATCGTCGCACTTCGTGAGCGCCACGACGAGGTGCGGCACGTCGAGCAACTCGGCGATCGCGAGGTGCTCCTCGCTCTGCGGACGCAACCCCTCGTGCACGTCGACGACGAGCAGCACGACGTCGGCTGCCCATACTCCCGCAACCATCGTGCGCACGAGGTCGCCGTGACCGGGTACGTCGACGAACTCGAGTTCGACTACCCCGCCACCGTCGCGCGCATCAGGGTTGATGACGTCCCGGAAGGCAAAGCCGAGATCGAGCGTCATACCGCGACGTTTCTCCTCGGCGAAGCGGTCGGGGTCGGTACCCGTCAGTGCGCGGACGAGCGCGGACTTTCCGTGGTCGACGTGACCCGCCGTGGCGATGATCGCCATCGTCGCGCCCGATGTCCCGAGCCTTACGCGTCGCCGCGTGCGGCGCGGTCGTTCGCCGCACCGACGAGTGCTGCGATGATCACGTCGTCGTCGAGTGGCGAGACGCTGCGCAGGTCGAGCAGGGTCGACGATCCCTCGACTCGGGCGACGATCGGCGGTCGGTGACGGCGCAATTGCCCCGTCACGTCACCGGCGATACTCACGGCTCGGGATGCCATGCGCGCCGACGGTGCGGATCCGGCACCGGGCAGCGACGACGTCT
>CAZIME010000111.1:0-2025 GCA_964540395.1 uncultured Bifidobacterium sp.
TCGAGCACGCGAGCGAGCACCCCGTCGCCAAGGCGATCGCGACGGCGGCGAAGTCGGAGCTGGGTCGGTTGAGCGACGTGAGCGAGTTCGCAAACGTGCCGGGCATGGGCACGACCGGTGTCGTCGACGGAATGTCGGTGGCGGTGGGCAGTGAAATGTTGATGCGCCGACGGTTGTCGTTGGTGCCCGCGGCGATGAACGAGGCAATGGCTGCGGCCCGCGGCGACGGTTACATCGCCGTGCTCGTCGCCATCGGTGGTGCGGTGAAGGGCGTGTGCGTGGTGGCTGATCGGCCGAAGCCGAACAGCGCAGCGGCGATCGCGGCACTGCGCGATCTGGGTTTGCGCCCGATGCTGCTCACCGGTGACAACCGCCGCACGGCGATGGCCGTCGCCGAACAAGTCGGTATCGAGACCGACGAGCAGCACGTCATCGCCGGCGTGTTGCTCGAGGAGAAGGTGCGCGTCGTCGCCGACCTGCAGGAGCGCGGCTATGCGGTGGCGATGGTGGGTGACGGCGTGAACGATGCAGCGGCGTTGGCGCAGGCCAACGTGGGCATCGCGATGGGAACGGGAACCGACGTGGCGATGAACGCGAGCGATCTCACGATCGTCAGCGGTGATTTGCGTTTGGTGTCGGATGCGATCTTGTTGTCGCGGGCGACTTTGCGCACGATTTCGGCGAACGTGTTCTGGGCCTTTTTCTACAACAGCGCGGCGATTCCGATTGCCGCGCTCGGCCTGCTGAACCCGATGTGGGCGGGCTTGGCGATGGCGTTCTCGAGCGTGTTCGTCGTGATGAACAGCCTGCGGCTGCGCCGCACGAAGCTCACCCCGCAGACCGCGTCAGTGCTCGCAGCTCGTTGAGCGCGTCGCGTCGCCAGACGCGCGCAGTGCGGGGCGACACGTTGAGCCGGGCGGCAACGACGGCGGTGTTCGCATCGTGGGCGAGCTCGGAGATGATCGCGTGGCTGCGGTCGCTGAGGCCGTCGTGGCGAGCATCGGCAATGACACCGCGCAGTTCGATCGCCGGGTGCGTCGATGGTGCGGCGACGGGATGGCTGTGTTCGGTGAGCGGCACGGTGTTGTCGAGCGGACGGGGGCGACGCCGCGGGCGCACGAAGGCGTGGTATTCGGTGTCGCGCACGAGGTTCGAGGCGACCTTGCGCGGACGACGTTCGCACGGGTACGTGCGGATGACCTCCCACGCATGGGAGATGACCGTGGTCGCGACGTCGTTGATCGGCTGGTTCTCGACCCGATAGCGGCGGCGAATGATCGCCATCACCGGCGGCAGGATGCGCTGGAGCACGATGCGCGCGGCGAGGTCGTCGTTGCGCGCGATCTTCACGAGACGCCACAAGAGATGATCGGCGACGTCGTCAGTGGTGTCGCCCCAGTAGCCGACGTCGGCGAGGACTTCGTCGAGGCTGCGGTAGGGGAACGAACGCAACTCCCACATGTCGACGCGGGTGAGGGTGCTCGGGCGGCGGTTGAGTTGCGTCCATTCGCGCTGCAGACGTTCGATCGGGCTGATGGCGGTGTGAGTGGTGGTGGTCATGGGCCGAGGGTGCCGATGCGCCTTCCCCCGCGGATTCCCCTGCGGTGTCACCGGCGCCGATGCGGTGCCCTTTCCATCCCTGGTACACCCCTGTGAGAGGGTGCTGACGTCACGACGGTAACGAGGAGGGCAGAGATGGCGGAGATGGACGTGTTGTGGACACCGGAGTTGATGGCCGAGGTGGTGCGCGAGGTGGGGTACAAGGCGGTGATCACCGAAGACGACGAGAACGACGTGTGGATCGAGTCGAAGTCGGGCGGTGCGCCGTGGCGCATCGCGATGCTCGGCAGTTCACCGTTGTTCATCGGTGCGGCGTTCGGTATCGGAGTGTGGGTGGAAGACCCATTCGTATGGGCGAACACATGGAACCGCGAGAAGTACGGCAAGGCGACGGTCATCGTCGACCCCGAGACGGATGAGATCGAACAAGCGTGCGACGGTACGTTCCTCGTCGTCATCAACGAG
>CAZIME010000112.1:0-1991 GCA_964540395.1 uncultured Bifidobacterium sp.
CGTGCTTCGATGCCACGCGGTTGATCATCTCGGTGATGAGAACGGTCTTGCCGACGCCCGCACCACCGAACAGACCGATCTTTCCACCGGCGAGGTACGGCGTGAGAAGGTCGATGACCTTGATGCCCGTTTCGAACATCCGCTTCGTCGGCTCGAGGGTGTCGAATGCCGGGGCCGGGCGGTGGATTTCCCAGCGCTCGACGTCCTTGAAGTCGTCGTTGTTGCCGTCGAGCACCTCACCCCACACGTTCCACACGTGACCGAGTGTCTTGTTTCCGACGGGCACCGTGATGCCACGACCGGTGTCGCGCACGGTCGTTCCGCGGCGCAGACCGTCGGTCGGCTTCAGGCACACCGCGCGGACACGGCTGTGACCGAGCTGCTGGGCAACCTCGGCAAGGATGACGTTCGGCGTGCCGTCGACCTCGACGGTGAACTCGAGTGCCTGGTTGAGTTCCGGCAGGTAACCGCGCGGGAACTCGACGTCGATCACCGGTCCGGCGATCGCGACGACACGGCCGTCCTTGCGATCCGTGGAGTTCATCGTTGCTGTCATCGTTGCTCCTTTGATTTCTGCGTCTTCGTAGTCGTTGTTCTAATTGTCCGAGCTCAACGCCTCGGCACCACCGACGATCTCCATGATCTCGGTGGTGATCGAGTCCTGTCGTGCGCGGTTCATCGTGCGCGACAGGTTCTTGATGAGTTCTTCGGCATTGTCCGTGGCGGACTTCATCGCGCGTTGGCGGAACGCGTGCTCGCTCGCCGCCGCGTTGAGCAGCGCCGCGTACACACGGGCCTCGACGTAGCGCGGCAGCAGCGACCCGAGGATCGCGTCGGCGTCCGGCTCGAATTCGTACTGACTGCCACCGCCGGCGGGACGGGCATCGCCACCTGCGAGCACTTCGGTTTCGAGCGGCACGAGCGGTCGACGCACGACCTCCTGCGTTCCGGACGAGACGAAACGTGTGTAGACGAGCTCGACACGATCCACTTCTCCGGCGAGGAAGAGGTCGGTGACGTACATGCCGATCTCCTTCGCCGAGTCGTACTTCGGCGCGTCGGAGAACCCGGCGAAACCACGCTTCAGCGAGTATCCGCGGAAGCGGAAATAGCTCTCGGCCTTGCGCCCGACGGGCACGATTGCATAGTCGCGACCTTTCAACACGTCGGCCTTCACCTCGCCCTCGGTGGCACGAAGCACGCCGGCGTTGTAACCGCCGCACAGTCCGCGGTCGGCGACGATCGCGACGTAGCACGTGCGCTTCAGGTCGGCGCGCGGCTTGAGGAACGGCGAGTCGGCACCGGCACCGCCCGCGGCGAGATCCTTCACGACGTTCGTGATGAGCTCGCTGTAGGGCACGGCGGCCTGCACGCGCTGCTGCGCCTTCACGATGCGCGACGCAGCAATGAGCTCCATCGCGCGCGTGATCTTCTTCGTCGCCTGAACGGATCGAATCCGTCCGCGAAGAATGCGCTCCTGACCGCCAGCCATCGTCCGTTACCGCTCCCCGTTTATTCCGTCGCCAGCGTCTTCTTGCTCGCGGCGTCGCCGAGTTCGCCGGCATCGACGGCGGTCGGGTCGGCCTTTGCCGCACTCTGAGCCGTCGTCTTGAATTCCTTCTTGAACGCGCTGATGATGTCACCGAGATCCTTCGGCACGTCGGCCTTCGGATCCTGGCGAATGCCGGCGAGCGTGCTCGAGTGGCGTGACCGCATGTGCGCGAGCAACTCGTTCTCGAAGCGGCGCACGTCGGCGACCGGCAGGTCGTCGAGATAGCCCTTCGTTCCGGCGAAGATCGATACGACCTGTTCCTCGACCGGCATCGGGCTGTTCAACGGCTGCTTCAGCAATTCGACGAGGCGGTAACCGCGCTCGAGCTGGGCCTTCGAAATCGCGTCGAGTTCGGAACCGAACGTGGCGAACGCCTCGAGCTCGCGGAACTGGGCGAGGTCGAGCTTCAAGGTTCCCGACACGCTCTTCATCGCCTTGA
>CAZIME010000113.1:0-1741 GCA_964540395.1 uncultured Bifidobacterium sp.
GGGCCGTTCGGGCGGATTTCTCGCCCGTTTGCTCGGCCGCTGATTGTTCACCGCTCGGGGATCGCAACGCCGGGTGGCCCAACTCGGGCACCCCAACATCGGGATCTGGTGGAGAGCCCGGAATGCAGCGGCTACCCCTGCGCGGACTTCAGCCCGGGGGCCGTGCCTGCGTAGGCTTCGGTCTCCGTGAAGCGTCCGTACCGCATCGTCGTCGCCAAGCCGGGCCTCGATGGCCACGACCGTGGAGCCAAGACCATTACCCGTGCGTTACGGGACCATGGCTTTGAGGTGATCTACACCGGCCTCCACCAGACGCCCGAGCAGATCGCCGAAACCGCGCTGCAGGAAGACGCCGATGCCGTCGGCCTGAGTTTGTTGTCGGGTGCGCACCTCACGCTGTTTCCCCGCGTCATGGACGAAATGCGTGCGCGCGGACTTGCAGGTGTCCTCATCTTCGGTGGCGGCGTCATTCCCGACTCCGATGCGCGCGCTTTGCGCGAACAAGGTGTGAGCGAAATCTTCGGTCCCGGTTCGTCGTTGTCGACGATTGCCGGATGGCTGGAGAAGGCGCTCGACGAGCGAGAGAAAGTGAGCAACTAATGGACCTGTTCGAGTATCAGGGCAAGCAGTACTTCGCCAAGTTCGGCATTCCGGTGTCGGCGGGTGGAGTGGCCCACACCGTCGACGAGGCGGTGAAGGTCGCCGAGTCGGCCGGTTACCCCGTCGTCGTCAAGGCGCAGGTGCAGGTGGGTGGTCGCGGAAAGGCGGGCGGCATCAAGCTGGCCAACAACGCCGACGAGGTGCGTCATCACGCGGGGAACATCATCGGTATGGACATCAAGGGCCACCTCGTGAAGCGGGTGTGGGTCGAACATGCGTCCGACATCGCCGAGGAGTACTACGCGTCGTTCACGCTCGATCGTGCCGCAAAGAAGCACCTTCTCATGTTGTCTGCACAGGGAGGCGTCGAAATCGAGGAAGTCGCGGCGAAGGACCCCGATGCAATCGTGAAGTTGCACGTCGACCCGCTCGCCGGTCTCAGCGAAGCGGTCGCCCGTGACGCCGCGCAGCGTGCGAGGATCCCGGCGAAGGCGCTCGACGGCGTGGCGAAGATTCTCGTCCAGTTGTACGACTGCTTCACGAAGGGTGACTGCGACCTCGCCGAAATCAACCCGCTCATTCTCAAGCCAACCGGTGAAGTGCACGCCCTCGACGCCAAGGTGAGCCTCGACGCCAATGCCGCGTTCCGTCATCCCGAGTGGGCGGAGTACCGCGCCACCGAGGAACTCGACGAGCGTGAGCAGCTCGCCCGCGAGAAGAACCTGCAGTACATCGGTCTCGACGGCAGTGTCGGAATCATCGCCAACGGTGCCGGTCTTGCAATGAGCACCCTCGACGTCGTCAAGCAAGCCGGTGGGGAAGCGGCGAACTTCCTCGACATCGGAGGCGGTGCGAACGCCGAACTCATGACGTCGGCACTCGAAGTGATCAACTCCGACGGCAATGTGAAGAGCATCTTCGTCAACATCTTCGGCGGAATCACCCGCGGCGAGGAAGTGGCGAAGGGCATCGTCGAGGCGATGCGCCGCGTCGAGTTGCGCGCGCCGATCGTCATCCGCCTCGACGGAACCAATGCCGAGCAGGGTCGCGAGATCCTCGCCGCGGCAGGTCTGCCCGCCGACAAATTGATTTCACGTCCCACCATGCTCGAAGCGGCCCGCACGGCCGTCGACATCGCCAA
>CAZIME010000114.1:0-1737 GCA_964540395.1 uncultured Bifidobacterium sp.
GCGGTGCCTGGAGCATGCCGGCGAACTGGGCGAGCATCGTCTCGCGCGACGGCAGATCGGCGAGGGCCTTCAGACCCTTTGCATCGACGAGCTTTCCGTCGATGACACCGCCCTTCAACACGAGAGCCTGGTTCTCCTTGGCGAAATCGCGCAGCGCCTTCGCGACTGCCGACACATCTCCATCGACGAACGTGATCGCCGTCGGGCCGACGAGGAGGCTCTCGACGTTGGCCTTGTCGGTATCACGGGCCGCAATACGGGCGAGGGTGTTCTTGTACACCTTGTATTCGGCACCGAGCGGACGCAACGAGCGGCGCAACTTGGCGAGGGCGGTGACGCCCAATCCACGGTACTCGGTGACGATCGCCGAGCCGGATGCCGCGAACTTCTCGCGGACTTCGGTGATGACGGCAGCCTTTTCGGCGCTCTGTCCTGACATTGTGTCGTGTCCTTCCTCGTCTGGCCGATCGGGAGATCGATTACTCACTGCGGAGCAGTGAACCGGATGTCTGTGGTTGGTGATGGGAGGAGCGACTGCTCCCCCGCGTTGTGCGGTGGAACGCTATCGGCGCTCCGTGGGGCTTCCTCCCCGGCGCTCCACCCCGAAAGGGGCGATTCTGCCGTGATTCAGCCCCGAGTGCGAGCGATCAGATGGCGTCGACGAGGTTCGGATCGACCTTGACGCCCGGTCCCATCGTCGACGAGATCGTGATGCGCTTGACGTAGCGACCCTTGGCCGCGGCGGGCTTGGCGCGCTGCAACTCGTCGAGAACGGCGCGAACATTGGCCAGCAGCGCATCGGCGGTGAAACTCGCCTTGCCGACGGGCACGTGCACGTTTCCGTAACGATCGGTGCGGTATTCGACCTTGCCGCCCTTGAATTCGCCGACGGCGCGGGCGACGTCGGTCGTCACCGTTCCCGTCTTCGGGTTCGGCATGAGGCCGCGCGGTCCGAGTGCGCGACCGAGCTTGCCGACCAGGGGCATCATGTCGGGCGTCGCGATCGCAATGTCGAAGTTGAGATTTCCCTTTTCGACCTCGGCGGCCAGGTCGTCGGCACCGACGACGTCCGCACCCGCCTCGCGGGCCTGCTTTGCCGCGTCTCCGGCGGCGAAAACGGCGACGCGCACCGACTTGCCGGTGCCCGACGGCATCGTCACGGTGCCGCGGATCGTCTGGTCACTCTTCTTCGTATCGAGCCCGAGGCGGACGGCGACTTCGACGGTTTCGTCGAACTTGGCCGTGGCCATCGTCTTCACTTTGCCGATTGCTGCGGCAAGATCGTGCAACGTGTCGCGATCGAAGCTCGCGGCTGCAGCGACGTACTTTTTCCCGTGTGTTCCTGGCATGACTGCCTCCCTCGTGAAGTCGTTCGGCGGACGAGGTCGTTCCGCGCGAACCGTTGTGTATCGGAGTTTTCTGACTGTCGTTCAAGCGGCCCGTAGAGCCAAAGGAACGCCCAGTGATGTTACCGGCGCTCAGCCCTTGACGGTAAGGCCCATGCTGCGGGCGGTTCCCCGCACCTGCTGCTTCGCGGCCTCGAGGTCGTTCGCATTGAGGTCGGGCATCTTGATCTTCGCCACCTCTTCGACGTCCTTCTCGGTCACCGAACCGACGATTTCCTTGCCCGGATTCTTCGATGCCTTTTCGAGACCGGCCTTCTGACGAAGGAGAACCGGGGTCGGAGGAGGATTGAGGATGAAAGTGAATGAGCGGTCGTCGTAGATGGTGATTTCC
>CAZIME010000115.1:0-1696 GCA_964540395.1 uncultured Bifidobacterium sp.
GTACGGCGAGATCGCCCCGATCCCGCGTGACTCCGTCGCCCTCATCGAGCGTGAGCCGATGGGCGTCGTCGGTGCGGTCGTGCCGTGGAACTATCCGCTCATCATCACCTCGTGGAAGGTCGGCGCCGCGCTTGCCGCCGGAAACTCCGTCGTGCTGAAGCCAGCTGAGCAGTCGCCGCTGTCGGCGCTGCTGTTTGCTGAACTCGCCACGCAGGCGGGACTGCCCGACGGCGTGTTGAACGTCGTGCCGGGCTTCGGTCCGACCGCGGGTGGTGCACTCGGCCGTCACATGGACGTGAACAAGCTCGCCTTCACCGGTTCGACCGAGGTCGGCAAGTACTTCCTCAAGTACGCAGCCGAGAGCAATGCCAAGGCCGTGTCGCTCGAACTCGGTGGCAAGACGCCACACGTCGTGCTCGGAGATCTGCCCGATGTCGATGCCGCAGCATCGGCAATCGCGTGGGGTGTGTTCTACAACGCCGGCCAGACGTGTCACGCGGGAACCCGCGTCATCGTGGATGCACGCGTCGAGGACGAACTCCTCGACAAAGTGCGCGAAGTGTCGAAGTCGATCATGCCGGGAGACACCTACGACCCGGCGACGGCGATGGGCACGATCGTGGACCGCACGCAGTTCGATCGCGTGAACGACTACATCAAGATCGGCGAGTCCGAAGGTGCAAAGATCCACACCGGTGGACGACCGGTCGAGCCAGTGCCCGGCGGTGTGTTCATTCCGCCGACGATCTTCAAAGACGTGAAGCCCGGCATGAGGATCGAAAAGGAAGAGATCTTCGGACCGGTGCTCGGCTCGGTACGCGTCACGAGCGAAGAAGAAGCCGTGCGCATCGCGAACGACACCCAGTACGGCCTCGGCGCCGCACTGTGGACACGCGACGTGAGCAAGGCCCACAAGATCGCGCGCCAGTTGCGTGCAGGCACGGTGTGGGTGAACACCTTCGACCGCAGCAACATCACGACTCCGTTCGGTGGCTTCAAGCAGTCGGGCACCGGTCGCGATCGTTCGTTGCACTCGATCGAGGGCTACACCAACCTGAAGACCACCTGGATCCAGCTGTAGAGGGGGCCGACGTGCACTGCGCATTCATCGGACTGGGCAACATCGGCAAGCACCTCGCGTCGAGCCTCGTGCGCGCGGGCCACGACGTCGCGGTGCACGACCTCGACGAGCGGGCCGCCGCGCCCATCGTGGCGAAGGGCGCGACGTGGGCGCCGACGATCGCGGAAGCCTGTCGTGGCCGTGAGACGGTGTTCACGTGTCTGCCGTCGCCGCGGGCGATCGACGCGGTCGTCGCGGGACCGGGCGGCGTGCTCGAGTCGCTCGCGGGCACCGGAGCGGCATGGGTCGACATGAGCACGAACGACCAGTCCGAGACGCTGCGTCTCGGCGCGCTCGCTGCCGCGAGGGGCATCGGCGTCCTCGAGTCGCCGGTGACGGGTGGCGTGCACAAGGCCGCCCACGGCGACATCACGGTGCTCGTCGGCGGCGACGAGGCGCTCTTCGAGTCGCGCCGGGAGGTGCTTGCGGCGATGGGCAATCCGGTGCTCTACATCGGCCCGCTCGGCAAGGCGGCGGTGATCAAGGTGATCACGAACATGCTCGCCTTCATCCACCTCGTGGCGGCGGGCGAAGCGTTGATGCTCGCGAAGCGTGGCGGGTTGGATTTGGCCACCG
>CAZIME010000116.1:0-1637 GCA_964540395.1 uncultured Bifidobacterium sp.
TCTCGACGAAATAGCCGCGGTCGTCGGAGAACACCGTCGGCTCGACGATCTGCACGCCCGCAATCAGGGTCGATTCGGTGATCGTGGGCACTATTCGAGCTCGACCTTCGAGTCGTCGCCGAGCATCAGGCGAAGTGCCTTCGGCCGCTGCGTCGACTTGGTGACGACGACGTCACGACCGATGAGTGAATCCGTGAGGCGCTCGATGTCGATGATCGACGAGCCGTCCAAGACCACCGAATGCTCCATCTCAGAGTGCTTGACGGTGCACTTGCGACCAAGCGACGTGTATGGCCCGATGTAGCTCTGCTCGACCACTGCACCCGCACCGATCACGACCGGACCACGGATGCGCGAGTTGCGGATCGTCGCACCGGCTTCGATGACGACGCGTCCTTCGATTTGCGAGCCTGCATCGACATCACCGTCGTTGCGTGGTTCGAGCACCTCGAGCACGAGCCGGTTGCACTCGAGCAACGGATCCTTCTTGCCGGTGTCGATCCACCAGCCCTGGAGAACCTCGTGACGCACCGGTTTGCCCTGTTCGATGAGCCACTGAATGGCGTCGGTGACCTCCAACTCGCCTCGCGCCGACGGCGCGATGGCGCGCACGGCGTCGTGAATCGTCGGGTCGAACAGGTACACACCGACGAGCGCGAGATCCGACGGCGGATCCTTCGGCTTCTCGACGAGACGCACGACGTGTCCGTCACTTGTCACCTCGGCGACGCCGAACTGGCGCGGATCGTCGACGTGACACAGGAGGATCTGTGCGACCGGCGCCTGTGCACCACCCGCCTTGCGCGCGGCGGCGAATTCGGCGACGAACCGCTCGAGTCCCTGCTCGAGCATGTTGTCGCCGAGGTACATGACGAATTCGTCTTTGCCGAGGAACTCCTTGGCGATGAGCACGCAATGGGCGAGTCCGAGCGGGGCGTCCTGGGGGATGTACGTCACACGCACGCCGAACTGTGAACCGTCACCGACGGCCGCCATGATCTCGGCGCGGGTGTCCCCGACGATGATGCCGATGTCCTCTATACCGGCGCGGCGCATCGCCTCGATTCCGTAGAAGAGGATCGGCTTGTTCGCGATCGGGACGAGTTGCTTGGCACTCGTGTGGGTGATGGGCCGCAGGCGCGTGCCGGCACCGCCGGACAGGATGAGGCCCTTCATTGCGTTGCTCAGGCTAGTTGAGCAACCCCGAACTAGCGTCCTTTGCGTGCCCGGTTCGTATCTGCACGCATTCACCAAACCGACGCGCACCGAGTTCATCAGCCTCGTTCGCGGCGACGGTGCCCGCGTGTACGACGCGGGGGGCCGTGAGTACATCGACGCCATGGCGAGCCTCTGGTACTGCGCGGTCGGCCACGGTCGTCGCGAGATCGCCGACGCCGTCGCCCGCCAGATGACGACGCTCGAGAGCTACTCGAACTTCGACCCGTTCTCCACGGAGATCACGGATCATCTCGCCGATCGCATCGTCGGTCTCGCACCGATGTCCGATGCACGGGTGTTCTTCTGCGGCAGCGGATCGGAAGCGGTCGACTCGGCGATGAAACTCGTGCGCCAGGCCCACGTTCTCGCCGGACGCCCGCAACGAACCGTCATCATCTCGCGGATGCGCGGCTACCACG
>CAZIME010000117.1:0-1563 GCA_964540395.1 uncultured Bifidobacterium sp.
TCCAGCGCTACACCGTCGAGGACGGCAACTACATCCGCGAGAACTTCTTCGGTCCCGATCCCCGCTTGCGCGAGCTCGTGTCACACCTGTCCGACGAGGATCTGCAGTTGCTGCCGCGCGGCGGGCACGACTACCGCAAGTTGTACGCCGCATTCAAGGCTGCGTCGGACAACCTCGGCTCCGGCCGACCGACGGCGATTCTGTGCAAGACGGTGAAGGGCTGGACGCTCGGCCCCGAGATCGAGGGACGCAACGCGACGCACCAGATCAAGAAGATGACGGTCGATCAGCTGCGCGCATTGCGCTCACGACTGCACCTCAACGACGAGATCCCCGACTCGTTGCTCGAAGCCGACGGTCCGCCGTACTACCGTCCGCCGGAGGACAGCGTCGAGTACCAGTACCTCGTCGAGCGCCGGCGCGCGCTCGGCGGTTTCCTGCCCAAGCGGGGAACGTCGATTCGTCGGCCGCTGCAACTGCCGTCGGATGACGCATTCCGCGAATTCGAGGCGGGCAGCAACAACCAGGCCGTGAGCACGACGATGGGCTTCACCCGCCTCTTGCGCAATCTCGCCCGCGACAAGTCGTTCGGCGAACGGGTCGTGCCGATCATTCCCGACGAGGCCCGCACGTTCGGCATGGACTCACTGTTCCGCGAACTGAAGATCTACGCCGCGCAGGGTCAGAAGTACGAACCCGTCGACCACGACCTGCTGCTGTCGTACAGCGAGTCGACGTCGGGTCAGATTCTCGAGGAGGGAATCACCGAGGCGGGCAGCCTCTCATCCTTCATCGCCGCGGGAACGTCGTATTCGACGCGCGGCGTTCCGATGGTGCCCTTCTACACCTTCTATTCGATGTTCGGGTTCCAGCGCGTCGGTGACCTCATCTGGCAGGCAGCCGATGCACGCACGCGCGGATTCCTTCTCGGTGCCACCGCCGGGCGTACGACGCTGCTCGGCGAGGGTTTGCAGCACCAGGACGGTCACTCGCTCCTGCTCGCGAGCACCGTACCCCCGTGCCGCGCATACGACCCCGCGTTCGCCTACGAGGTTGCAACGATCGTGCGCCACGGCATCCACGAGATGTACGGCGCCGATCCGAAGGATGTGTTCTATTACGTCACGCTGTACAACGAAAACCATCCGATGCCGGCGATGCCGGCGGGAGTCGCCGACGACATCGTTCGCGGTGCGTACCTGTGGAGCACGGCTCCGGAGGCGAAGTTGCGCGCGACGTTGCTCTTCTCGGGAAGTGCGCACACCGCCGTGCGTGCCGCCGCCGACGAGTTGTTCTCGCGCTACGGCGTCGGCTGCGACCTGTGGTCGGTGACGTCGTACAAGAGTCTGCGCGAGGACGCGCTCGAGGCCGAGCGCTGGAACCGACTCCATCCGACCGCGGCGAAGCGTGTGTCGCACGTACAGCGACTGCTCGGCGAAGGCACCGGTCCGATCGTCGCGACGAGCGACTTCATGCGTATCGTGCCCGAACAGATCGCCCGCTTCCTGCCGAACCGTGCGTTCGTTCCGCTCGGCACCGACGGCTTCGGACGCAGCGACACGC